>JBEKAM010000097.1:0-13521 GCA_050015915.1 Solirubrobacteraceae bacterium
TTGCTCTCCCAGCGTCTACTCCCAGCACGGCCGCTGCGTCGACTCGCACGCCGCGACCTCCACCGCACAGGGTTCCCGCGAAACCTGGTCCCCGGGCTCGTGCGCAGCAGGCTCGCTCTCGCGGTCTCCGCGAAGGTCCGGCCGCTAGTCGCGAGCTCAACCACGCTACAGCCGGGCCACCGCATATCAATCCTCGCGACACGCCTAGGCCGCGGACGCCACCACGACGCACTCATCGTCCTACAAGGCCCCCACTACCGTGCGACACGACTTGTGCAAGTCACAAACGGTGCCGCCAACGCCACCATCACGCTCCCCGCCACGCTCGAACCCGGCACCTGGACAATCTCCGTTCAAGACCTCTCAAACATACACCTAACCAACACACACGCCCTCACAGGTTTCGCGCTCGTCCGTTTCGGAGTATTCACCGTCAAACCACACCACACCCGAAGCCGCAAACACCACCACGGATAAGGACCCGCACCTCCACGTAGAACGCGACTGGCAGCCGTGATCTGAGCGCCGAACGCTCACATGCTTCCATGTACTTGAACGGCAAGCTGCGGCGCTTCAACGGTGCTATCCGGGTGCGGCGTGTGCTGAGACGGGCGTCACTCGGTGGAGGGCTGCTTCGAGTGCTGCAAGGCGGACGGGCTTGCTGAGGTACTCATCCATTCCTGCTGCTAGGCAGTGCTCGCGGTCGCCGGGCATCGCTAGGGCTGTCATAGCGATGATGGGCACGTGGTGTTGCCCCTCGGCCGCGCGGATCTGGCGTGTCGCTTCGAGTCCGTCGGTCTCGGGCATCATGCAGTCCATCAGGATCGCGTCGTAGTGATCTGCGGCGGCCATCGCGATCGCCTCGCGACCGTTGTGGGCGACCGCCGCTTGCAGTCCTAGTTTGCCTAGGAGTGCCTGCGCGACGATGCAGTTGATCTCCTCATCCTCGGCGAGCAGCACGCGCAGACCCCGATCGCTCAAGCAGCCGCCAATCGATCGGTACTTACACCGATGCCGGTGTCTGCGATCGAGAAGTAAAGCTCGTTAGGCTCGCGGGTCGTGACGCGTACAGTGATTTCACCGGCGGCGGTGAACTTGACGGCGTTTCTCAGCAGGTTCAGCAGGATCTGGCGCAGCCGCGAGCGATCGCCCGTCACCGTCCGCGGAGCGTGCACGGCGACCTCGTGGAAGACGTTGAGATCCTTGGCATGCGCTTGATCGGTGACCATCTGGCAAGCCTCTTCAACCACTGCCAGTAGCTCAAAGTCGCTGCGGTCAAGTTCGAGACCCCCAGCCTCGAGCCTTGAGAAGTGCAACACGTTGCTGAGGACCGAGAGCAGCGCCTCAGCTGACGTTTCCTGCGCGTCGACGCAGCCTTCCTGCGTGGAGTCAAGTGAGCTGTCACGCAGAAGCTGAATCATCCCGATGATCGTTCAGCGGGGTGCTCAGCTGGTGGCTCATGTGCGATAGGAAATCCCACTTCGCACGAGACGCCCCCGCTGCCTGCTCCCGGCTTGCATGTAGCTCTGCCTCGATCCGCTTGCGCTCAGTGACGTCACGCGCCACCGCGAAGGTACGCCCGTCCTGCATCGCGGTAGCGCTCCACAGCAGCCACCGGTAGGAGCCATCCTTGCAGCGATAGCGGTTCTCGAACCCCACGACATCCTGTCCCGCCCCGAGCGCAGCGAACTTCTCCATTGTTGCCGGAACATCATCCGGATGGACAAAGTCCATGAACGGCCGCGCCGAGAACTCCGCACGCGAATACCCAAGCGTACGCGTAAAGGCCGGGTTGATCTGCACGAACCGCCCCTCAGCGCTCGCGATCCCCATCAGGTCCAGCGACAAGTCAAAAAACCGGTCGACATCACGCCGCTCAGCAACCGCCGCGTCAACGCCCGACCGCACGGCTTTATGATTCGATGAGCTAGGCGTCAGGCTGGCCTGATCTTCGGAAGAGCCGAAGCGTTTGTCCGTGTGCCGGTCCGTGGTGGTGTCCCTGTGTATGGGATGCTGTGAGATTTGCCGGCCACGTTGCTCGTGAGATCGGCTCAGGGCCGAACGATCGTAGAACGAAGGCTTGAGCCGCCGTCGCCGATTTGCTACGACGGTGGTGGAAGTCTGCGCGCTGGATGAGGCACTGTCTCGCCGGTGGTTCGGTCTGCGCGTTGCATTCGATTTGCGGCGTAAGGATTGGGGCCGACCCCGGTGGATCCCGCGACATCCTGCGAGTGGCCGCGGCTTGTGGGTCCGCTGACCTGACCGACCGCGAGCAGGAGAAGAGAGTGAGCAAACTCCGAGTCTTTGTGAGCACATCGGCACGAGAACTTGGTGCACATCTGGCGCACATATCGCCAGGCAAGTGCGGGAAAGCCTGGGGTAGGCGTAGGAGCACAACACGCCTGATTTCCGTGGCCTTTGCTGCCTTTACGTGTCGTTGGCTACCCTTCTGTTCCCACCCTGTACCGCCTCGACAAGGCGGAGGTCACACCTGACGCGGCGATAGGCGTATCGTAGCCACGAGTGCCTGGATGTACATTTCATGCCGTGGTCGGTGTCGTCGATCGCACGCACCGGGAAGCGCGACGGCTTTGGCGCGCTCGATCAGCAGTAGGGCACGCGCCGCGCCCCACCATCTACCGTCCCCTCCGCCGCAACCGCCAAAGCAAATAAACCACCACAGCGACGTTCACCACCACCGCCACAACCTTCAGGAACGAGGCGCTTTTAGTCAACTCCCATACCTCAGGGATGAACAGCAGCGAGGTCGCGACGACTGTCAGCCACTCGCCCCAGCGGCGGCGCTTGAATAGGCCGTACGCCTCGGCGCCCTCGAGCACGCCGTAGCCGATCGCGACGAGCCCGAACAGGAGATCCTGGTTTGCGTGGATCTTGCTGACGTCGTTGATGATCCGCTGGATCCAGTTTTCTTTCGGGTCGAACCCGAGGTGCCCAGCAAGATGAGCGATGTCGCTCGCCCAGTTGGTGTGAGGATGGGTGACGAGCACAATCCCCACGGCGAGCAGCACAACTGCCCTGAACGTGCGCTCGGCTGCGATCCACGGCAGTAGCCGGTCGTGCGAGCGGTTGGGGTCGGCCGGTGCGCTCATCTGCGACGCTTCTACCCGATATCGAGGGGAGAGGCGTTCGTGAGTGGCCGCGCAAGCCAGGAAGGCAAGGGTTCATCCGCTAGCCGGAAAGCGCGGCTGGCGCTGGCAGGCGCACTGGTCGCACTTGCCGTTACATGCGCGGGGTCGGCCTCAGCGCAGGCCGCACCGCCATCGACGCTGCGTGTCGGCACGCAGACGCTGACGTTGTGCGCAACGGCGCCGCTCTCCTATTGCGGCACGCTGTCGGTGCCGCTGGACTATGCGATGCCAACGGGCCCACACATCTCGATCGCCTACCGCTGGTATCCCGCCTCGGCGCCGCCTGGCGGGCTGGCGTCCGGCACGGTCGTTCCCGTGGAGGGTGGTCCCGGCTACCCGTCGATCGGGTCGGTCGCGTATGAATCGGACGGCTCGCCCGCAGGCTACAGCGTGATGTATGGCGGGCTGCTGCAGCGCTGGAACATGCTCGCGGTCGACAATCGTGGGACGGGGGAATCGACGCCGCTTCACTGCAAAGCGCTGCAGGACTTCTCTGGCCCGACCGGCTCGGAAGCCTTTCAGCAGGCGGCCGCTGGGTGTGCGGCGGCATTGAACCACCGCTGGAAAGGCCCTCACCACAGCTGGCTTCACGCGTCGGACCTGTTCACCTCGGCGCCGGCCGCGGAGGATCTTGCGAGCGTCATCAGAGCGCTCGACCTGGGCAGGGTCGACCTCTACGGCGACTCCTACGGCTCGTTCTTCGCGCAGGTATTCGCGTCGCGCTTCCCGTCGCTTGTTCGCAGCTTGATCCTCGACTCGACGTATGAAACGGTTGGCCTCGACCCGTGGTATCGCAGCACGATCCAGTCGATGCCAGCTGCGTTCAACGCCGCCTGCAGTCGCTCAACAGCGTGCGCGAGCGCAGCGCCTGGCTCTTCATGGATGCGGATCGGCGAGCTCGCCGAAAGCCTGCGCGAGCATCCGCTGTCGGGTGTCGTGCCGGGGCCGAACGGGAAGCTGCAGGACGTGAGCATGGAAGTGGACGGGCTGGTGAACCTCATCAGCGACGCCGCCGAGGACGTGAACATCTACCGCGAGCTCGACGCCGCGGCCCGGGCATGGCTCGACGAGGGGGACGCTGCACCGCTGCTGCGCCTGTATGCACAGCGCCTGGCGGTCGATGAGGCGTACTTCGGAGTGCCCTTCCGCGAATACTCAGTCGAGCTGTACCTCGCCGTGTCGTGTCTCGATTACCCGCAGCTGTTCAACATGAACGCCACCCCGTCGCAGCGCGCCGAGGAACTCGCCACCGCGGAGGCGGTGCTCTCGCCCACGACATTCAACCCGTTCTCCATCTCTGAATGGCTGTCCCAGGATGAGAACACCGAGGCGTACACCGGCTGCGTGGACTGGCCCAGCCCGACCATCGCTCAGCCGCCGACCACAGGCCATCTGCCGCTGCTGCCGAGCAAGCTGTCCGTGCTCGTCCTGGGGGGAGAATTCGACACGTGGACGCCGGCTGCGGGCGTCCCCAAGGTGCTCGCTGAGATCGGTGGGCACGCGCGCTTCATTGAGCTCGCCAACTCGACGCACGTGGTGGGGGAGGGCGACACCGAATGCGGCTCGACGCTCGTGCAGGAGTTTGTGGCCAACCCGCATGCGCTGGGCAAGCTGAACGCCAGTTGCGCCCCTGCCGTGTCGCCGATCCACACCGTCGGTGTGTATGCAGCACGGCTATCTGAAGAACCGCCGCTGCAACCCTCCACAGCAAACGACGCATCGAGCGAAGAGCTGCGACTGGCTGCCGCGGAGGTCTCCACAGCGGGCGATGCGATCGCTCGCTACCAGGCGATCGAAGTGCCGCTCGACCACGGACTTGCGGGCGGCGAGGTACGTGCCAGCGCGCACGGTGCGCTGCTCACGCTGCATCGCGACCGGCTCGTGCCGGAAGTATCGGTGAGCGGCACCGTCAAGCTCGCCCCCGATCAGGATTCGGTCGATGGGGACACCGTGCTCGCGACGTTGACAGCCAAGGCACCGGGCTTGCAGACGGTCTCTGTCGTTGCCACTTGGACGACCGCCGGTGCTGGTGCGGTGGCGCAACTGACGGGTAGGGCCGGCAAGCAGCCGCTCGCGGGCGCCATGCCTGCGCCGTGACACGCCGCGCCGAGTAAGGCTCACGCCTCGAGCAGCAGCGTCACGGGGCCGTCGTTGACCAGCTCGACGGCCATGTTCGCGCCGAACACGCCCTGCTTGGCGCCGGCGCGCTCGCAGAAGCGCTCATACAGCGGCTCGGCGTGCTCGGAGCCAGCGGCGGCGATGAAGCTCGGCCTGTTGCCGCGCCGCGCATCGCCGTAAAGCGTGAACTGGCTCACGCACAGGATCTCGCGCTCGCCGAGCGCCTCGTTCATATTCCCGCCAGCGTCAGGGAAGATCCGTAGCGCCCGTACCTTGGCGGCCAGCCGGTCCGCCACGGCGCCATCGTCCTCCTGGGTCACTCCGAGCAGCACCAGCAACCCAGGGCCGATCTCAGCGACCAGGCGCTCGTCCACCCGCACGGCGGCGCGGCTTACCCTCTGCACGAGCGCTCGCATGTTGGCGGCGCAGTATAAGGTCCCGCCCTCCCCCCGCCCTCCGCCGCTCCGTCCGAGTTTTGCCCATTGGACTCCAGTGATTAGGGGTGTTTGCCGAAAACCCTTACATGCGCCTGCATGGCGGATTCAGAAGGCTTACCGCACAGCTGACGCTCACCCGACAAGTGGCCCTGCTGAGCGTCGTGCCGATCGTGGCGCTGGGGTTCATCCTCGCGCGGGTTCTACAGGCGCAGATCGTCTCGCGCACGCTGGCCGATGAGAGTGAGGCGGCGCGGATCATCGCGCACATCGGTATCGAGCCTCACCTCTCACCGCAGGACCTGCGCACCGGTCTCACTCCCGCTGGCATCCGTGCGTTGGACCAACAGCTGAGCGCGCGCTCGGTCACGCAGGATCTCGCCCGCATCAAGATCTGGAACTCCCACTACAAAGTCATCTACTCCGACGATCACAGCCTGATCGGGCGCACACTGCCTCCGAGCGATGACCTGCTGCATGCGCTCGCCGGCCGGCCTGATGACGCGGATGTGGTCACGCCACGCCCACACACGGAGACCGCCAGCGAGGTTGGCCTGGGTGAACTGGTGGAGGTGTATGTGCCGCTGCGCTTCGCTTCATTTGGGCCCCCGGAAGGTGCGTTTGAGATTTATCTGAGTTATCGCCCGATCGCGTCGGCGCTCGCGAGTGACAAGCGAACAATCGCACTGCTCGTGGCGATCGGGTTGGCGCTGTTGTGGGCGATCCTTTATCGCATCGTCGCGCGGGCCTCGCGCAGGCTGCGACGCCAATCGCGGGAGAACTATCGCCTCGCGCGCTACGACCAGCTGACGGGGTTGCCCAACCGCACGCTGTTCATCGAGCGTGTCACCAATGCTGTCCGCCAGGAAAGCCGCCACGATGGCGCGGTGGCGGTGCTGCTGATCGATCTGGATCACTTCACCGAGGTGAACAACACGCTGGGCGCCAGCAACGGCGACAAACTGCTGCGCGAGGTTTCCAGGCGCCTGCGCGACGAGCTCCCCGGGGAGACGCTCGTGGCGCGGCTGGGTGGCGATGAGTTCGCTGTGCTGTGCCCGCGTGCGGACGGTGTCGCCGATGCGCTCAGGATCGCAGCGGCGCTGCAGGCGAGCCTTGAAGCGCCGGTGTCACTCAATGGGGTTGCGCTGAACGTCGAGGCGAGTATCGGCGTCGCTGTGATGGGCGAGCACGCGCAGGACCCAGATGCGCTACTCAGGCGCGCTGATGCGGCGCTTGCGCACGCGCGCTCGCGCGGCGGTCGCCTTCAGGTCTACTCGCCCGAGTGCGATCAGTTCGATGCTACCGGCCTCGCGTTGCTCGGACAGGTTCGCTCGGCGCTTGAGCACGGTGAGTTCATCGTCTACTACCAGCCGAAGGTCGACATGCACAGTCGACGGATCGTCGGTGTGGAGGCGCTTGTGCGCTGGCAGCACCCCGAGCACGGGATGTTGCCGCCGATGCGGTTCATCCCGCTGATTGAGCAGACCGCGCTCGTGGGTCCGCTGACGATGCACGTGATCGAGCAGGCGCTGACGCAATTGGTCGCCTGGCGCAGTAGCGGGATCGACCTCGAGCTGTCGGTCAACCTGTCCGCTCGTAATCTGATCGACGCGGAGCTTCCCCGTCGGATCGCCTCGCTGCTGGAGCAACATGGGATCCCCGCCGAGCGGCTCACAGTGGAGGTCACGGAGAGCGCGGCGGTGATCGATCGCGGCAGGGCGGTGGCGGGCCTTGAGGCGCTGAGGGCCAGTGGTGTGGGTGTGTCGATCGACGACTTTGGGACGGGCAACGCCTCGATCGAGTATCTCGCGACATTGCCCGCGAGTGAGATCAAGATCGACCGCTCGTTTGTGACCGACATCCTCGAGGATCGGCGCAGCGAGGCAATCGTGCGCTCGACGATTGAGCTGGCTCGCAACCTTGAGCTGACGGTGGTCGCCGAGGGCATCGAGAGCGAGGCAGTGATGCAGCACCTCGCCACGCTCGGGTGCGATGTGGGCCAGGGCTATTTCATCTCGCGACCGCTGCCTGCCGCGGAGCTCGCGCCGCAGCTTCGCGCACCGCTTGCGCTGAGCGTCGGCGCAGGCGCATGATCCCGCGTAGGTCTTCGTAGGCGGTCGCGAGGATGTCCACGCGCGAGTCGGGATCGTCGACCCAGTGGACGGGCACCTCGTGGATCGCAAGCTTGTTGCGCTGCGCGAGATACAGCAGCTCGGTGTCGAAGAACCACGCGTCGTCCTCGACCTGTGCGAGCAGCGTCTGCACGACCTCGCGACGGGCGGCCTTGAAGCCGCACTGCGCGTCTGAGAAGCCAGTGCCCAGCAGCACGTGTAGCAGCAGGTTGTAGCCGCGGGAGATGATCTCGCGCTTGATGCCACGCTTGACCCGGGCGCCGGGGGCAAGGCGCGATCCGATCGCCACGTCCGCCCGCCCCTCCAGCAGTGGCTCCAGCAGCTCGGCGAGCGCGTCGAGGTCGGTCGAGAGATCGACGTCCATGTAGGCGACGACGTCAGCATCGCTCGTACCCCAAGCGGCGCGTAGCGCGAGACCGCGTCCCTTGTGCTTCAGGTGCATCACGCTCAGCTCTGGAAACTCCATTGAGAGCAGGCGGGCGACACCGAGCGTGCCGTCGGTGCTGGCGTTGTCCGCAATTGTGATCTTGAAAGGGAGATCGAAGTTGCGTACCAGGTGCGCGTGCAATGTGCGGACGCTCTCGGCGAGCACGCGCTGCTCGTTGTGGACGGGTATGACGATTTCTATGGTGTGGGGGCTGAGCATTGGGGGGGTGGTGTGAGGGCTGAGAGGGTTCATGTCACGCATCCTGTAGCGCTGGTTTGCGAGGGCTCTGGAGGAAGGCTGAGAGCTGGCTGAGCGTCACCGTCGTGGGTGGCTGCACGACCTCGTGGGAGCCGTCGTCGAACACGATCACGCCGCCGTTAGGCAGCCACTCTCGGGCTGCGCTGGGTCCGCTGAGGAGCGCCGCCTTCGCCTGGATCTCGGCCATCAGTGCGCTCGGCGCGAGCGCTGTCACCTGCACGATGCCGGTGAACGCGGGGCTGGCGGTTGCCGGGTCGAGCAGGTGGTGGGCGGGCTTGCCGTCATCTGTAAGCCAGCTGCGCCGGCCGATGCCGCTGGTGGCCACGCCGGTGTGAGATAGCTCGAACGTGTGCAGGATGCGACCGTCGAACGGGCTTTCGACGTTGATCGGACGGGTCAACTGTGCGCTACCGCCGATCATCAGGTCACCGGCGCAGTTGATCGCAAAGCTGGGGTGGCTGGCGAGCAGCTCGGCGAGGGCATCGGCGAACAGCCCCTTGGCGAGACCGCCGCTGTCGAGCTTCAGGCCGGGAGGGCGGGTGACGATGTGGGCGTCGAGATCGACCTCGATCGCGCGCCAGCCTTCGCGCGCGGATCCGCCCGCGGGCGTCCGCGTGGGGGCGAGCGCAAGCGCCTCAGCCAGCGGGATAGGTGCTGGCATCTCGTTGGTGTAGCCGGCGCTTTCGACGTCGTCGAGCAGCGTGGCGTCGACCAGCCCATCAGTCAGTGCTCCGGCGGTGTGGACGGCGTGTGCGAAGCGCGCCATCAACATGCGCACCGGTACCTCCCGCCGCGGGTCGCGATTCAACTGTGACAGTTCGCTTTCCGGCAGGAAGCGGGAGAAGCGGTCGTGCCATTCCAGCAGCATCTGTCGGGCGAGCGAAGCGGCGCCTTGTGCCGAGCCCGCCTCGCCGGAGCCGATCACGAGTGCTGCGCATCTCGAGCCGAAGCAATCGAACTCCTCGACGGTCTCTGCGCTCATGACTGGGAGGTGGTCACAGCGGAAGCGCCGCTGCTCGATTCTTCGCTCGACGACGACCTCGAGCCGCTGGAGGATTCGGTACTGGAGGTTTCAGTGCTGGTCGTAGGCGTGCTTTCCGCTGTGGAGGAGTCGGTGCTCGTCGAGGCCGTGGAGGCTTTCGTGGATCCGGTGCTCGTGCTCGCGCTGGCTGCGCGTTTGGCGTTGGCGACGAGGGCGGGATCGTGGCCGGAGGCGAGCTGCACGTAGATCACGAGGAAGGCGGTGCTGAACAGCACCGCGGCGAGGCTGGCGACCGATCCTCGGATGCGGCGCGCGCGTCGGTATAGACCGTCGCGGTGAGCAGCGGCGCGCGCCCTGGCTTGAAGCTGTTCGGGTGTGGGGGGCGCGGGCGGGCGGTGGGAGGTGTTCTCATGTGAGTCCATGGTCGCTCCAATCGGGCTGAGGGATTGCGGGAGCGGCAAGCTTGCGCGACGCGTGTTGGCGTTTGGCGGGGGCCGCCTGTGAAGTTGCTGAGTGGCGGCGCTCGCTCGCGAGGCGGAAGATCAACAGCCCGATCGCGGGCACAGTGACGATCGCTGTCATCGCCAGGAACCATGTCTGCCCTGCATCGGTGCCCTCGCCGAGGGAGTGCACGAGGCCCAGGATCCAGGCGAGCGCAGTGAAACGGTGGAGCGTGCGCCAGCGTTGCACGCCGATGCGCGTGCGGGCGTAGTAGGAGAGGCCGAGTATCGCCAGCATCCAGAACGCGACGATTCCCATGCTCGTCCAGAAGGTCTTGTAGCTGCTCAGGAAGGGAATCGCGACGTCGCCGAGGCTCGGGTGCAGGTAGCCGTCGCCAAGCAGGGTCAGGCCGTGAATCACCAGCGCTGTGAGGGTCGCCAGCGACAGCGCCTCATGTGTCACTCGGAGATCGGCCCGACGGGTGGGGCGGGCCCTCTTCAACATGCCGCCGCCCATCAGCAGGCCGATGCAGATCGACAGGCTCGACAGCACCAGTGCGGCGATGCCTGCGGCGCGGCTAGTGATCCAGAAGAGGTGGGGGCCGACCGCTGTGGCGAGGATGTTGGCTTGCGAGGTGATCATGTCTGCCATCAAAGCGAGGGTTCCTGGGAGCGGGCTGTGAATCGGCTGGGCACTAGATGGGGCTTGTTGGAGCTGGTTGGGCAGGGCGCTCTTGCCCGGAAGATCTGGAGGTGCGCATACACCGTGCCGAACTTGGTTGAACGGCCAATAACCCTTCCGTAAGGGCACGCTAAGAGAGCCGGGGGAAGGTGAGGAGAGCAGTCATTGACTGCCGTTAACTGCCGCGGCGGGCGGCGCCTCTGGGGCACCGCCCGCCGTCTCGCTCGAGCTACGCGCGTGCGTTACGCGCTCGCGTTACGCCCGGGCAGTGAGCGCTGCCGTGCGAGCGGGCGCGGTGTGCTGCCTGGAGCGCGGGTGCCTGACGGTCCGGTGCTGGGGGAGAACCGTCTCGGCGGCCGGTGCGTGGGGGGTGAGGAGCTTGGCCCGAGACATGACGAATGCGAGTACACCGATCAGGGCTAGGTCGGCGAGCACGATGATGGTAATGGCGAGTGTGAGGGACATTTCCGGAGCCTTTCGGATCGGTTGCGATTGACTGTTATCCAGTGTCGCTGCGCAGCCTCAGCGCTCCGCGGGTGGAGCCTGAGAGCTGGCTGAGAGACCCTGCGGGGGCTCGGGGGGCGACTTGGGCAGGCATACGCTGAAGACGGCGCCCCCGTCTGCGGCGTTGGTGGCGCTGATCTGGCCGTGATGCGCGGAGACCACCGTGTGCGCGATCGAGAGGCCCAGGCCGGCTCCCGCCTTGCCGCGCTCGCGGCCTGCCTCTGCGCGCCAGAAGCGATCGAAAAGACTGCCGTCGCCGGTTTCCGGCAGTCCGGGGCCGTGGTCACGTACGGTGACGGTGACCGTCTCATCGTCCTGCTCGAGCGACACCTCGATGGGCGTGCCGGCGGGGGTGTGGACGAGCGCGTTACGCGTGAGGTTGGCGAGCACCTGGCGCAGCTGGTGCTGATCGCCTGTGACGAATGCCGGGTCGCTGGCGTGTAGCTCGATCGTCCTGTCGGGGGCGATGGCGCGCGCGTCCTCGACTGCGTCGTCGGCCAGTACGGCGAGGTCGACGGGCTCTCGTTTGAGCTGTGGCGCCTCGTCCAGGCGCGCGAGCGTGAGCAGGTCCTCGACGAGTACGCCCATGCGCTTGGACTCCTCCTCGATCCGCCGCATTGCCATCTCTGTGCTGTCTCGATCGGCGGTTGCGCCCATGCGGAACAGCTCCGCATAGCCGCGTATGGAGGCGAGCGGCGTGCGCAGCTCGTGTGAGGCGTCGGCGAGGAATCGGCGTAGGCGCTCTTCGCTTGCTGTGCGCTTGGCAAACGCCTCCTCTAGCCGGTCGAGCATCGCGTTCAATGCCAGCCCAAGTCGCCCGACCTCCGTCTTCTCGGTGGCCGGGCTGACGCGTTTGGAGAGCTCGCCCGCGGCGATCTCTCCCGCGGTGACCTCCATGCGGTCGAGCGGACGTAGCCCCAGCCGCACGACGAACGAGGCGCTGACGGCCAGGGCGAGCAGCACACCGACGATCACCAACGCCTCGACTAGCAGCAGACGGCTGAGCGTCTGTTTGACTTCGGTTAGCGGCACGGCGATCACGGTGATGCCGCTGTCCTCGGGGTCGCGGATGGCATACACGCGATAGCTCAGGTCCGTCGAGCCGGCGGAGCTGACGGTGATCAGCTTGTTCAGCGCAATGTGCGTCGGCAGCTTGGGTGTGGGGGGGTGCGATTCGCTGTTGTAATTGAAATCCAGGCTCCCGATCACGTGCCCGGATGCTTCGCGGCGCTGTCCGTAGGTGCCGGGGGGGAGGTTGATCGGGCCACCGGGACGGCCTTGCGCGGGGTCTGAGCCGCCGGCGGGGTTGTCGTTGGCGTCGTCGGGTGGCGTGAAGCCTTCGTTGTCGAGCGCGCGGGATACGGAGGGGCCCGCGCCGCGCACCTCCTGGTTGAGGCGGCCTTCCAGGAAGGAGCGCTGCTCGGTGTAAGTGACGAGCGCCAGCGCCACGAGGCCCGCCGCGGAGAGCAACAGCACGCTCGCCAGCACGCGCGCGCGCAGCGAGGCCATCAGGAGCGCGGCGCCTGCAGGGCGTAGCCGACGCCGCGCACGGTCTTGATCAGCGATGGGCCGTGAGCGTCGAGCTTCTTGCGCAGGTAGCTGATGTAGGTCTCGAGCACGCGCCCATCGCCACCGAAGTCGTAGTTCCACACGTGGTCGAGGAGCTGCGCTCGCGTGAGCACGCGCCGCGGATTGAGCATCAGGTATCGCAGCAGGCGGTATTCGGTGGCGGTCAGCTCGATCGGCTCGCCCGCGCGGGTGACCTCGCGCGACTCCTCGTCGAGCTCGAGGTCCTCGAAGATCAGGCGTCCGGACTCAGGTGTGGCCTGGCCCGTGCGCCTGAGGATCGTTCTGATCCTGGCGACTAGCTCCTCGAGGCTGAACGGCTTGGTCATGTAGTCATCGCCGCCGCCCGAGAGGCCGCGGACCTTATCCTCGGTGGCGTCGCGGGCCGTGAGGAAGATGATCGGCACGCCTGCGCGCTGTGCGCCGAGGCGAGCGGCTACGTCGAAGCCCTCCATGTCGCCAAGCATCACGTCGAGGACCATCAGGTGGGGTTTGAAGCTGGCGACGGCGGCGAGCGCCGCGCGTCCGCTGGCGGCGCTCTCCACGGTGAAGCCCTGGAAGCGCAGGGCCATCGTGATCACCTCGACGATGTTCGGCTCATCGTCGACAACCAGCACGCGGTGGGCAGCGGGGCTCTCGGGCATGTGCGCGCCTTCCTGTTGAAGTGCGGTGTTCATCGAGTCTCAGGATCGCCAGGCGGTGTGAGCGTATCCGCTGAGAATCCTGAGAGTTTCCTGAGAGCTCGTTGGTACGACGGCTGGGCCTAGCTGGATCGCGGGCGCGAATGGGGCGTGGGCACGCGCTGGTTGTCAGTAGATCTCTAGAATGG
>JBEKAM010000098.1:0-13512 GCA_050015915.1 Solirubrobacteraceae bacterium
CTCGCGCGGTCGTCCCACTCGTCGTAATCGCAGTCATCCAGGTCAGTGTCGGGGCTCGGGTTGTAGCGGCATGTGTGCCACTTGTGCCTAAAGCGAGTCACTTCCGCGAGGGGCGTTTTTAGTTCCGTGTGTTCGTAGACGATCGTGTGGCCGGTGCGGCGTACCGTTACGGCGTGGTCGCGTTCCTCAGCCATATCGACTAGCGCCCATCGCAAAGCCTCGTCTGCCTGCCACGACCAACGCCCATCGGCATGTGCCCATCGCCCGCGTGCGTCTCTGGTGAACCCGGCGCGGGTGAGCAGCGCGTATGCGACGGATGGCGTTACATCGACTGAAATGGTGTCCATGTCGTCACTGTGTCCTTTCATGCAATCGCTTACCACTAACCAGCACGATAACAAATCTATTATCGGTTCTCAAGGGTTAAAGCTCTAAGATTCACTAAAGATTTGGCCGGTTGGCGCCGTTGACTTCGGCGGCGGCCGTGGTGACAGTTGCTAGTACGGAGCGGGTCGCGGCGGCGTTCCATACGGCGACAGCGATCGGCGCTGATATGTGACTGATGGCGGCGGTGGCGGTTTGTGCGCGCCGGTCGCTCGGCACGGCGAGGATCACAACGGGCTTGTGCTCGCGTAGGCTGCTGTGCGGTAGTGCGTCGCTGTAGCGTTTCGCCTTGGCGCGCAGCACGTCGGGGGCCTCGGTGGTCCGGTCAAGCTCAAGGAGAACGTGGAGCGGCGGCCGGTTCGGCAGCGCGAGGACGCCCCAGCCATCGGGGATGACTTGCCCCGTGAACAGGTGGGCGAGGGTGCGGACGCCGTACCACTCAGCGAGCGCGCCGCCGGCCTGATTGGCTTCGACGGCCAGGCGGGTGAAGAACTCGTTGGCTTCGACGTGGTGCCTCAGGTTGCGGCTCGTGGCGATGCGGAGCCCTTCGTGGTGCGTGTAGTGCAGCTTGCTACGCTCGATCCCGAGTTGGTCAGCGACGATGACCGCGCCTGCTTCATCGAGTATCCAGTGGTACGGAGTGGAGCCCTCTCCGTGTTCTGCTCTCGGTCGGAAGCGGTCGAGCACTCGCAGGTCGTAGAGCAGTTGGAGTCGGACCGTGGCCGTTCTTAGTCCCTTGAAGTGCAGCCGCTTGATTTGGTCAGTTGTGAGAACGTGGTGGTCGTAACAGTCCTCGGCGATGCTCCTGTCCCGGTCGGTCAGGTGTGCGGCGAGTTTCGCTGCATGGTCCTCCGACAGTCGGCTTGGCCGTGTTCTCTCTTTCTCTTTGTTCTTTTTCACGCTCTTATCGGCCAGCCGTTCTCGGTTCGGTTTCTGGTGATTTGCGGCGGTTTCGCGCCGTGCCGGGGCCTCCATGCTTAATTGGAGGACGGATTGGAGGACGGATTGGAGGACGGATTGGAGGACGGATTCGAGGGCGGATCGGCAGGCGGCATTGGAGCGCGCAGCTTCCGCTGCGTCTGTGGCTCTACTGCTGGCGTGCGCTGGCGTTCTGCAAGCAGCGCCTCGACTTGCGCCCGGCTCATGCCGTAGCGCTTCCGTGCCGACACCCTGACGGCTTCCGCCCGCTCCGGCACGCCCGGCGCAAGGGCCTCCGTTCGGAGTGTGAACGCCGGCCCAGGCTGACCATCGTTGCAGAGCCGCACCCCGGCCGTAAAGACCGGGAGATGCGCGAGGTCGTGCGCAGATAGCTCGGGGCGCGTTTCACGCTCAAGTGTTGTTGCGTCATCGCGGGAAAGCTGGAAATAGACCTTGGTGCGGGCGTTGGCGCCGATCGCCTCTCGCAGGTCGCGGTGCAGTTGCCCGAGATGCTGGTGGGCGAGAAGGAGCGAGAGGCGGTAGGACCGAGCCTCCGCGAGCACGTCCTCGAACGGCGTCGGCAGGTTCAGATAGTTGTGAACCTCATCCACGCAGCAGGAGGCGTCGCGCCGCTCCTCAGGGGGAAGTGCCGCGCGTGCGAGCGCTGCCTGCCAGACCCGAGCGAATAGGAACGACCCCAGTAGCCGGCTCGTGTCGTCGCCAAGGGTGCCCTTCGGCAGCTTCGCCAGCAGCAGGCGCCCCTCATTGATCGCACGCGGAACGTCAAGCGTCGTGACGGACTGCCCTACGATCGCGCGCACCGGACGACGCAGCAGGAAGGCCCGCAGCTTGTTCAGCAGCGGCCCCGCTGCCTGCGCTCGAAGTGCGTCGGACATCTCGCCCCAGCCCTCCCAGAAGGGCGTAAGAACGGGATCGTCAATCTGGGCGGCGAGCGACGCCTGCCACGCACGGTCGGCCAGGAGTCGAGGTACGTCGGCGAGGGTGCTTGTGGGCGATGCGGTGCTGAGCGTCAGGACGGCCGCGCGGAGAATGTCGTCGCTTCTCGGACCCCAGTAGCGCTCGAACACCCGCCGGAAGATGCCGACGAGTTGATCCACGCCGAGATCAGGGTCCGGGCTATCGAGCACGTTCAGGCCGGGCGGCGCCTCGTCCAGTGGGTCCAAGAGGTCAACTTCGCCCTCCCTGCCTGCCGGGATGCGTGCGAGCAGGTCCTCCACGAGTTCACCCTTTGGGTCGATCACGACGACGCCCCGCCCGGCGTCGAAGTCAGCCAAGACGAGTCTTGCGATCAGCGTGGACTTACCAACCCCCGTCGGTCCCAGAACGTGAATGTGACGGCGCGCGTCCGCCACTGAGAGCTTCACCGTTCCGCCGCTTGAGCTGAGCCCGAGCGGCTTACCCTCGGCGGGCAGCCCCGGCGGAGGCGCGACCTCGCGCGCCCCGGCCATTACCACGCCGGGGATCGCCTCCGCGCCGGGCAGGTGCGCCAGGGCCGCCAGCTCACCCGTGCTCGCAAGGAACGCTCGCCGCCCAAGCCAGCGCTCACGCAGCTTCACCGTGGCGCGGCGCACACCACGCCGACGCAGACCGACCCTGCCCTCATATGGCGCGAAGCCTCCGAGGATGCCGTGTATGCGACCCCGCGCCTCGGCGCTCGAGGACGCCGTGACGGCCACACGGACAAGGCAGCGGTAGAGCGGCTGTGTGCTCTTGCCCATCACGTCGCGCACGTCCGGGCTGATCGTCGGATCGTGCGTCGGCGGCTTCGGCGCGCGTGAGCTTGTGAGGAAGTCCAGTAGCCGTATGAGGCGATGCGGTGAAATGCCGGCACGCAGCCGCCGGGCGGCGGTACGCAGCCGGCGCTGCTCGCGGATGGTTGCCGGCCGTGTCAAGACCTGCACGAGCGCACGCTGCTCTCCGCGCAGGCCGGCTAGCTGGCCGAGGATCAGCGGCAGCGGGTCGGGCTTCATCGCCGCATTGAGTGAAAACCAGTCTGGCCCTGACAGAACGAGCTCGGTCGCAACCTGCACCATGCCGTCGCCCGGCTCATCCTGTCCGGCCGGCACGGTGCTCGTGCTCGCGCCCGGCCATGCGGACGAGACGGCGCGCTCGATCAGGCCGGGCGGGATCGTCTCGGGCACCCACAGCCGAAAGGTCGTGCCCGCCTCGCTCGCGGCGACCTCCCACGCTAGATGTGGCTGGCCGGTAAGCAGCCTCGCCACACGCGGTCGCAGGAGGTCATGCAAAGCCGACCACAACAGCAGGGCGCCGCCGGGCTCAACGTCGGGAGGTACACCGATCGTCACCTGTCGAGCACCCGCGCCCAGACGACGACGACGCACGCGGCCGATGGCGAGCACGACCGCCCCTGCACACGCGAGGAACACGCCGAGGATCGGCGCGACGTGCTCGACCGTCACGAGCGCGTGATGAGCGAGTACCGGGATACCTCGTAGCGGGCTGTCCGGTTCATCGAGCCACGCCTGAAGGTGGCGATTCTCGTGCGCGGGACGGGTCATCTGACACCGCCGCTCGCCGCAGGTCGGGTCGCGCCGAGGTAAACGTCGCCTTCGCCCCACGCCGCGCCGATCGTCGTAGGAAACGGCTCGGTGCGAACGACGGTCCCGGTATGGGGCGCGTCGACCATCTCACCGGGGCGCACGACCAGCCCGACGTGCGTAACGTCGCTCGTGCTCGGGCCGAAGAAAACGAGGTCGCCCGGTTCGAGCCGGGCGCCGGCCGGCAAATGAGGTCCGGCGTCAAACTGTTCTTGAGTCGTGCGCGGGATGCTCACGCCGGCCGCGCGGTAGGCAGCCTGCACGAGCCCGGAGCAGTCATAGCCGCTCGGGCTCTCCCCACCCCACACGTAGGGCACGCCGATTTGCGCGAGCGCGAACGCGACCGCCTTTCCTGCGGCTCCGCTCGCTTCCGGCGCGGCGGTGAGCGCGGCGGCTTCCCGTTCGTAGCTGGCCGCCCATCGCAGGACCGTTTCGACATATTCCTGCGAGTGGTTGTAGGCGAAGATCGCGCGCTGTAGTTCCTGCGGCGCACCGTTCGCCTTGAGGTAGCGCGCGGCCGTGAAAATCGCATCGGCCGCGTTCCAGCGATCAGGAGGCCCACCGTTGACGCTGACGCCGTACTCAGCCCAGGTGGACGCGAGGAACTGCATCGGGCCGCCAGCACCCGCGTAGTTGACCGCGCCCTCCTGAGTGCAGGCGGGGTCGGGGTCCTGGCCGTCGTCGCACTCCACCTTGCCGATGCCGGCGAGCACCGTCCACGGCACGCCATAGCGTGCGCCTGCCGCCTGGAAAAGCTGGAGGTATTCCGGCGGTATCCCGGCGACCTGTTGAACGTCGGCGGCCGGCTGACCGAGGCTGAGGGCCGAGCCACCGCCACCCAGCACGCCAACAGCAGCCCCAATGAAAAGTATGGGCAACGCCAACAGCAGCCCGCACGAGCTGAGCACCGCGCGCTTCAAGCAGTCTCCGCAAGCTCGGCCGGGTCGCTCGTGACAAGCTCGTGCTCAGCCGGGCTCGCCTTAACGCTAAACGGGATGCGCTGCTCGTCTGTTAGGAGGAGGCCGTGTCCGACCGGGCATCTCAGCAGGTAGGAGCGCTCGCCGGCCGTCAGCGCGAAGGCCTGTCCAACGCGGTCGATCGCTTGCGGCGACTGACGCATGAGCTTGTGCTGCGTCGCGTTGTTCACCACTGACTGTCCGAGTGGTGAATCGAGCAAGTCGCCGGGGTCCTGGGTGATGGTCGTGAGCCCGGTCCAGCGCTTGCGTGCCTTCTTCGCCAACCGGAACAAAAACCGTGCGCCGGGCGCCTCGCGGGTCGCGCTCGGCGTCTCGCGCATGAGGTCCCACGCCTCATCGACGTTCACTACGCGACGGCGCAGCGGACCCTCAAGCGAGCGCCAGATAGCGTCGAGCGTGAGCATCAGCGCGGGGGCGCGCATCCGCTCTGGAAGCCCGCGCAGGGAGAAGCAGACAAGATGACTGTCGGGCTGCACTGACGTTGGCCGGTCAAACAGCGAGGAGTGCGAGCCCGTCGCGTAGGGAGACAGGCGCTCCGCGACCCGCTTCCCCGTCTCGCTCTCCGATTCAAGCGCCCGCACGAGGTCTGAGAGCAGCGGCGCCGGCCGGCCATGCGTGGAGGGATCAGACGTGATCCCGGCGGCGTGGTAGGCGGCGCGGGCGCTGCGATCGAGCACCGCAAGCTCCCCACCGTCGAGGCCTCCGGCCAACAGTTCTATGAGGTCGGCGAGGAACAGAATCCGCTCGTCAAGCGCTCGCGGCGCTTCGCCGGCTGGGAGTTCCAGCGGATTCAGTGCGACGCTGTTCGGGCCGGTGAGCGGCAGGTACGCGCCGCCGACCGCCTCACAGAGCGCGTGGTACTCGTCCTCGGGGTCGAGGATGAATACCTGCACACCACGATAGAGCAGCCGCAGCGCTTCCAGCTTCGCCGCGTAACTCTTTCCGGCGCCGCTGTATGCCAAAAGGACCGTGTTGAAGTTCGCCCGCGCGAAGCGGTCCACGAGCACGGGAGCCCCGCTCTCGGTGAGCCCATAAAGCACGCCATCCTCAAGCGGGGGGTCTGAGGACGCGAACGGGAAGCCGGCGGCGAGCGCGGGCGTATCGAACGTCCGCAGCAGGCGCAGCCGGTCGGTGCCAAGCGGCAGAGTCGAGAGCCATCCGTCAAACGCACGGAAGGTCGCCGGGACCACATGCAGCAGCATGGACGCGCACAGTGCCTTGACGCGCTCGGTGCGCTCCTCAAGCTCGTCTCGGCTTCCGCCGGATACGCGGAGGTAAAGCCCCGAGCGAAACAGGCGAGACTCACCCCTAGCGAGTGCGCTCGCCAAGTCGTCGGCGTCCTCGGCGGCAGCCATAAGCGTCGGGTCAGTCAGTCGCCCACGGTCATCATCGAGGCGCCGACTGGACTCAAGGCGGGCACGCTGGCGGCGTAGCCGGTCAGCCGCCATCGAAGGCGGGATAGGCCCGATGTGCAGCGTCAGGTCAAGCTCGCCAGCGGCCTTGAGCAGCGGCGCGAGCCACCCCTGATTTACCTCGCGCGGGTATCCGACGACGGCGAGGCTGCGATGCCAAACGTTCCCGGTACGCAGCCAGTCGCGCTCGACCTCAACCGCGCTCGGCGCCGGCAGCGAGACGCCTGGCGTCGGAGCGCCCTTCACACGCACACGGGGGAGTGGGATCGTCGGTGCTGGTGGCGAGGCGCCCTTGAGACGCACACGCGGGCGAGGCGTATTCAGCATCGGTGGATCACTCCCTCCAATTCCGAGCCGGCGGGTGGCCCTGGTGGTTCAAGCGCGCTGAGCAACAGCGCGGCGGTCTGCTCTCCATCGAGCGGGTGAACCTCGACCCCGGCGGGGTGTAGGAGGCCGGCCGTCTCGCTGGCGCGTCGTTCGAGGTCAGCCTTGGCCGTCTCGCGCTCGCGGCTTCTGCTGCTCAGTACGAGCACGATTTGACGGCGGCGCAACCCGTCTCCCTGACTCGCAAGATCAGAGAGGAACTGCGCGTAGGTGTGAGCGCAGCGCCGCAGCGCCGGGTGCGGCAGGCCGGGCGCGGCGCGGTCGATCGCGTTCGCGCGCTCGGTGAGGTCCACCGGCTCTGAGCGAATCGTGATCGCGGTGGGCTCGACGAGGCTGTTCAGCCACTTGCCATACGCCTCGGCCAACGCTCCCTGCTCCTCCTCGGAGCGAAGCGCCCAGCTCGTGCCGCTCGCCGCAAGCAGTCGCGCGCTCGTGCCGTCGGCCAGCTCCACCACGCCGCTTGCGAGGATCGCCTTGACCGGCACCCGCAGCAGCGACACGCCCGGCTGAGCCGGCGCGTTCGCCAGCGATGCAGGGAGCCCATCTGGTGCCGCGACGCGGCGGGGAGACTGTGTGAGATGCCGCGCGGCGGCGAGCGCGAGACGATCGCCTGAGAGCCCGTCGCGGCGTCCCAGCGCCAGCGCGACACCGACCAGCGCGAGCGGCGCCGCAAGTGCCGCCGCGACTGGCATCGGCAACGCCGAGCCGGCCGCCGCGAATACGCCGTAGCAGACGAGCGCGGCCACGGCGAGAATCACGAGCTGACGCGCCGTAAGACCCCACGCAAGCCGGTCCTCCATCTCCACGTCTGCGGGCAGCCGGATACGTGACGGATTCACAGCACACCCCCGACCGCGCCCCTGATGACCCGGAAGATCACATAGGTCTTTGCCATCCGGGCCGTATTCGATGAGTAGCGCCGCGAGCCGACCAGCTCCTTCGCCCAGAACGGAATCCGCAGCAGCACCCAGAACAGGCACAGCACGAGCAGCAGGTCGATTAGGCTCCCGCCAGTTCCCAGGCCAAGGACGCTGTGCCCGCCGGAGGCGAAGAAGATGTGGACTGCGGCGGCGAGGGTGATGGCCTGCGCGACTTGCACGCCGAGCAAAGCGAGCATCACGCGCCACCACAACCGCGCCATGCCTTCGGTTTGCGGCAGACCGTGGCCGAGCAGCATTAGCGGCGCCGCGCAGACGAACAGCACGATCAGCGACGCCCGGACCAAGTAGAGAATCAGCAGCGCGACGGCGAGCACCGCGCACGCTAGGCCGAGCAGTACGAGGAAGATTCCGCCGTCGGTGATTGAATGCAGGACTAGCTGCTCAAGTGTGTCCCCGGCTTGTTCGGGATCGACACCGTTGCCGAGCAGCCCCGAGGCGAGGACGTTGGCGACGTTGACCATCTGCCCCGAGATGGCGAGGCTCGCGTTGACCGCGATCGCAGCGACCCCCAACCGGGGGAGCACGTCCTTGATCGCGTAGGACGTTTGCAGCGTCTCGTGGCCCATCACGAGCGCGCCGGCCGCCATCACCACGAGCACCAGCAGCGAATCAGCTACCCCGACCGATAGCTGCCAGTAGTTGCGGACCTGAGCCTCGCCCGCGACTTGCGGCGTAGAGAGCAGCGTGCGGCCGACCAGCACCATCGCCGGATTCAGCGCGTCCTTGACGAGCCCGGCGAACCATTCATTGATCGCCGCCTCGATTTTTCCGCCCACGTCGAAAAAGCCGGGGTGACTGGCTTTGCCGGCTTCGACTTCTGCGCCGCTAGCCGGCGCCGAGGGCGTTGGCAGCGAAGGTCCGACTTCGATGCCGCCGCTGGCCTGCGATGCGCCTTCCAACGAGGTAGACGGCAGCGGGGGCGATGCCGCCGGGGAAGTGCTAGCAGCGGGAGCTTGCGCCCGCGTAGCGGGTGCCGCAGCGGCCGGCATCGCGCCGCCCGCCAGCGGCACCGCCAGCGAGAACAAGAGTAGGGCTGTCAGGCGCGCTCTCACCCGACGATGTGCTGCAAGACCGTGACGAGCACTGGCGCAAGCGCGGCAAGCGCATAGCCCGCCAGGGCGGCCTTGATCGTGCCCTTGGCCTTCTCAAGCGCGCCCGGATCACCAGCGGCGAGCAGGTAGCGCACCCCGCCGACCGTCAGCAGCAGCGTGGCGAGCGCCACGAGCAGCCCAATCAGCCAGTTCCGCAGGTTTTCGATTACCTGATTCAGGCTTGTGGCGGCGTCCGCCACCTGAGGAACGAGCAGCGCCGCCACGAGCGCCAGCGCGATTGTGAGCGCGAGCGTGCGTCTCATACGTTTGCTCGGGTCCGGCGCGGGACGGACCCGGGATCACCTCCTTCGTCTAATTCGCTTGGTGTTTCGACCGGACTGGGCCCTGTGGCCCAACGCCGGCGACCCGAGCAAAAGACGAAGGCCGGTTTTGGCGCTCGCGTGTTACACGCCGGTAGCCGAGGAACAGCAGTAGGCGTCTCTCCGCACGGTGGCTGCGCACCCTGATCGCCGAGTAGGAGACTCCCGACGAACGAGCGAGGTCGGCGAGTAGCACGCCGTCAATGCGGTTTGAGAGGATCATCTCGGCCTCCTCCCGCGTGATCGCGCCAGCACGCACAGCACCGTCGAGGAGCCCGTCCACGTCGCCGTTGTCGAGCAGCGTGTCCACGTCCTCAGCGACGAGCGGCGGAATCTCCGCGAAGTCGAGCCAGGCAGCCCGCCACGCGCTCTCGCGCCCCAGCTCGCGCAGCGTGAGCTTCAATGTGTCGAGCAGGAGATTCGCTGCGACGCGGCGCCTTCGGCTCTCCAACGGATAGCGGCGAATCCCCTCCCAGACCGACGCGAAAACCGTGGAGGCCGACGCCTCAGGGTCTCGCGCGTCGCGGGTAAGCCGAACCGCGAGGTTCAAGAGGCCTGGCCGGATCGCCTCAAGCACGACCCTCGCGCCTACCGGCTCTTGCCTCGCCCACGCCAGGAGCGCGCACAGCACCGCGTCCTTCCGCTCCCGTGGCGCGGGACGCCGCAGGAAGCGGACCACCGCAGCCGCGTCCGCAAAGCCGGCGAGCGCAGGCTCGGCGTCCCGCCACACCCGAAAGCGGGCGCGGAGGAGCGGACTATTTAGCTCCTGGCGCCAATCGCTCAGAAGGTTGTCTACAGGTTGACGACGCATTTCGGGCTCCTTCGATTTCGAGTTGACGCCGAAGGTGCCCGCGAGTCCTGACCCGGAGCTGACAAGCCGCTGACTGCCCGCCAGTTCGCCGATGTTCAGAACGCCGAATCACCGGGTACTCAGAACTGTTAGAGGAATGGAGTCTTATGCGTCGTGCTGCCAACACGAGATACGGCAGGCACGCCGCCGCAGTAGCGACGGCGTGCCTTGCCGTGCTGCGCGAAGCGTCTGACCGCTTCGTGTGCTCAGCGCCGAATCCGAGGTTGCGGCGCCTGGCTGCGGCAAGGAACGAACGCGGCGAGGGTCGCGTCCTCGTCGCATCTCCCTCCTCGAAAAGCCCCGTGAAATGGGCGTGTCAGTGCCGTGTCAGTGGCGTGTCAGCGATGTGTCAGCGCCCCGAGGAAGGAATAGGCCCATGAACCCACCACGAATCTCCCTCCCCCGCCGAGGCCACGAGCAGAGCAACGGCGCAAGCCCGATGCTGCGCCCGCGCGAGCAGCCACGAGCATCCACCACAAGCTCCGAGTCCGCGAGCACGCGACGAAGGCTCCAACCGCTTCCCGTAGCCGGCGTCGTGCTCGTGCTGATTGCGCTGATCGGCTATTGGGGCGTCTACAGCGCCAGCACCAAGCAGACTCCTGTCCTCGTCACCACTCACCCCCTCGCTGCTGGGACGGTGCTTTCCAGCGGTGACCTGCGCACCGTCGAACTATCAGGCGATAGTTCCGTCCTCGCGTCGATGGTGCCTGAGCGGGCCTTGGCGCAGACGATCGGGCGGCGTCTCTCGACCGCCCTGCCGGCCGGGATGCCGCTTCCGTCTGGGGCACTCGCGGTCCAGCAGTCCCAGGCATCCGCGATGACGCTCTCCGTGCCCGAGTTTGACGTGTCCGGCGCGAGCCTCCAAGCTGGCGATGCCGTCACAGTGCTAGCGACCTACGGTGCTGGCACCGGCCAGGCAACGACGCGCCCAATCGGCCGCGATCTACAAATCCTCTCGATTGGCGAAGCACCATCGAACTCGGACCCGAGCACGACGACGGTCCCCCTCACTCTCTCGGTGACGAACCCGTCGATTGCCTCCTCGCTCGCGCTCGCCAATGAGGACGCCAAGCTCGACATTCTGCTCGAAGGCTCTAGCGCGTCCACCGCGCCGATCCCTCAGGCGAGCGCCGGGAGCGCGCCATGACGACCGGACGCCCGAGCGTCATCCTTGCGCTGACCCCGCTCGCGGAGCGCGAGGTTGAGTCGCTTCTGTTCGACGCAAGCGACGCGCCCCTGGCGCTCGTGAGCAGCGTTGCCGAGGCCGACGACCTCCAGCGAGCAGTCGAGCAGGAACCATCCGACGCCGTACTGCTATCCCCGGAACTATCTGGGCTCACCGCCGGGCATTGCGTCCGGCTGCGTGCTTCGGGTGCGCGCCTCGTCGGCCTCGCGCTAGACGAGCGCGACCGGGAAGCTCTCAAGTCCCTCAGCGTCGATGAGACGATCGACTCGACCGTCTCCCGCGATGCCCTACTCGCGGCAGTTCGAGGAACGGTCAGCGAGGCTCAGCCCGTCATCTCCCCAGCGCCCCCACCAAGCCGGCCGGAGCGGCTAGAGGACGCCGGAAGCGTCCTGGCCGTTGTCGGCGCTAAGGGCGCTCCCGGCGCGAGCGAGTGCGCGGCCTCCCTCGCCGCACTCGCCGCGCGAAAGTGGCCCACGGTGCTAGTCGAGATGGACGCGCTCGGCGGCGGGCTCGACGTGCGTCTCGGTGCCGATGCGACCCAAGGCTCGGTTCTGGGACTCCTCCGGGCGGCCGATGGCGGCGGCGGCGTGCAACGCGAGCTCGTGGAGCGCTGGCTGACGGAACCTGCTGACTGGCCGGCGGTGCTGCTTGGGCCGCCCGATCCACAAGCGCTCATCGAGGTTGCCCGTCCCGGCGCACTGACACGCGCCCTGAACGCACTCGCCTCGCTCTATCCGCTCACCGTCTGCGACGTAGGCGCCTTCCTCGCAGACGGCCACGCTGGCGCTCTACACCGTGAAGCCGTGATCGCGGCGGACGCCGTACTGCTCGTGCTCGGCGCCCGGGACACGCAGCTGCGCCACGGCCTGCGACAGCTTGACCTACTGCTCGGCCCACTCGCCATCCCCCCGGAGCGATTGCGGATCATCGCCAACGCCATCGGCGCGCCGGGCACCGCGAGCCGAAGCGCCATCACCCAGACGATCACCGCCCACCTTGCCGAGCGCGGCGTCACAGTAGACGCCTGGCTTCCGTGGGACGGACGCGGCCTCGCACGCGCGCAACGGCGCGGAACGCCGCTCGCAATCGCACGCCAGCGCGGCCGCTACAGCCGTGCCATGACTCGTCTGTTGGGAGAGCTGTTCCTGCCCGCGACTCCCACCCCTGCGAGTCGCAAGCGTCGTCTTGTCTCGCCCACCCAACCCGCCAGTGACGAGCAGGTCATATGGCAGCGGTAGCGACTCCGAACGCGGCCACCGTCGAGGCGATCGACGCCGTTCGGCTGAGCGTCGAACGGGCGCTCGCTCGTGAGCAAGTCAACCTCACGAGCGAGGATGGCCGTGAGCGGACCTCCCAAATCATCGAGCGAGAGATAGACGCCTTCCACGCCGAAGCGCTCAACGGAGGACACGACGAGCTTTCACAGCAGGACCTCGCCGCGCTCGCGCGCAGCTTGCGAGACGACTTCGTTGGCCTCGGCGCGCTGGCCGAGCGGATGCTGAGCGATCCCGACGCGCAGGAGTGGATGGTGAACGGTCCAAAGCGCGTGTTCCGCGACGACGGACAGCGCATCGAGCGCGTGCCTGATGTGGTCTTTGCCGACGATCGGCAGGTCCGTAGCTTCCTCGACCGACTCCTCGAGCAAGTCGAGGGTAAGCGCCTCGACCGCATCACCCCGCGCGTTGAGGCCCGACTACCAGACGGGTCACGCCTCACAGCAGCGATCCCGCCAATTTCCTCCAACGGCTACACGATTTGCTCGATCCGTCGCTTCCGCCTCCGTGCCGGTAACTTGAGCGAGCTTGTCGAGCTTGAGTTTCTGAGCGAACAGGCCGCCGACTTCCTCGCCGCCTGCGTCAGAGCGGGCAAGAACATCGTCGTCGCCGGTCCCGTATCCGCCGGTAAGACGACGCTGATAAACGCGCTCGGTCGCGCGATTCTCGGCACCGATCGCGTGGTCGTATGCGAGTCCTCCGCCGAGCTGCAACTTCCGAGTGTCTTGCCTAACTGCGTCGGCTATGAGGCCCGGCCCGCGAGTGCCGACGGCCTCAAGGCCGAAACACTGGAGGACCTGGTTGCTGACGCGCTGCGGATGAATCCCCGCCGCATCATCGTTGGGGAGTGTCGCGGGCCTGAGACGATGGCGATGCTGTGGGGCATCGCTACCGGCCACCCCGGCATGACGAGCGTTCACGGCGAGTCAGCCGAGCACGCCTTGTCCAATCTCGCACGCTTCGCGCTGACTTCGGAAGCACGGATAGAGGCAGACCAAGCGCTCGACTGGATACGCGAGGTCGATCTCGTAATCCATTGCGACCGACCCCGTAGCTTCGACAACACAGAGCGCCACTTCCTCCCCCGCCGCATTGACCAGATTGTCGAGGTCGCCGGCATCGAGGGACGGCGTATGACGCTCAACCCCCTATTTACTGGCGCCGGCTCCGACCTGCAATGGGCCGGCGCCAATCCT
>JBEKAM010000099.1:0-13502 GCA_050015915.1 Solirubrobacteraceae bacterium
GCCGCCGGGCTCGGGGGAGTCCCTGTGGCTGGCGTTGCTCGAGCAGGTGGTGCTGCCGGCGGCGGCCCAGTTCAAGCCCGAGCTCGTGCTCGTGTCAGCGGGCTTCGATGCCCACGCGCGGGATCCACTGGCTGAATGCAATCTGCAGACGAGCTCGTTCGTGCAGATCGCGGCGCGCGTGCGCGACATGGCAGAGGCAGCTGGGATCCCGCTGGGAGTTGTGCTCGAGGGCGGCTATAACCGCGCCGTGCTGGCCGAGTGCGTGTGCGCGATCCTGCCGGTCCTCGCCGGTGACGAGCACCCGGACATGCTGGCTCCACAGCCGCCTGCGCAGCCCGGCTCGCTGGTCGCGCAGGCGGCTGCGCAGGTCGGGCGCTATTGGCCGCTATAGCCTGGGCGCCGGCTGTTGGTGCGGCGCGTTGTGTGGCTTAGATCCCCTGCCCGGGCAGGAACTCGTTGGTGAAGGGGGGCAGCCCCACGCTGTTGGGGTCGCTTTTGAGCAGGCTGTGCGAGTACATCCAGTTGCCAAATGCCGCCCAAGCCGTGGGGTCCTGCCAGCCGAACGGGTTGCTCGCGCTCGCCGGCTGGGCCGCTGGCAGCGTCTGCTTGATCGATTCCAGCTGCAGCTTTTCTTCAAGTGACGGGTTGGCTTTGACCACAAGTGCGGCCGCCGCGGCGGGGTCGGCTCGGACCTGGCGCTCGCCTCGCGTCAGCGCTTGCAGAAATGCGCGCAGATCCTGGCCGTCGGTGTGGGCCTCGCTTTCGCGTACTACCAGCACGAGCTCGTCGTAGGTGGGCACGCCGGCCTGGTCGATGGGGATCGTGACCGGGTGCTTGTGCATCAGCGCCAGCTGGATCGCCTCATAGTTCCAGTAGCCGCCGAGCGTCGCGGCCACCTTGCCTGAGAGCATCGCGGGGACCAGATTGAAGCCAACGTTCACTTCCTTGACGCTCGACGGGTTCACGCCGGCGTTCTGCAGCGCGGTGTGCAGCTCGGCGGCCTGGTAGGGAATCCCAGCGGTGCCAACCGTCTTGCCCGCGAGTCCAGCGACGCTCGAGATGTGGGCTCCGGGCAGGGCGATGATAGACGTGAGCGGGCGCTGGACGAGCGCGCCAACCGAGACCACTTTCAACCCCTGATCGCGGGCGAGCAGGACCTCAGGCTCATAGGAGATCGCCATGTCGACCTTTCCCGCGGCCAGCAGCTTTAGCGGTTCTGCCGTTTCCGCGGGGACGACCGGATTAACTTCCAGGCCCACCGCGCGGAAATCGCCGTGCGCGATCGCCTCGTATAGCGCCGCGTGGTCGGCGTTTGGGAACCAATCGAGCATCACCGAAAACGGCTTCGTGCTGGCGGCCGAGATCACATCCTGCTTGGCGCCACAGGCGGACAAGGTGACAGCGAGAACGAAGGCGGTCAGTGTCGGCACGATGGCGCGGCGGACTGTGGATGTGGCTCTCAACGGGTGTCTCCTCTCGATTGACTGGCCCATGGCGCCAGTCGGCGCTCGGCCAGGGCAAGGGCATAGAAGCAGGCGACGGCAAACACGAACAGGACTGCGGTGGCAGCGTATGCGCGTGCGGTCTGAAAGCCGCCGGCATCGGTGATGATCTCGTGCCCCAACCCCGAATAGGCTTCTGTACTCGGGGTGCTGGTCTCGGCGATGAACGCGCCGATCACGCCAACAGCGAGGGCGATTCGTGCGCCGCTGAGTGCGGCTGGTAGTGCCGCGGGCAACTCGGCGAAGCGGAACGTCTGCCAGCGGCTGGCGTCGAGCGTGCGCAACAGCTTTGGTTGCTCAGGGTCCACGCTCGCCAAGCCGTCTACGGTCGTGACCACTACCGGAAAGAAGCAGATCAAAGCGATCACCACGAGCTTGGGGAACAGGCCAAAGCCCCACCAGAAGACAAGCAGTACGCCGATCACCGGGATCGGCACGGCCTGGGAGCCGATGGCGAGCGGGTATACAGCGCGTCGTAGCAACGGTGAGAGGTGGATTGCTACGGCTAGCGCAAAGCCACCGGCGAGTGCCAAGGCGAGCCCCAGCACCACCTGCTCGGCAGTGACCTCGAAGTTGCTCCACACGAGGCTGCCGTTGTTCCACAGGGCACTTGCCACCGCGTGGGGCGCGGGAAGCAGATCGCTTTCGACCCCCGCGAGATCCACATAAATCTCCCATGCGCCCAGCAGTGCGACGCTCAGCACAATCGCGGGCAGTACCCGCGCGATACGCGCGTTCATCGACGCACGCCCATCCCCAGCGCCTCGAGTGCCCTCTCGCGCAGCGCCATCACCTCGGGATCGGTGCGCACGCGTGGACGCTTGAGCTCTACCTCGAGCTGGGCGATCACTCGTCCTGGTCGCGCTGAGAGCACGGCGACGCGGTCGGCGAGCAGGATCGCCTCCTCGACGTCGTGGGTTACGAGTACGACGGTGCGCGGCTCGTGCGCGAGTGTCTGTGCCAGCCAGTCCTGCATCTCACAGCGGGTGATCGCGTCCAGGGCACCGAATGGCTCGTCCAGGCACAGAAGCGGCTTGCCCGCGAGCAGTGTGCGGAGGAAGGCGACCCGCTGGCGCATGCCCCCTGAGAGTTCGTGCGGCTGCGCGCCCTGAAAGCCGTCGAGCCCGAGCTCCACGAACAGCGCGCCTGCGCGAGCGCGTGCCTGCTGACGGGAAAGGCCAGCGATGCGCAGCGCCAGTGCGGCGTTGTCGAGCGCGTTCAGCCACGCCAGCAGCAGATCGCGCTGGGGCATGAGCACCGCCGGGGGGCAGGAGATCGAGCCGCTGTCTGGAGATTGCAGCCCGCAGAGCAGCTCGAGCAGCGTGCTCTTGCCACAGCCGCTCGGTCCCACGACAGCCAACAGCTCGCCGTGGGCGGCGCGCAGGGAGACCTCCTCGAGCGCTGCCACCTGCCCGCCGCCGTTGGTGCGGTAACTGCGGCTGACACGCTCGACCACGATCTCCGCAACAGCTCCCGCCCGCTGAGCCTGCGGCTGAGACGGCGATTGCAGTTCGGTCGGCACGTCACTCCCTTCGCGGGCATTACCCCACAGGTTCAAAGGGTCGGCGCCGGGGAATCGAGCTTCCGGTGCGCCATCTCAGCCGGCCTTCCCGCCAGCCCCCCTGGTGTCTGCTCTATTGCTGGTGATGCTAGCGCGCAGGGCGGCCCTGCTACGCAGAGACAACGGGTCGGGTCAGAGCGCGGACGAAGTCCTCGAGCTGCGCAGTCGTCCAGCACTCGAACGCAGTGCAGTACTGCTCATAGGCGGCGATCACCGAGTCACCGTAGTTCCAGTACAGCCGCGGCTCGGGGTTCAGCCAGAACGTACGCCCGGCGCGCGAGGCGATCTGGGCGAAAATGTCGGCGCGCGGGTCTCGCCCATTGGTGCGGGCGTCTCCAAGCACGATTACCGTGGCGCGGGGGTGTAGATCGTCCTCCACCTGCACGAGGAACTCCGACCACACACGCCCGTAGTCGGTGTACCCGGAGATGTCGGCTACCCCGGCGTCCCCGGAGATCCGTTCGCTGACGGTTTTGAAGTTGCGCTCGTGTTCGAAGATGTCCGTGACCTCGGAGATCCGCTCGATGAATACGAACGAGCGCATCTTGCGAAACGTGTCGTGCAGCGCATGCAGCACCGACAGGAAGAACACAGACGCCGAGGTCACGCTCGTGGACACGTCGCAAAGCACATAGATCTCAGGTCGTTTGGGGCGGCGCGGGCGGTACTTGAGCACCACGGGGACACCCCCTGTTTGCAGCGAAGCGCGCATCGTGCGACGCACATCCACATGGGCGTGTCGGCGATGGCCGCGGTTCTGCATGCCTTGGGTGGCCAGGCGTCGGCGCAGCTGAGCGACGACGCGGTGGACGGCCGCGAGGTCGGCGAGCGGGCCGGAGGGCAGCGCGCGATCGAGCTCTCCCAGCGGGCGGGATGGCGGGAGGCTGCCGGTGCGCTCGATCTGTGCGCGCTCGAGCTCGCGACGCAGCAGCGCCTCGAAGCGGCGCAGCGCATCGCGCGGTAGGCCATCGTGGCGTGGGTCCTCGGGCGGCAGCTCCGGCTGAGGCTCCGCGCGGAGCCCGAGTGCTCGGCGAATCCGCTGCACGTCCACGCCGATCACCCCCGAGCCCTCCTGGCGGCGGGCGAATGCGGCGATCGCCATGCGCGCCAGATCGCGCATGGCGCCCTCCGATCCATCACGCAGCGCGGCTGCGATCTGCGCACGCAGCTCCTCCAGCTGCGCCTCTGAGAGCTCGTCCATCGTCGCGTGCTCACCCTCGCGCACGCCCTCCTGGGCAGCGGCGATCTCCACCGCGCGGAAGAAGAAGCGGTCGAACACGAGCTCGAACACGCGCCGGTCCTCCTGGCTCTTGGCGAGCGTTGCCGCCAGCGCCTCGCGGAAGTCCTGCTGGGAGGTCCAGCTGATCTCGAGCAGCACCTCGAACGCGTCGAGCATCTCCGAGGTGCCCACCGAGACGCCTTCCCGGCGCAGCTCCTCCCCGAATTCGAGGATGCGCGCCGGCAGGCCCTCGAGGTCTGGATTTCGGGCCGGGAGCACGTCCTCGGGTGACATTGCCTCAGGCGACGTCGGCAGGCGCTGAGAGCTTGAGCCCGACGCGGTCGGCCACCACGTCCATGTCGGTGCGGTGCTTGACGATCACCGACATCGTCTCGTTGAAGGTGGCGGTATCGATTTCCTTGGCGCCGAGCAGCAGCAGCGCGCGCGCCCAGTCGATCGACTCGGCGATCGACGGCGGCTTCTTCAGGTCGAGCGCTCGCACCATGCCGATCACCTCGACCAGGCGCCGCGCCACGGTCGCTGAGAGCTCCGGCGCATGCAGCCGCACGATTTCCAGCTCGTGCTCGAGCTCGGGGTAGTCAAGCCATAGATATAGGCAGCGGCGCTTGAGTGCCTCGGTCAGCTCGCGCGAGTTGTTCGACGTCAGCAGCACGATCGGGTGTGTCCGCGACTCCACGCGGCCGAGCTCGGGGATCGAGATCTGGAAGTCGGAAAGCACCTCCAGCAGCATCGCCTCGAACTCCTGGTCGGTCTTGTCGATCTCGTCGATCAGCAGCACCACCGGCTGCTCGGAGGCGATCGCCGTCATCAGCGGGCGCGCCAGCAGGAACTCCTCGCCGAAGATGTCCTCCTGAACAGCGTCCCAGCCGGTACCCGAGGCCTCAGCCTGGATTCGCAGCAGCTGCTTGCGGTAGTTCCACTCGTACAGGGCCTTTGCCTCGTCCAAGCCCTCGTAGCACTGCAGGCGTACGAGCTCGCGGCCCAGATAGGAGGCGAGCGCCTTGGCGAGCTCGGTCTTGCCCACGCCGGCCGGGCCCTCGACGAGCACCGGCTTGCCGAGCCTCGTCGCCAAGAATGACACCAGTGCCGTGGACTCGCCGGGCAGGTAGCCGACATGTCGCAGACCCGCGGCTACATCTGCGACTGAGGCGGGCGCCGAGGATGGGAAGGCGGGCATCGTCCCCGCAATGATAGGCGGCGGCACCGCGCCGGCGCGTGCCCGCGGCAGCTACTCAGAGCCGGCCGGGGGGTCTTCGAAAGACAGCTGCTCGGGTGGCGCAGGGGGGTAGCGAGCCCGCCCGCCCTGCCCGCGCGCAGCTGCGCTGTCGCGTGCGGGCACCGGAGTCGGGCGCGCTCGGCGCCCACGCCCAGCCTTCACCACAGTGGCGTCCTCATCTGCCGGAGGGCGTGGTTTAGCGGCGAAATCCGGACCTGCTGACGGACTCGGAAGCTGCAGGGAGGGGTGCGGCGGACCGGCCGGTCGGCGCGGGTCCACGGGCGCTCGCGGGCGGGTATCGCGAGCACGTCTCAGCGGTGGCTCCGGTCGTTCCTCCGCTCGCATGCGCGCGCCGGCGAAGACGACGCCAAGGGCGAGCAGCAGCGCGATGAAGATCCCCCACTCGACCCCCACCGTGGCGGTTATGCGCTCGTTGCCCTGCAGTTCTGGCTTGTCGAGCAGCCGGTAGAAGATCAGCAGCGCCGTCCACCCGCCGGCCAGCATCACGATCGCGCCGTCGCCGCCGGGGAGCTGGAAGGTGCGTCCCTCGGCGCGTGCGAACAGCATCGTCAGCACTGCCGCGCTGACGAGCAGCACGGCAGCCTCCACGAACGAGAATGCCTGGAACGCGCTGAGGCTCGTCTGTGTGGCCTTGGCCGCCCCGTGCACGACGACGGTGTCGGTCTTGTCATACCAGGGCAGGAACATCGACACGAACAGCCCGAGCGAGGCGAGCGCCACGCGCCGCTGCTCCGGTCTGAGCTCACGCCACGCGTAGGTGAGCCGGCTCATTGCGGCTCGTCGCTCAAACGGATCATGTCGAGGAGTGGCACTGGCGCCTAGTCTAGGCGCGGCGGGCGAGGCTAATGACGGCTGACCACGACCGTGCCGGTCGTGGTGGAGAAGTTGCCCGCGAGGTCGGTGGCGGTGAGCTCCACAGAGAAGGCTCCGCCCTTTGCCGGTGTGATCCACAGTATTCGCGGCTTGCCCCGTTCGATCAGGGCGCTGTTCGTCCACACCACTTTTGAGCCCTGTCTCACGGTGAGGCTCACGGTCGAGATCTTCGACAGCGAGAACTGTACGCCGGCGCGTGTCCCACCAGCGAGCTTCCTGGAAAGAAGTGAGATCGCCGGCGGGGTGCGCAGGTCGGCGGTGAAGTGCTGGGCGGTCGTGCAGTAGATCTCATCGCCGGGGATCTGAGTGCCGGTCTGCGCCAACCGTGCGCGCAGCGCGCTCGTCGACGGGCTGACACCGCCGCTATTCGTGGTCGTGGTCGTGGCGGGCGAAGGCGTGGTGGTGGTCGGCGTGGTGGTAGTGGGGGTACTCGTCGTGGGTGGGGTGACGGGTGTGATCGGTGGCCCGTTGCGAGTGCGTTCGCAAAGATGCTGCAGGAATTCGGTGAGCAATTCGTGGTAATTCAGGTCTGATTCCCCGAACTGGTCGTACATCGACCAGGCGCCCGTGTCGTACAGCGGCACGATTGCCCGTGCCTCTGCGTCGCCGGCTTCGAACAGGGCCAGTCCGAGCGGGTCTTTGGTGATCGACGTGTAGTCGTAGAGCCCCACCAGCGACTGGATGAAGCCGTTGAGGATCCTGTCGTTGGGGGCGTAGGTGTACTCCGCGTACATGGCGCCGGCCGGAGTTTTCACGCGCACGCCCTGAGGCGGCGCTGTCTGGAAGATGCCGAGTGCCTGTTGGGCGGCGGCCAGGTACGCGGGTTCTTTGAACCGCTGCCACGCTCGGGCGAGCACCTGTAGCGCTGTCCCCTGCGACAGCCCACTCGTCCACGGCGGTGCGCCCCCGTCGAAGTTGAACATGTACTCCCAGGCGATTCCCCCCGCCCGATCGGTGGCGAGCGGTATGACTTCGCCAAGCAGCTGGCGCAGGTTGGCGTTTTCATGGCCCGAGAGGAAATAGCCGTTGGCCTCGCCGAAGGTCGCAAGCCACTGGATCTCGATGCCCTGGCCGGGGTAGTGCTCCCAGACGATCCGGCTGCCCGGGAAGCTGACGCGCTCGTCGCTTGCCAACAGCGGTTCGGTCGTCCACCACTGCCGGTTGCGTTCAAGCGTCAAGAACAGCGCCGGCAGGCGTGATGGGATCAGCTCACCGGCGCCGGCCATCGCCTGCACGTTCGTCAGCACTGCGCCCAGTTCTTCCTTGCGTGTGCCGCTCAGTCGGCCCAGCGAGCTTTTCGCCGCCAGGTAGGCGGAGTAGTCCTGATGATATGCGGCTTCGGTGATGGCACCGTCGTGCAGCAGGTTGCGCATCGCCGCGGTGACGCTTGGCCCTTTGCTGTTCGCGGCTTGTGCACGCACGCGTCCGTGCACCGGAGCCAGGGCGCTCTCCAGTCGTGCTGCGGCTGCTCCTCGAGCGAGGGCAGCAGGGGCTAGGGCCCCGCCCAGGGCTATGACACCCAGGACGAGTACCGCGAGACGCTCAACGCGCACCGAGCGGATGCTAGCGCCCGCACGGACGGCTCACTCCGGTTCGAGCTCCAGCTCCTCAACGCCATCGAGGTCGTCGTCCTCTTCGTCTTCCTCATCGTCGAGGTCGTCGTCGGGGAGCAGGTCGGGGCTGGCACCGTGGGCAAGCTGAAAGCGCTCGACCAGGTCGTCGCGCTTTGCCTCGTCGAGCGGTGACTCCTCCGAGATCAACACCCACTCCTCGCCGTCGAACTCGTCGCCCTCGAAGATCTCATGGTCGACCTCCGGCGAGTCGTCGATGACGATCATGATCTCCGTTTGCGGGTTGAAGTAGGTACCTGGCCGTATGGTGATCTCATCGAGCTGGAAGCGGCGCGCGTTGGTCATTTGCCGTTTATACCCCACCATGCAGCTGTCGTGTTCACGGCTCGAGCTCCGTGAGCGTGCGCGTCACCTCGGAGTCAACATCAAGAGGCTCCAAACCCTGGCGTAGACGCCGCTCGTTGCGAGCCATCACGAGCTGGCGTACCTCGGCCACGATGCCCGCGTCGTGCCGCGCCGGCGTTTGGGCTGCCAGCAGCCGCGCCAGCTCCGCGTCGATATCCAGGGCCGGCTGTCCGTTGCGCACGAGACGTTCGCTGCGCGCGCTCAACATCTGGCGCGCCTCTGTCTCTCGCTCAGCCGCCGCGGCCTGGGAATCAGGTGCCATAGCTGCGGAGGAGCTCGGGTTTTCCCCGTCCCGTGAGATCCCGCCGCTGCCGATCTGGTCGTACACGCTGCCCTCGCTGTGAGAGGACAGGAAGACAAACGCCAGGATGATGGCGAAGGTGATCGCGGCGAACACGAGGAAGCCGAACACGTTCCCAGCCAAGGCCAACACGACAATTGGGGGTGCACTGTGCACTAGCGCTGATTGTTGCCGATTGGCTGGCACTTCGCTACCCTCCAGATGGGTTGACTGACCAGTCAATCTATATCCACGTGCCAGCCCGTTAGGAGATCAGAGAATGGTCGATTTCACGCTCACCGACGAGCAGAAGAACCTGCGCGAGATGGCGCATGACTTCGCCGAGAAGGAGATACGTCCCGTCGCTTGGGAGTACGACAAGGACGGTACGTGGCCAGCGGACATCATCAAGAAGGCCTGGGACGTCGGACTGATGAATTCCCACATCCCTGAGGAGTACGGTGGCGCAGGAGCCAGCTACTTGGACGGCTGCCTGATCGAGGAAGAGCTCTCATGGGGCTGCTCCGGGATCCAGACCTCGCTCGGCTGCAACGGCCTCGCGACCGCTCCCATTGCGCTGGGCGGCTCGGAGGAGACCAAGAAGAAGTACCTGGGCATGCTCACCGAGGAGCCGAAGCTCGCGTCCTTCTGCTTGACCGAGCCCGACGCCGGCTCGGATGTCTCCGGGATGCGCACGACGGCGGTGCGCAAGGGCGACAAGTACGTGATCAACGGCTCCAAGTGCTTCATCACCAACGGTGGCTACGCCGACTACTACACCGTCTACGCGAAGACGGACAAGGACGCCGGCCACCGCGGCATCTCCGCGTTCGTCGTCGAGCGCGACTGGGGCGTGGTGGTGGACAAGAAGGAGGACAAGCTCGGTCAGCGCGCGTCGAACACCGCGACGATCTCCTTCAACGACGTCGAGGTGCCCGCCGAGAACCTGCTGGGCGAGGAGAACGGCGGCTTCAAGCTCGCGATGATGACGCTCGACCGCACGCGCCCGGGCGTGGCCGCGATGGCCACCGGCATCGCACGCGCGGCGTTCGAGTTCGCGGTCGACTACTCCAAGGAACGCGTCCAGTTCGGCGTGCCGATCGCGATGCACCAGGCGATCCAGTTCATCATCGCCGACATGGCCACCGAGATCGAGGCCGCGCGGCTGCTGACATGGAAGTCGGCGGTCATGCTCGACAACGGCGAACGCAACACGCTCATCTCCTCGCACGCCAAGCGCTTCGCCGCGGACACCGCCATGAAGACCGCCACGGAAGCCGTGCAGGTCTACGGCGGCTACGGTTTCATCAAGGACTACCCCGTGGAGAAGCTGTTCCGCGACGCCAAGATCATGCAGCTGTACGAGGGCACCTCGCAGATTCAGCGCCTGGTGATCGCCCGCGAGACACTGCTCCCGCGGCGCGTCCAGGAGCCGGCCGCCGCGATGGCCTAAGTAGCACCCGACGAGCCCGACCGCCCTGCACACGTGCGCGGGGGGCGGTCTGGACGCTCGTTCGATCATCCTCACCTGCGCTTGATCGCCCGCTTCCGGTTGGCCGAAGTCGGTCATGGATGCCCGGACGCAGGCATCGCTTGGGCTCAAGGCCGCGTTGCCGCAGCCTGAACGCCGACACGCAAAGCGAGGAGGATCATGCTCAGACACGCTGACAAGACCGACGCCCCGGTTGCCGCTCCGGTCGAGTTCGGGATCATCAGACACGAGCTGGACGGTCGGACGAGCCTGATCTCGGTCGAAGGTGAGCTCGATCTTTCGAGTGCGCCCCAGCTGAAGTGGACGCTGCGCGATTCGCTCGACGCGGGCCACGACCAGATCGTCCTCGACCTATCGCTTTCCACCTTCATGGACTCGACAGCGCTTGGCGTGCTGATCGGCGTCAACAGGAGCCTCGACGTCGGCGGGCGGATGGCGATCGCGTGTGCGCGCACGGATGTGCTGCACATCTTCGAGCTCTCCGGGCTGGATAGCGCGTTTGCGATCTTCGCCACACTGGGCGAGGCGCTCGCGTATATCCAGCGAGAGCCTGTCGGCCAGCGCGGTACCGCCAAGGTCAGGTGAGCGGGGAGCTCTGTGGTCGCTGACAGCAGCGAGCGTCGTTTGTCTGCTCGCCCATTTGGCCGCGCCGCAGCTGCCACCCTTGCGGCGTGCTGCGTTTTGCTGCTGGCACTGATCCCTGCCGCGACCGCAAGATCGGTTCACCCTGGCAAGAGCACACGCAGCACCCCGGTGCCGAGTCAGACTGCGGCGACGCCCGAAACAAGTGAAGCTCCTGCTGGCTCGAGTCCCGCCGCGACAAGTGCGCCGGCAGAAAGCACTACCAGCTCGCGTCGAGCCGCACGCGGCGGGGCCGGAAGTCCACAGCCCGGTCAGCCAAGACACGGCACACGGCAAGCGCGACGTGAAGCGGCGGCTCAAGCGGAAGCGGCCGCTCACGAACAAGCGCCGGCTCAGCAAGAAACGCCAGCACCGAAGGAAGCGCTGACCCAGCAGAGCGCTGCAGCGCAACAGCAGCAGGCAGTACGGGCGCGTCACAAAGGCACACGGGAATCGGGGCACCACAAAGAAGGCACAAAGGAATCAGGGCGCCAAAAGGAAGGCGCCGGCGAAACGGAACGCTCGCGCGAAGGCGGCAAACACGGCAAGAAGGGCCAGTCCGCGCCGAGCACCCCCGCCTCAGGCGATCCAGCCGGAGCATCGACGCCCGTGGCGGCTCCCCTTGCGGTAACCGCTGCGACGATCGCGTCGACTGTGGCTAGCGCTAAACCGGCGAGCGCGCCTGCTGCTGAAGCGCCGCCAACCGTTGCTGGCACGTTCAACCAGGGGCTCACCAGTGCTCGACACCACGCTCCACGATCCGCATCGGACGCCCGCGCTCGCAAAGTCGCTCGCAGTGCCGCAGCGGGCCACGCGCTTGCCACGGCGACGGCGGCAGCCGCCAGCGCTCTGCCAACGCCGGGCGCATCGAAGCCGGCTGCCCACGCAAGCGTGCGGAGCACCCACAAGCGCGCTCCAACAGCTAGTAGCCCCTTGCCACTGACGACCACCATCACCAGGATCGTTGACGTAGTGCCCACGCCGGTACGCGTGCTGATCGCGGCGCTGCTCGCACTTGCGCTTGTGTTCGCTGTGCGATCGCGCATGGCGGCGCTACGCGCCCGCCGGCTCGAGCGCCAGCGGGTAGAGCTACTGGAGGATGTTGGTCTGCTGCAAGCCGCCCTGTTGCCAGTACCGCCTGCCCGGCTCGGGCCGGTTGGAAGCACCGTCGCATACAAGCCCGCCGCGGGCCCGGGGGCGGGCGGCGACTTCTACGATGTGTTCGCGCTGGAGGATGGTCAGCTGGCGGTGATCGTGGGCGATGTGTCCGGTCACGGACGCCAGGCGCTACCGCACACAGCGCTCGTGCGCTTCACGCTGCGCGCCTACCTCGAGGCTGGGCTCTCGCCGCGGGAGGCAGTGCAGACGGCCGGAGGTGTGCTTGAGCGCCAGCTGGGGGACCAGTTCGCGACCGTTGTCGTCGCCACATACAACCCCCGTGATCGCATGCTCGTGTACGCCAGCGCCGGTCATCCTCCGCCGCTTGTGCTCGGTACGCACGCTGGTGCGGGTTCGTTTGATCCGGTCACCGTGTGCTCCTCGCCACCGATCGGCGTGGGGTTGCGTGCGGGCACCCGTCAGACCCTCGTGTCCGTGCCGGGGCGCTCGCAGCTCTGCTTCTACACCGATGGCGTCACCGAGGCGCGGGTGGGTCACGAGCTGTTCGGCGCCGAGCGACTGCTCGCCACGCTCACCGAGCTCGGTCAGCAGTCAACCGCATCCAGCCTGCTTGAGGGCGTGGTCGCGCAAACGGACTCGCGGGCGGATGACATGGCGGCATGCTTGCTGCGCGTGGAAGGCGGCGACGGCACGCCAACGGTGCTGGTGGAGGAACTCGAGCTCGACCGCGAGCAGGACGTCAGCGAGCGTACCGAGCGCTTCCTGCTCGCCTGTGGGGTGCAGCTCGGTGAGATCCCTGGGGTTCTCCATGCGGCCCGCGCAGCCCTCGTGCGCGCCGACACGGTGGTGCTCGAGCTGCATCTAGCCGACGGTCGGACGCGCGTGGCCCTGCGGCGCGACCATCTTTCCTATCTACACGCGCAACACGAGAACGTGGAGGTGTATCGATGAGCTCAGGTCCAGTGTTGGCGCCCGATGCGGCGATTGTGTTGGGCATCGCGTCAACCGCCATGCCGTTTGCTCGCACACAGGAGGACGAGGTCGAGCGCTGGCTGCGCCTGCTGCGCTTGCACGGGCAGGTGGGGGCAGCGCTGCAGTCACTGGGGGTTAGCGAGAGTGCTCTCCCCGAGGAGGAGGGTAAAGCGCACGAGTCGGCTGCGGACGGTGTCGGCGATGATCACGATGCGGTTGCCCGGGTCAGCGATCAAGCCATCAGCGTGGCCGCCGAGCGAGGCGCGTCGGCGATCACCACCGCTGATCTGCTGATCGCTGTGATGCGCGTTTACGGCGAGGAGTTCGATCGCGTGCTGCGCGCGCACGGCACCGACAGTGAGGAGGTACTGGAGCGCCTCGGGCTCGTACATTCGTCCATTTAGCGCAGCAAAGCGCGTGCTCGGTCGACGCCGCATTGGGGGCGCGGCTGCTTTCCCGCAGTAGCTCGCCGATTCTGCAGATGGCATCGGTCATCGCAGCTACCCATCACGAGTGGTGGGATGGCAGCGGCTACCCCAGCGGGCTCGCCGGCGAGCGGATCCCGTGGATGCGTTCCTCGCCGTCCACGACGACGCCCAGCTGACGATCATGAGCGTCAGCTAGGCTCC
>JBEKAM010000100.1:0-13438 GCA_050015915.1 Solirubrobacteraceae bacterium
AAGTGTGCGGACAGCAGCGAGAGGGCCTGCCAGCGCCTGCGTGTCTGGGTGCGGGTGCCCTTGCCGATCAGGACCATGAAGACGATCAGGATCGGCACGGTCAGCGCGAGGATGCCCGCTGAGATCGGATCGACGGTGGCCGTCCAGCCGAGCACGGTGAGCGGCACGAGCGCTGCCAGCACGAGCTGAGGCAGATAGCCGGCGAAGTAGGACTCGAGCGCGTCCACGCCCTGCACGGCACTGGCGGCCAAGTCCCCAGTGCGCTCACCGGCGGGAAGGCCACCGGGGCACACCAGCAACAGGTGACGGGCAAGGCGTCCGCGCAGCTCGGACATCACGCTGTGGGCGCCCAGGCGCCCGGAGAGCTCAAAGCCACCGTTTACGACGGCCCGTGAGAGCAGCACCGCCGCGAGCGCGAGGAGCTCCGGTTGCAGGGCTGCCACGGTGGCGTGGTACATGGCGGCACGGTCGATGACGTAAGCCAGGAGCGCGGCCTGGGCGATGATCAGCCCGGCGCTGAGGACGCTGAGCAGCGCCGCGAGCATCAACTGCGTGCGGGCGGCGCGACTCTCTCCCAGCAGGCGACGGTCAACGGGCGAGGCCATCTCTCAGGCGGGGGGCGGCGGCTCGGCGGAGGGCAGCGAAGCTGGGCCCTCGGGGCCGGCCGATTGCGACGGTGCTCGCGCGCTGCCGTCACCGATCTTGCTCAGCACCGCGATCGGCGTCAGCGGACCCTCGAAGTCGTCGCGCCCGAGGCGATGTCGGAAGACCCAGTAGGTCCAGCCCTGGTAGAGGAGCACGATCGGCACGAAGATCACCGCCACGACCGTCATCACGGTCTGGCTGTAGTGGCTCGCGGAGGCACCGGCGAGCGTCAGGTCGTATGCGTGAGCCGTGCTCGAGGGCAGCGCGTTGGGATACAGCCACACGAACAGGCTGGTGAACAGCAGAGCGATCGCGCCGGCACTGAGGGTGAACGCCCAGCCGTCGCGCTCGCTGGCGATCAGGCGCGGCACGACGGTCGCGAGGCCGACGGCGATGACGGCGATCACCTGGGCGGCAAGCTTGCCACCACCTCTGTCCTGGTCCAATGCGGTCCACAGCACGAAGCCGCCCATCAGCACGACCGTGACGATCGAGGCCCGCTGTGCCACGCCACGCGCCCGCTTGACCATCTCACCGGAGGTGCGCAGCGAGAGGAAAATCGCACCGTGTGAGAGGAACAGGCTGAGGGTCACGAGTCCTCCGAGCAGCGCGTAGGGGTGCAGCAGGTCAAACAGCGACGCGGTGACGTTGTGGTGAGCGTTCATCGGCACGCCGTGGACGATGTTCGCCCAGCCGACCCCCCACAACAGCGCCGCTAGGAAGCTCCCGATCACGGCCGTCCACTCCCACGTGGCGCGCCAGCGCGGCGAGTCTTCCTTGCCCCAGAACTCAAACGAGACGCCGCGGATGATGAGTGCCGCGAGGATCAGGAACAGCGCCAGGTAGAAGCCTGAGAACAGGCTCGCGTACCAGCCGGGGAACGCCGCAAACGTCGCGCCGCCGGCCGTCAGCAGCCACACCTCGTTGCCGTCCCACACGGGCCCGATCGTGTGGATGATCATGCGCTTGTCGGTCTCATCACGGCCGAGCGCCCGGATCAGCATCCCGACGCCGAAGTCGAAACCCTCGAGGATGAAGTAGCCGATCCACAGCACGCCGATCAGGCCAAACCAGAGTGTCTGCAGGAAGTTGGGATCGTGCACGGTCGCCTCCTTTTCTTTAGTAGGCGAGGATCAGGTCGGGGCGCGCCGGGCCATCGGGCGTCTTGGATGCCGTGTCGGACGGCTCGCCTTCTGGGCCGTGCGCGATCTCGCGCAGGAACAGCCGTCCACCGACGATCAACAGCACCCCGTAGAGCAGCGTGTAGCCGACGATCGTGAGAATGATCGAGCCGGAGCCGACCAATGGGGAGCGGGCGTCTGAGGTCTTCAGCAGGCCGTAGACGACCCACGGCTGACGTCCCATCTCGGTGAAGATCCAGCCGGTGAGGTTCCCGATGACCGGCAGCAGCGCCCCACCGACACAGACCCATAGGAAGCGACGCGAGCGCTCGAGCGTCTTGCGGCGAACGAGCAGCAGGCCGACCAGCGGGATCAGCAGCAGCAGCACGCCGACGCCAGCCATCAGGCGAAACGTCCAGTAGGTGACGCCGAGGATCGGCACGTAGTCCCCGGGCCCGTATTTCTTGACGTCTTCGGCCTGGAGCTGGTTGACGCCCTTAACTGTGCTGTTCCACGAAGCGTCGCCGAGGATCGACAGGAGGTGCGGAATACGGATGTCGGTGTTCAGGCGCTTGGGGAAGTGTTCGAACGGGCCGACCGCGAAGATCGAGAGGCTCGCGCCCTTGGTTGTCTTGTAGAGAGCCTCGGCCGCGGCCATCTTCATCGGCTGCTGCTTCTCCATCAACATCCCCTGCGTGTGACCGAACGCGCCGGTCAGCACGGCGGCGGCGAGAACCAGCGGCAGCACGTTGCGCACCGAGTGGGAGTAGACCTCTGAGCTGCGTTTGCGCAACAGACCGTAGGCGGAGATCGCGAGCACGAGGAATCCGCCTGTGCACATCGCCGCGAAGATCGTGTGCGGCAAAGCGAGCAGCACCGTTGAGTTCGTGAGGACCGCGAAGATGCTCTTCAATTCGGCGCGGTGGGTGACGTGATTGATCACGTAGCCGACCGGGTGCTGCATCCACGAGTTCGCGGCCAGGATGAAGTACGCCGAGAGGATCGTGCCGAACGAGGTCAGCCAGATCGTCGCGAGGTGCACCTTCGGGGAGAGCTTTCCCCAGCCGAAGATCCACAGCCCGATGAACGTTGACTCCAAGAAGAACGCGGCGAGGCCCTCCATCGCCAAAGGCGCGCCGAAGATGTCCCCGACGTAGCGCGAGTATTCCGACCAGTTCATGCCGAACTGGAACTCCTGCACGATCCCCGTTACCACGCCAATCGCGACGGATATGAGCATGAACTTGCCCCAGAAGCGCGTCATCCGCAGATACACCTCATCGCCTGAGCGGTAGTAGCGCGTCTGGCAATAGGCCACCCACGCAACCAAGCCGATCGACATCGGCACGAAGATGAAGTGAAAGAGCGTCGTGATCCCGAACTGAAGCCGGGCGAGTTCCAGGGTGTTCACGCCCGCAAACCTATGGGCGCCGACCGGGCTCTTTATCCGCCCATTGCACCCCTATCTCTACGGGAAACTACCGAGGCTTACGGTGCGCGACCGAGCGATCGAGACGAGCAAGCCGTCAGCTCGCAGAGAGCAGAGGCTCGCGGGTCTGCAGGTATGGGGTGAGGTAACGGCCAAAGACCTTCGCGCGCTCAGAGGAGGGTTCACCCTCCTCTGAATGTTGATGTTGGAGGGTCGCGGCGGTGGCCTGGCCGAACTCGTCGAGCTCTGTCCGCAGGAAGACGGGATGCGCGCCGCCGATCAGCCGGGCGCGGAGCACGTGATGGACTCTGAGCTCCTTGCCGGCTGCCCCGAGGTTGCAGGCGATGCTCTGCGCGATCAGGTCGGCCTGCTGGGCGGCCAGGCCGCCTTGCTTGACCGGGAAGCTGGTCATGTCACCCGCCGCGTACACGTCTGAGAGTCCGGCTACAGCACCGAGAGCGTCGGTGGTGACGAAGCCTTCGCGATCGGTCGGCACACCGGTGATCCGCGGCCCGCGCAATTCGGGGACGGTGACGACACAGTCGGCCTCCAGAGCCCCGGCGGAGCCCAGTGAGAGCGTTCCGCCACGCTCTACGTGCTGAGGGTAGGAGTCGCCGATGAAGCGCACATTGCGCTCAGTCAAGAGATTCGCGACGAGCCGTGAGGCCTGCGCGCCGAACACCTGTAGCGGCGTGAGCTCGGGACTCACGAGCAGGACCTCCCCGATGCCTTGGCCATCCTCGAGCTGGGTCGCCGTCAGCAGGGCCAGCTCATATAGCGGCAGCGGCCAGGCGCAGCCGGCCGGCACGGCAAAGACGATGCGCTGCAGCTGCCCAGCGCGGAGCCGGCTCATCATGCGGCGGATGTGATGCACCTCCCGCTGATCGTGGAACGTCAGCGCACCCGGTATCCCGATGAGCGGGCGGGCGCCGATCGCCAGCACGAGGGTGTCGTAATCCAGGCGCGCAAACGACGCGAGGCGCACGCGGTGCTCCTGGGAGGCGACCGCCTCGAGGCGGTCGACCCGGAAGGACGCGCCGACGTCCTCGGCGATCGCCTGCAGGTCATAGGTGCGCGGCGGGCTCTCGTCGAAGGCCTCCGTGGTCGCCGCCGGCTTGTAGGCGAGCGTCGGGGACGCCGAGACGAGCGTTACGCGGACGTGCTCGCCAGCCAGGGCACGCAAGGCGAGCATGGTCTCCACCGCGCCGAACCCACCGCCTGCTATCAGCACGTGCGCGGCGTCCGGTGATGGGGTGGCGCGCGCCATGGTTGCGAGGATCGCGCTTGCGGGCGGGGCGGGCATCCGTGGAAACCCGTTAGCCCGAGCCGGGGTACTACGCGCCGGCGGAGTCGAGCGTCGCCAGCAGGCGCAGCTCCTCCATCAGCAGACGGGGCAGCAGGAAGTGCCGGCGCACGTGCTCACGCCCTAAGTATCCGAGCTGTTCGGCGAGCTCGCGGTCATTCAGCAGCTTCAGCATTGCAGTGGCGCAATCCTCGACCGAGTCGACCAGCACCCCGCCGGTCCCGTCGGGCATCTGCATCGGGATGCCGCCGGCGCGCCCGGCGACGACCGGCGTGCCCTTCCACAGCGACTCGGAGACGACCAGCCCGAAGCCCTCACGAATCGACTTCTGCACGACCACCTCGGACAGGCGCTGGAAGGCGTTGACCTCGACATTGCCGACCCCGGTGAGGTTGGTGTAGACGTGGATCAGATCCTCACGCTCGGCGACCTCTGAGACCTGACGGTAGACATCCCAGCCCTCTGGGTCATCGAGCGCCATCGAGCCAACGAGCGCGAGCTGCAAATCCCCGATCTCCTCACGCACGAGCCGGTAGGCGTCGATCACGCCGAGGGGGTCCTTCCACTGGTCAAAGCGCGATACCTGCGTCACGAGCCGTCCCGGAAGGTCCAGCCCGATCCAGTCGAGGATCTGGCCGGCCATACCTAGATCTAGCTCGATGTTCTTGGGGCTGAGAGGATCAATCGCGGGTGCGATCACCTCCACGCGCCCCACCGGAAAGTCTGGTGGCACGAAGTCTCCCATCGTGAATACCGCCGCGTCGAAATCGACGAGCAGCGGCTCGAGAAAGCGCCAGGCGTCTGGGTTGGGTTCGCTGGTGTCGATGTGGCAGCGCCACACCCAGCGTGCGCTGCCCTTACCGTGCGCCTGCAGCAGCCCGGCGGGCTGGGGGTCGTGCACGACGACGAAGTCATAGCCACCGTCCAGAGTTGCCGCGTTCTCCTGAAGGCAGCGCATGTAAACGGCCTTCTCGGCGTCGCTCAACGAGCGCGGCGCGCCCTGCAGCGCGTTGTGCAGCGCCTTGGTCGCGTGAAAGAAGTCCTCGTCGCCGCCGATCACCTTCCAGTCCACGGTGAGCCCGAGATCGCGCAGCAACGGAACGCTCGAGCGCAACAGCTCGGACACCCCGCCGCCATAAGACGTCGCGTTGACACTGAGGATGCGCGCGCCTTTCAGCGTGCGCGCATGCTCGCGCAGCTCCTGCATGATCTCCTCGGGAGCGACCCCGTCATAGGCGTCGAGCGACCAGCGCCCGACCGTCACCTTCTGCAGCACAAGCTCATTCTCCTCACGCTCCGGTCAGGTCGCGCCGCTGGAAGAACCACATCGCAGCGAGCGCCGATATCACCGCGATCGCGAGCATGATGACGGCGGCGCCGGCGCGAAAGGGTTGCGCGGGCACGAACCCGACGTGCGCGAAGGGAGTCAAGTCGAGCGCCCATTTCGGGGCGCTCAGCAGCGCCCCTGTCAGCTGCCAGAGGAACGCAACGGTGACGGCCCCGTACACGATCGGGCCGCTCGCACGCGGCACGAGCGCGAACAGCAGCGCCGCGATCCCGAGGAACAGCAGCGTGACCGGCATGCAGTTCGCGCTGGCCTCGAGCATCCGCGCCAGCGAGATGTCCGAGCCCTGCGAGGCCGCACCCGCCCAGCTGAAAAAGCCTGCCGCCAGGGCCAGCGCCAGCGACACTCCCGCCGCCAGCGCAAGCCGCCCGCCGAGCCAGCCGCGACGGCTCACCGGCAGCGCGAGTAGCGTCTCCAGCCGCTCGTCGGCCTCCTCGCGGCGCGCGCTGGCGATCTGCGCGCAGGCGAACAGGCTCACGACCAGGATGAAGAAGATGAACACGAAAGCCATGTACCCGCTGGGGGTGGTGATCGAGCCGCCGCCGAGCTTGGCGATTTCGCGCTGCATGCTCGTGGAGATGTCGGCGGAGGAGATACTCGTGGAAACCGCCCCGAGGATGAAGGCGAAGCCGCCGACGCTGAGCAGCCAAGCGAGGATCGTGCCCCGCTCCGATCGCAGTCCCTGGGCGAGCGGCGAGGAGAGCAGCCGCAGGCGCGGGGGAGCACTGTCGCGCGCGGGCAGCAACCCGGTGCCGATGTCGCGCGTGGCGTAGATCTTCGCGGCGACGGTGAGCAGCAGCGCGCTGGTCGCAAGCGGCAGTAGCAGGGCGAGCGGCTGCTGGCTGGAGGTGAACGGCCGCAGCTCCTCGGCCCAGCCGAGCGGCGTCAGCCAGCGCAGCCAGCCGGCGCTGCTGGAGGTGTCGGCGACGACGCGCAGCAGCAGTGAGACCCCGACGATGCTGTTGCCGAGCTCTAGCGCCATGCGGCGCGTGGGGGCGAGCTGGCTGACGAGCGCACCGACACCGACGTACACGGGTATGACCGACGCGGTGGCCAACGCCAGGTAGGCCGACCCGCCGGTGGGCAGGCCCCCGAAGACAAACCCCACCGTCTCGGCCAGCCACAGCAGCAGCACACCCGCGGCGATCGCGCTCATCGCCGCCAGATACGCCGTTCGCCTGCTCAGCACACCCGCCAGCACCAGCTCCATGCGCCCGGTGTCCTCCTCGCCGCGCAGCGCGCGCACGGCGGCGAAGATGCCGAAGACCGCGGCGGCGATCGCCAGCGTGCCGCCGACGCGCCAGGCGCTGTAGCCACCGACCGTCACCGGGTCATACGGATAGCCGTAGAACAGGCGCAGCGCATCGTTGCCGGCGAAGCTGCGCGCGAACGCTAGCCGGTCGGCGAGGGTGGGATAAGCGTGGGCGAAGCCGGCGGGCTGGATGTAGGCGTAGATCAGGAACAGGTAGGCAAAGGCGACGGTGCGCGTGCGCGCGTCGCGAAACGCGCGTCGCGCCAGTGCGCGTGCCCGTGCGAAGCCGCCGTCCACAGGCGGATAGATCGCCGCGGGCGCGGAGGCGCTAGCGCTGGCCACCGGGCTCGGAGCCGTCGTAGTGGTGCAGGAAGATCTCCTCCAGCGACGGCTCGCGGCTGGTGAGCGTCGCGATCGAATAACCCCCGGCCTGCGCTCCGGCGAGCGCGGCGATCAGCGGGCCGATGTCGTCGGCGACCTCGAAACGCAGCGCGTTCGGCCCCGCGCTCTGCGCGTGCACGCCCGGCAGCGGCTCGATCTCCGGCGACGCCCCGGAGAAGGTGACCTCGACCGTTTGCGCAGCGAGATGGCGCAGCTCCTTCAGCGTTCCCTCGTCAACGAGCCGCCCCTCCCTGAGGATGCCGACACGGTCGCAGAGCGCCTCGACCTCGCTGAGGATGTGCGAGGAGAGAAAGACCGTCTGCCCGCGCTGCCGCGCCTCCTTCACGCAGTCGCGAAAGACGACCTCCATCAGCGGGTCCAGCCCGCTCGTAGGCTCATCGAGCAGCAGCAGATCGGCGCGCGTGGCTAGTGCCGCGATCAGTTGCACCTTCTGGCGGTTGCCCTTCGACAGCGCCCGGATCTTCTTGTTCGGCTCCAGCTGGAAGCGCTCCACGAGCTGTTCGCGGTAGGGAACGTCGGTTCCCCCGTGCAGGCGCGCCAGGAACTCGAATGTCTCGGCGCTCGTCAGCGCGGGCCAAAGGAACGGCTCGCCGGCGACGTAGGCGACGCGCCGGTGCGCCTGGACGGGATCGCGCCAAGCGTCCACGCCGAAGACCTCGGCGCGCCCACCGCTCGGGCGGTGCAAGCCGAGCAGCAGGCGGATCGTGGTGGTCTTGCCGGAGCCGTTTGGGCCGAGATAGCCATACACCTCGCCCTCCGCCACGCTCAGATCGAGCCGATCGAGCGCGGGTGTACTCCCGTAGCGCTTGGAGAGCCCCTCCGTGCGAATCGCGAGGCTCACAACGTCTCCTTGCCAATGCAGGACATCACGCGTTGCAGGCTATTGCGCTTTGCGGCAGCGAGTATCAGCTTTCGACCGCACTGGGACTCAGGGAAAAGCCGCAGCGGCAAGGATCGGTCTGGCGCGGCGATTGGTTTTCTCTGTGGCGTGGAATGATCCGGCGGTGCGGGCGATACAGATAGAGCGCCCCGGCGTGCTGCGCCCGGTGGATCTGCCAGACCCCGAGCCGGGACCCGACCAGGTCCTCGTGAGAGTGCACGCATGCGGCGTTTGCCGCACCGACCTGCACCTGCTCGACGGGGAGGTCGAGATTCCCCAGCCTCCGATCGTTCCCGGCCATCAGATCGTCGGAACCGTGATCGGTCGCGGCGAGCAAACAGGGGCCAGTGAGTCGCTCGAGCCGGGAACGCGGGTGGGTATTCCGTGGCTGGGGTGGACTTGCGGTCGCTGCCGGTACTGTCTCAGCGGGCGGGAGAACCTCTGCGATCTCGCGCGCTTCACCGGAAGGGACATCGACGGCGGCTACGCGGAGTGGACGATCGCCGACGAGCGCTACTGCTTCGCGTTGCCCGAGGGTCACTCCGACCTTCACCTCGCCCCCCTGTTGTGCGCGGGGCTGATCGGCTATCGGGCCTTGGGGATGACCGGTGAGGCCGAGCGGCTCGGCCTCTATGGGTTTGGTTCCTCGGCGCACATCATCGCTCAACTCGCCCGCTTTCAGGGTCGGCGTGTGTTTGCTTTTACTCGTCCCGGAGACGAGGCTGGACAGACCTCGGCGCGCGAGCTCGGCGCCGAGTGGGCGGGTGACTCACTCTCGGCGCCGCCGGAGGAGCTGGACGCGGCGATCATCTTCGCCTCTGCCGGTGAGCTTGTCCCCGTGGCGCTGCGTGCCCTCGCCAAGGGCGCAACCGTCGTGTGCGCCGGGATCCACATGTCTGACATCCCGAGCTTTCCCTACGAGATCCTGTGGGGCGAGCGGGCCGTTCGCTCGGTCGCCAATCTGACCCGCCAGGATGCCCGCGAGTTCCTTGCGCTCGCGCCCCGCGTCCCGGTTCGCACCGATGTCCACACCTACGCGCTCGAGGACACCGGCCGTGCCCTGGAGGATCTGCGCGCCGGACGCTTCCAGGGCGCCGCAGTGATCGACCTCGCCAGGTGACCTTATCCAACTGCGCGTTCGCTGACGCGGCCTGCGGCGGTTTAGATGAGAGCCGAGAAGCGCGTCCAGATGCCTGTGTCCGCCAACCCTCGGCAGTAGACCGTCCCCGTATAGCGGCCGCCACGGCGATTGCATGTGATCAGGTAGCGCATGCGCGAGGTCGGCGAATCCACCCTCATCCGACAGTTGCGCTGCTCGTGGCAGACGTTCACGTAGTCCGTGATCATGTTGCCGGCGAGTTCACAGACAGTATCCGCAGAGGCATAGAGCGACGGATCCCCTTGCCGGCACCAGTGGGCGGCTGGTGTTGCCGCACCGGCGCCGGCAGCCGGCGCGATAGCCGCGATCACAACTGCGCTGATCAGGTACTTGTGCATGACCGGGATCGTCGCGTGCGGGTGATCGCGCAACATCCGCGCGCAACAACAGCTTCTCCCCGGGGGAGTACTTACTCAGCACCGCAATAGCCCGCACCGATTTGCGGCTACCCCGCGGACTACTAGGAGCCGGTGCGGTCGCGGTGCTTGCACCCCGGCCAGCAGCAGGGACGGCGCATGCCTTCCTCCAGCTCTTCCTGGGTCCGCCGAATGCGGCGCTCTCGGGTCGTCTCCTGCTTGGCATCTTCGACCCAGCAGATGAACTCGTTGCGGGCCAGGGGCGTTATGTCCTTCCAGGCATCGAGTGCCGTGCCGTTGGCGACCAGCGCCTCGCGCAGGTCCACGGGCAGCTCATGCACCACCCCACCGGGCACCATCGGAGCGCTCACAGCCCCATGGTAGTGAGCGGGTCAAGTCTGCTTCGCTTGTGGCGACGCCTTCCCGCCACGACGCGCTGCCGACCGGCGGCGTCATCCGTGGCCGCGACGCAGTCCTCGAGCAGTAGGGTGCAACGATGGGAAGGCAGCCAGGCGTCGTGCTTTACGTGCTCGCACTGGTAGCCGTCGTGGTCGCCGTGGACGTCCTGTTCTTCAAGCATCGGTTCTTGGAGCGCCTGATCGTAAACGTCGGGATTGTCCTGGTGTTCGCGGCGTTCTACTTGAGGTTCCTGAAGCGAGCATGAGCGGGACGCCCCGATGAAGGCAGCCAACGAAAACGCCGCTCGGAAAGGTCTTCGCGGGTGGTGGGCATCTCCCCCGCGAGGAGGCATGCAACGCCTGATCAATCCATGGGAGTATCGCCACCTCCGCGCCTTTGGGATCACGCATATTGCTGGTGGTTTTGTCGCGGCCAGCGCAGGCGTCATTTGCCTTTCGTACGCCGCCTACGGATGGGCAGCCTTCTTCGTGGTTGTTGGGGTGCTGAACCTCGCGCGTGGCTACTGGTACATCACTATCGCTCGCTCGCACCTCACCACTAGGCCATGAGGCGCTCGAGCTCCTGGTGTCTGGAAGCCGTGAGCACCGGCCAGTCGGGCTCATAGCCGAACACGTCGGCGAGCGGCGCGGAGCCATAGCGCTCAGTGACGATCTCGATGTGCTCGGGTGTCACCAGCGCGGGGTGCTCCACGCCGCAGGAGCGTGCGAGAGCGAGGAGCTCGGCACGCAGCGCGACGAGGTAGTTGGCGGCACGACTTGACTTGAGCAGGGGGTCGAGACCGTGCATCAGCCAGCGCGATTGGGTTGCGACGCCGGTCGGGCAGCGGCCGGTGTGACAGCGCTGGGCCTGGATGCAGCCGATCGAGAGCATCGCCTCACGGCCGACGTTGATCATGTCGCAGCCCAGCGCGAACGCGAACAGCGCCGAGTCGGGGAACCCGAGCCGGCCCGAGCCGATGAACACCACGTCCTCAGCCAGCCCCGCGCGCGCGAACGTGCTGTAGACACGGGCGAAGCCCAGCTTGAACGGCAGGGCCACGTGGTCAGCGAAGGACAGTGGCGCGGCGCCGGTCCCGCCCTCGCCGCCGTCGACCGTGATGAAGTCCGGCCCTGCGCCCGTGGCCGCCATGCGCTCGGCGAGCGTTTCCCAGAAGCCACTCTCGCCGACCGCGGACTTGATGCCGACCGGCAGGCCCGTGTCTGCCGCGAGGAGCTCGACGAACTCGATCAGCTCATCGACATCTGAGAACTCTGAGTGGGCGGGTGGGCTGACACAGTCCTCACCGACGGGCACGCAGCGAATGGTGGCTATCTCAGGGGTCACCTTCACGCCCGGGAGGAGTCCCCCGAGCCCAGGCTTCGCTCCCTGGGAGAGCTTGATCTCGATCGCGCGCACCGGCGCCTGCGCCACGCGCTCGCGCAGTCGCGGCAGGCTGAAGCGTCCATGCGCGTCGCGGCAGCCGAAATAGCCTGTGCCGATCTGAAAGACCAGCTCCCCGCCGTGGCAATGCGCTCCCGCAAGGCCGCCCTCGCCGGTGTTCTGCAGGCAGCCCGCGAGCTCGGCGCCGCGGTTCAGCGCCTCGACGGCGACGGGGGAGAGTGAGCCGTAGCTCATACCTGACAGGTTCACCAGCGAAGCCGGGCGGAACGTGTGACGTCGCCCGTGAGCCGCACCGAGGATCTTGGCCGCGGGTATGCCATAGCCCGGCGACCCGCCAGACTCCCCCGCTGCCGGCGCGGGCGCGGGAAATGGCGAGTGCTTGATGATCAGCAGGCTCTCGACGGCCTCCATCTCATCGTCGGTCCCGAACCCGAACACATTCGGCTTACCCTCCGAGGACGCATAAACCCAGCGTCGCTGGTCGCGGGAGAACGGGCGCTCCTCGTTGTTGGATGTGACGATGTACTGTCGCAGCTCCGGGCCGAACGCCTCCAGCGCGTACCGCAGGTGCCCGAGGATCGGGAAGTTGCGCAGGATCGCGCGCCGACGCTGCAGGAGGTCATAGCCCACAACACCCGCGAGCGCGGTGGTGGCGGCGCGAGAGCGAGAGATATTGAGCATGGCCACGGTGCGTGCGACAGCCTCGCAGCGCGGGCGGACACTGCCATCCACCGCTTACCTACCGTGCAGTAGCGTTGGCCTGGTGCGCGAGGTTCTGCCCGGCGTCTTTCATTGGCCAGCGATCCATCCGCGGATCCACATCGAGGTCTCGTCCTACTGGCTGCAGGACGGCGGCATCCTCATCGACCCACTCGTCCCACCCGATGTCGGGCTTCAGTGGTTCGAGTGCCGCGCGACGCCCCCGGCTGCGATTCTGCTCTCAAACCGTCACCACTATCGCGATAGTGCGCGCTTCCAAGATGTGTTCGGTTGTCCTGTGTACTGCAACCGAGCCGGGCTGGGAGAGTTCATCCACGGTGAGCTCGTCACCGCATTCGATCCAGGCGACACGCTCCCGGGCGGCATCGGTGCGCATGAGGTCGGCGGGCTGTGTCCCGATGAGACGGCCCTGCACCTCCCCTCAAAGCGAGCGGTCGTGATCGCCGATGGCATTGTCCGCGGAGGCCCACGAGGGCATCCCGGCCCGCTCGGCTTTGTCCCGGACACGCTCATGGATGACCCTCCCGGCACTAAGCGACATCTGCTCGACGCGTTCGAGCGCCTGCTGGGTGAGCTTGACTTCGAGCACCTCCTGCTCGCCCACGGAGGCCCGGTCATCGGGGATGGTCGTATCCAGGTCGAGGAGTTCGTGGCCTGTGGCGGGCGCACGGCATTCGAGCTGTAGGTCTTTCGCTTGGCCGGCTACCGGTGGGGCGGGTGGGGCTGGACCACGGCAGACGGGCCAGTAGCGATGCCGAGCAACTACGAGGCCCAGTAGTCCTCACGGAGCGCGTATGGGCAGCTTGTACCGATGCGAGCTGGACCCTCGGCGGGATAGCTTGGCATCAGTGCTTCTTTGCTACAAGCCATCGAGCAGAAACAGGAGTCCACATGAGCACAACAACCGAGGAACTGGTAACTGAGAAGTGGGTCGAGTACTTCGACTCGATTGCCTCGCGCATCGAGGGGCAGCTGGTCACGATTGAGGTCATGAGCGAGGAACTGGGCGATCAGACCGACATCGAG
>JBEKAM010000101.1:0-13386 GCA_050015915.1 Solirubrobacteraceae bacterium
CAGCATTCCGCGCGCGAACACCGACATCGTGATGTGAGGTGCCTGCTCGGTGCTCCCAGGTCCCGGTACTGGCCCGGGCTTGATCGTGAGGATCGAGTAGCGGCCCTCAGCGTCCGTGGCGCAGCGCCCGAAGCCGCGAAAGCCGGACCATGCAACCGCGCCGCGGGGGTCGTCCGGGTGCGCGAAGCGCCCGTCGCCGTCGGCCTGCCAGGTCTCGATCATCCCGTCCGGGATCGGTTCGCCCGCGCCGTCGAGCAGCACGCCCTCAAGGCGGATCGCTCCCGCGGTGCCCTCTGCCACGACGAACGGGCCCTCGGCCCACGGCAGCGCGAAGCCGAAGTACGGGCCGACCGTTTGCGACGGGGTCGGTGTCAGCGAGCCGGGAGATTCCTGCTCGTGGTCGATCGCCGGCCTCATCGGTGGCCCTCCTGGAACGGTGTCTGTTCGCGCCCGCGCAGGACGATGTCGTAGCGGAACCCGAGCGCCCATTCGGGTGTCGTCGCGTCCATATCGAACTCGCAGATCAGTCGCTTGCGGTCGCGCTCGTCGCGCACCGAGTTGAAGATCGGGTCATATGCGAACAGCGGGTCGTCGGGGAAGTACATCTGTGTGACCAGCCGCTGGGTGAATGCTCGCCCGCACAGCGAGAAGTGGATGTGGGCCGGGCGCCAGGCGTTGAAGTGGTTCTCCCACGGGTAGGCGCCGGGGCGGATCGTGATGAAGCGATAGCGGCCCTCCGAGTCGGTCAGGCAGCGCCCCACGCCCTTGAAGTTGGGGTCCAGGGGAGCGGGGTGGGTGTCGACCTTGTGCCAGTAGCGCCCGGCGGCGTTCGCCTGCCAGATCTCGAGCAGCGTGTCCGGCACCGGGTGCCCGTTGCCGTCGAGCACGCGGCCGTGGAGCACCATCTTCTGGCCCTGCGGCTCACCGCTGTGGCCGGCGGTCAGGTCGAAGTCGAGCTCGCCGAGGCGATCCTCGCCGAACAGCGGGCCGGTGACGTCGCTGAGCGTGTTAGCGATCGGCACGAGCGGACGCTTGGGGTGGCGCAGGATCGTGCCCCGATACCACGGCCAGTCGTGGGGTGGGTCGACCAACTCGTGGTCGCGCCGATATCCGGGTATGACCAGGCCGCGTCCCGGGCCAGCCCACAGCGGCGAGCCCCCTCCCAGCTCTGCCTTGCGCTCAACCTCCATCGGCCTCTCCTTTCGTGGCCTGGGTGGCCAGCAGTTCGCGCAGCGCAACCAGCTCCTCCTGCGTGGGGGAGGGCGTCACTGCCAAGTCATCTGCGACCGCCAGCGGCCAGCCGGTCGCCGCGCGCGCCTGCTCGAGCTCGACTCCCTCGTGCACGCTCGTGAGTGTCAGCTCACACGTCTCCGGGTCCGGCTCGAGTACGCCGAGATCGGTGATCACCTTGACCGGTCCCCGCCCGGAGAAGCCGAGACGTTCGCGGTCGCCGGCTGCCGAGCCGAAGCCGACGGAGGTTATGAAGTCGACCCGCTCCACGAAGCTGCGCCGGTTCTGGCGCACGATCACGATCACTTCGCCACACGAAGCCGCGATCTCGGGGGCGCCGCCGGCTCCCGGCAGGCGCACTGTCGGCTTGTCGTAGTCGGAGCCGATGACCGTCGTGTTGATGTTGGCGAAGCGGTCGATCTGTGCGGCCCCCAAGAAGCCCACGTCGATCCGTCCCGGCTGCAGCCAGTAGTTGAAGATCTCGGGCACGCTCACGACCGAGTCGGCGGTGATCGCGAGCTCGCCGTCGCCGATCGACAGTGGCAGGGTCGTCGGCTTGGCGCCGATCGTCCCGGACTCATAGATCAGGACCAGGTCGGGAGCGTGCGTACGGCGGGCGAGGTTGGCAGCGGTACTGGGCAGACCGATGCCGACGAAGCAGATGGCGCCGTCGCCCAACGCGCGCGCTGCCGTCACCGTCATCCGCTCGTCCGCGGACAGGGCGCCGCCCAATTCGCTCATGCCGCGGTGCTCTCCGCCTGAAGGATCTCGCGCTCGAGCCATTCGCGGAATCGCTCGCGGTCGCGGGCGATCGCGTCCCAGCGGCGATAGTCCTCGTTGTCGCGGTCGTAGTAACCCTGCGCGTAGGAGGGGCGTGCGCCTCCGGGGACCTCCGCGACGGCGGTGACGACCCAGTTCGGCAACACCACCGCACCGGGGTGCGGGTCGAGCTCGTCGACAATCTCCTCGACGGTCACGAGGCTGCGGCGGGCTGCCAGCACGGCCTCCTTCTGTACGCCGACGATGCCCCACAGCTGGACGTTGCCATCGCGATCGGCGCGCTGAGCGTGGATCACCGCGACGTCTGGGCGTAGCGCGCTGACCGCGGTCAGCTCCTCGCCGGTGAACGGACACGTGATCGTCGCGATGCCGTTCGTGTGTGCGGCGAGGTCAGTACCTACATAGCCGCGCAGTACCGCAAACGGCAGGCCGGAGGCGCCGGCAACGAGCCTGTTTGCCATACCCGCGTGGCTGTGCTCCTCGAGCTCGAGCGGTGCCGGCCAGTTGTTCTCGACGGCGTCGCGGAAGCGATGCAGCGAGCCCACGCCGGGGTTGCCGCCCCACGAGAACACCAGCTTGCGGGCGCAGCCGGCGCCGATCATGCGGTCGAGGATGATGTCCGGCGTCAGCCGAATCAGCGTCAGCTCGCGGCGGCGCTGGCGGATGATCTCGTGTGCCGCGGCGAACGGGATCAGGTGCGTGAAGCCCTCCAGCGCGACCGCATCGCCATCGGCGATGACCAGCTCAACCGCGTCCGCCAGCGGCAGGATCTCCGTCACCGGCACGGCATTTCCCCCGACTGCATGTCGTCGATGAAGCTGATCTCTACCCCTCCGCGACCCTTGACATTAGTCCGCAATGAGAACAGACGGACACAGTACGAACCATATCGCAAGGCCCGCCGTACGCCAAATCTTCTTCCCCTAGGTATGGCAATTAGCACGCAGGGTGCATTAGTGTTCGCATCACGAACCCATACGTTCCGGACCGTCATCCCGCACCACGAGCCGACAAAGTCAATGCCCGCACCCAGAGCCAGTCGATCAGATTTCGTCCAGTCGCTTGAGCGCGGCCTGGCGGTGATCCGTGCCTTCGACGCCGAGCACCGCGACCTGCGTCTCTCCGATGTCGCGGCGTCCACCGGTCTGACGAGGGCCGCCGCTCGTCGTTTCCTGCTGACGCTTGTCGAGCTCGGCTACGTGCGTCTGGAGGACGGGCGCTTCTCGTTGCGCCCGCGTGTGCTCGACCTCGGCTACGCCTACCTGTCGAGTCTCAGCTTCGCCGAGATCGCCCAGCCGCACATGGAGGCGCTCGTGCACGAGCTGAACGAGTCCTCCTCGGTCTCGGTGCTCGACGACACCGACATCGTCTACGTCGTGCGCGTGCCGACGCGGCGGATCATGACGATCACGCTTGCGGTCGGCACGCGGCTACCCGCTTTTGTCACCTCGATGGGTCGCGTGCTGCTCGCCGCGCTGCCACCGGAACAGCTCGAGGAACGCCTGGCGGAGATCGAGTTGCACAAATACACGCAGCACACGATCACGAGCAAGCAAGCGCTACGCGAAGAGCTGCAGAAGGTGGCCCACGACGGCTATGCGATGGTCGACCAGGAGCTCGAGGAGGGTCTGCGCTCGATCGCCGTCCCGATCCGTGACGCCGCTGGCAGCGTTGCGGCGCTGAACGTTTCGGTGCACGCCAGTCGCACAGATATGCGCTCGCTGCGCAAACGCTTCGTGCCGCGGGTGCTGGCAGCGGCGGCGGCGATCGAGAACGACATCCGCGGCGCCGGTGGCAGCGTCGGCTGAAGCCGGCAGCGTCGCCTCAAGTCGGCTGCGCAGGGCGCGCCACGCGCGCCGGCGCGGCGACTTGACACAAGCGACTTGACAAGTTCCCAGCGTCGCTCGAAACTAGTCGCTAAGCGAATCTTTGTGCGCATAGCGCATCCACGAGCATTCAAGGGGAGAGACGATGGCAACTGCTCGAGCAGAGCAACAGGAACTGCTGATCAGGGGAGACTGGACCGTTGGTGTCTCCGGTCGCAGCTTCGAGAACCGTCATCCCTACACGGGCGAGGTGGTCGGCTCGGCGGTCGCCGCGAGCATCGAGGACGCACTCGCGGCGGTTGACGCTGCCGCGGAGGCATTTCCCGCGTGGTCCGCCACGCCGCCCGCCCGCCGGCGCGAGCTGCTCGCCAAGGCGGCCGAGCTGCTGTCCGGGCGGGGCGGCGAGATCGCGGGCATCATGACCGAGGAGACCGGCTCGACGTTCGGCTGGGGGATGTTCAACGTCAGCCTCGCCACCGGGATGTTGCGCGAGGCGGCCGCCCAGGCATACGCGCTCGTCGGCGAGGTGATCCCCTCCGACGTACCGGGCAAGACGGCGATGGCCGTGCGCCAGCCGGCCGGCGTGGTCGTCGGCATCGCCCCGTGGAACGGGCCCGTGATTCTCGCGACCCGTGCGGTCGCAACACCGCTGGCGTTTGGAAACACGGTCGTTTTGAAGGCGTCCGAGCAGTGCCCGCGCACGCACGCCTGCGTCGCCCGCGCGCTCGCCGACGCGGGGCTGCCAGCGGGCGTCGTCAACTTCATCACCAATGCCCCTGAGGATGCCGGCGATGTGGTCGAGGCGCTGATTGCCCACCCGAAGACCCGTCGCATCAACTTCACCGGCTCGACGAAGGTCGGGCGCATCATCGCCGAAAAGGCAGGCAGACATCTCAAGCGTGTGCTGCTCGAGCTGGGGGGCAAGGCGCCGTTTCTCGTGCTCGCCGACGCCGACATCGAGCGCGCGGTCGCGGCGGCGAAGTTCGGCGCGTTCATGCACCAGGGCCAGATCTGCATGTCGACCGAGCGCATCGTCGTCGACAACGCCGTCGCCGAGGAGTTCGCCACGCAGCTGGCCCAGCGCGCGTCGCTGCTCAAGGTCGGTGACCCGCGTGAGCCCGACACGCAGATCGGCCCGCTGATCAACGCTGCCGCAATCGACCGGGTGGCGGAGCTGGTCGAGGACGCCGCCGCCAAAGGCGCGAGGGTTCTGAGCGGCGGCGAGGCCGACGGCCCCTGCTATCGGCCGACGGTGCTGATGGGCGTGACGCCGGAGATGCGCATCTACAGCGAGGAGTCCTTTGGCCCGGTCGTCTCGGTGATCCCCGTCGCGGACGAGGAGGAGGCAGTGCGTACCGCCAACGACAGCGAGTACGGGCTCTCCGCGGCCGTCTTCAGCCGCGACGTTCCCCGCGCACTCGCGCTCGCGGGGCGGATCGAGAGCGGCATCTGCCACATCAACGACGCCACCGTGCACGACGAGCCGCAGATGCCGTTCGGCGGCGTCAAGGACAGCGGCTGGGGTCGCTTCGGCGGTACCGCCGCGGTCGAGGAGTTCTCAGAGCTGCGCTGGATCACCGTCCAGGGGCTGCCCCGCGAGTACCCGATCTAGCGTCGTGGGTCAGCAGCGCGGCCTAGAGCTGGTCGAGCACCTGCGGGGTGATCCGCATGAACGCCTCTGCGTAGCGGACATCCTGGTTGCCGGAGCAGCGCCGCGCGTGGTTGCCGCGATGCCCAGCTCGCTCTTCGTAGTAGCTCTGCAGGTAGGCCTGCGCCTTCATCTCGCCCATCGCCTTGCGCTTGCGATCGATCACGTGGGTGATGTCCAGGAACATGGTCGGGATGAAGTTGCACAGCTCTGGCTGGTGGGGCTCGAACAGCAGCAGTCGCGGCGGCTTGATCGTCGGGAAGGCGCTCGCCACGCCCGCGCCGGCCGCCAGGGCGCGGGCGCGTTCGACCGCGTGGAAGGCGACGGGATGGTCGGGGTTGAAGGGGTCGCGGTCGGTGTGCGTGACGATCACATCGGGAGCGAGCTCGCGGATCGCATCGACCAGGCGCTGCAAGCCAACTCCTGCGACCTCGAGCGGGTAGTCGCCGAGGTCCAGGCAGCGGAAGTCCGCGCCGAGGATCGTCGCGGCGCGCTCGGCCTCGCCGTGGCGAATCTCCTTGACGCGCTCGATCGTTTGGCCCTGCTCTTTCCACAGCTCGCCGGACTCGCCGCGCTCGCCGTAGGAGAGCGCCAGCACGTGCGCGCTACCGCCCGCGGCCGCGGTCGCCGCGAGCGCGCCGCCTGCCCGCCACAGGAAGTCGGCCGCGTGCGCGCCGATCGCGAGCAGCGTCGGCGCTCCGCCTTCCGCGCTCATACGCCTGCCACCCGCTGGGTGTTGGTCACTGCCATCGTCTGTACCTCCTGGTCGTTGAAGCCCGCGTCGAGTAGGCGATCGACCATCAGCGCCATGCCGTCGGCGACGGGCGGGTTGAATACCTGTCCGAGATCGGTCGAGAGCACCGAGTGCTCGGGCCCGCTCGCGCGGATCGCCTCGAGCCAGCGCTCCCAGCTGATCTTGCCGGTGTGCGGGGTGGTGAAGCAGCGCTCGAGCAGGACGCCGCCGCCCGCGACAAGCGCGAGCTGGTCGGAGACGCTCAGGTCCTGCGAGGGGAACTCCGGATGGGTGACGACCGTCAGCGCCACTTTCTCCTCACGTGCGGCCGCGACGATCGCGAAGATCTCCTCGCGGCCGAGATGCCCGGTCGCGAGCGTCATCCCGTGCTGGGCGACCACGCTGAGCACGTCGCGTATCTGGGATGTGGGCTGTCGGTCGCCGTCGAGCACAGCGATCGGCTCGATCTCGATGCCGCGCTCGAGCAGTTCGCGCTGCAGGCTCACCCACACGGGGACCTTGGCGCCCGGGGGAGCCTCGCGCTCGTGCGCCTCGTTGAGCGCGTCCACCGTCGGTAGCCAGACGATGCGGGCGCCCTCGCGCGCGGCGATCTCCACCGCCAGCGGGTTGATGCCCCCGACAGCACGGTTGAGCACGATCGAGCCCAGCGCCTGGATCGGCGGGACCGCGGCGCGGACCACGCTCGCGCGCTCGGCGGTGGAGGTGTAGTGCGACTTCATCACAAAGCCGGCCAGGCCCAGCTCGAGGAAGCGCTTCGCCAGCGAGAGGTCATCGATGCTCCGTTCGACCACGTCCGGGTCGATGTGCACGTGCGTGTCGAGCGCGCCGCGCAGCAGCTCCCTCGCGCGCTCGGTCGGGACCGGATCGCTCATCGCCTCGCCTTCCCCTCTTGCTTTTCGGTAGTGGATCCGAATATTGTTGACAATATTGTTGTAAGTATGTCATCGAATCAAGGGGATGGGGACGAGGATGCTTGAGTCGGGTCAGGGCGCGCCCCGCGCGCAGAGCGCTGCGCCGAGCACCGGCCCGGGTGCCGTCCGGACCGTCCGTGAGGCCGTGCTCGACGTGCTGCGCGAGTACGGGATGACGAAGATCTTCGGCAACCCGGGCTCGACGGAGATTCCGTTCCTCACGGATCTACCCGCCGATTTCGACTACGTGCTCGGCCTGCACGAGGGGTCACTGGTGGGGATCGCAAGCGGCTACGCGATCGGTGCCGGCAGGCCCGCGTTCGTCAACCTGCACACCGCGCCGGGTCTCGGTAACGCGGTCAACGCGATCGCCGGCGCGCGCGATAACCGCGCTCCGCTGGTGATCCTCGTCGGTCAACAGGATCGCCGCCAGCTCGCGCTCGCGCCGTTCCTAACCGGCCGCTCGCTCGAGCGGCTCGCGGGCGACTACCCGGTGTGGACGGAGACGCCCTCGCGGGCGCAGGATCTGCCGGGCGCGATCGCCCGCGCCTGGCACGAGGCAAGCCAGGCGCGCGGTCCGGCGCTGGTGGTTGCGCCGATGGGCGACTGGGAGGAGCCGGCGGAAGCCGAGGGCGCCGCGGGTGCCCCCGCCAGGGTGCTGCAGGCGCCGAGCTTCTCAGAGGAGGCGATCGCCGAGCTGGCGGCGCTCGTCGAGCGCTCCGCCTCGCCGGCGCTGGTCGTCGGCGCGGGCATCGACACGCGCGCGGGCTGGGACGGCGCGGTGGCGTTGGCCGAGCGGCTGAACGCGCCGGTGTGGGGGCAGGAGTTCGGCTCGCGCGCCGGCTTCCCCCAGGATCACCCACTATTCGCCGGTCACCTGCACTGGAGCCGGCGGCGGATGCGCGAGTCGCTTGCCGCGCACGACCTGGTGATCGCGATCGGCACTGCCGCCTTCCTGCTCTACATCTATGACCCCGGGTCGATGGTTGCGCCGGCGGCGAGCGTGATCGTGATCAGCGACGTGCCGGAGGAGGTCAACCGCAGTAGCGCCGAGCTCGCGCTGCTCGGGCCCCCGGCGCTCGCCTGCGCGATGCTCGCCGAGCAGCTCACCCAGCGTGACGGTCCGGCGCCGGCGCCGCGCCAGCTGCTGCCCGACCCGCCCCCGCCCGCACCAGGAGAGCCACTGCAGCCGGGGCACGTGTTCGTGGCGCTGCGCGATCGGCTACCGGAGAACGTGGTGCTGATGGAGGAGAGCCCCTCCAGTCGACCGGAGCTAATGGCACGGATCCCCGCGCGCCAGCCGCTCGGCTTCATCAGTGGCGCCAACGGCGCACTCGGCTTCGGCATCTCAGCTGCGACTGGGCTGGCGATGGCGCTCGACGATCGCCCGGTGGTCGCTGTGCTCGGCGACGGCGCATCGCTTTACTCGATCCAGGCGCTGTGGAGCGCGGCCCGCTACGGCGCGCCGCTGCTGGCGCTCGTGATGTCCAACCATCGCTACGCGGTAATGGACGGCCTCGCCGCGCGCGCCGGTGGACGGGGCGCCTGGCCGGACTTCGCAGCGGTCGACATCGCGCTGCTCGCCGAGGGGCTCGGCTGCCCATCGCGGCGGATCTCAGAGCACGCCGAGCTGCTGGCCGCGCTCGATGAGCTGCTCCCGGGACTCGAGCGCCGCGACGGCCCGATGCTGCTCGTCGTCGAGCTCGGAGCGGGCTCGTGAGGGCCCGTGAATCCTGCGGCGATGGACCAAGTCCGGAGAGGGAACAACTGGCACTTGACATTTACTCCGCGGTCTATGAGAGTATCTAGTGCGGATCGTGGATGGACGTGCGCAATCCGCACAAATCGGGGAAGGGTAGAAGCTGTTCGTGCCGGGGAAGGAGAGATATGAGGTGCAGTAACGAGCGGAGCGGGGCATGAGCCACGTTCCCGAGATCCAGCAGACGAAAGCGCCGATCCTGGAGATGGCAGGCGCCGGCAACGGCATGGCTGGGTCCGGTGACGTCACCGTTTCCACCGGCGCAGAGGGTGTGTCCTCGGGCGAGGGCGCGGCGAAGCGTCCCGTCCACTCGACGGCCTTGTCCTTGCTCTTGCGCGTGCTGCGGTTCGAGTCGACGAGCGTGCTGCTGGCGACGCTGGCGCTCGGCGCGGTAATCGGCATCCTTCACCCCGAATTCCTCTCCTCCTCACAGATCCGCGACGTCCTGCAGGAGTCGGTGTATGTGGCGATCATCGCCGGCGGCATGGCGTTTTTGATCGCGATGCGCGAGATCGACCTCTCCGCGGGATCGGTTTTCGGCCTGACGCTGATCATCGCGGCGCTGTTCATGCAGGGCGGGATGAACCCCTATCTGGCGGTCGCGATATCGACCGTGCTGGCGGGCGGGATGGGCCTCGTCAACGCGATCCTCGTGCAGGCGATCAGGATCCCGGCGATCGTCGCGACGTTGGCGACGCTGGCGATGTTCCGCGGTCTCGCGATCGCGCTGAGCAATGGGGAACAGGTCAGCCACCTGCCGATCAACAGCTCCTTCTTCACCTTCTTCGGCGGCAACACGCTCGGGCTGCCGGTCAGTGTGTGGGTGCTGCTTGTGGTCGCGATCGTGCTCACCGCGCTGCTGCGCCTGACTCCCTTCGGGCATCGCGTACGCGCGATCGGCTCGAACCCGGAGGCCGCGAGCTTCTCCGGCATCTCGATCCCGCGCGTGCGCATCCAGGCACTGGTGCTGATGGGCGTGCTCTCGGGAATCGCCGGGATCCTCGGCCTCGCGTTCTTCGCCTCCGGCGAACCGAACATTGGCTCCGGCTTCGAACTGGAGGCGATCGCCGCGGCGATCATCGGCGGCACCTCGCTCGCCGGCGGCAGCGCCACCGTGATCGGCGCGATGATCGGCGCCGTCTTGCTCACCGAGGTGAATGCAGGACTCGTGTACTTCGACGTGCCCCAGAACTGGAGCTCGTTTGCAACCGGTGCGGTGATTCTGGCCGCAGTCGCGCTCGACAGCATCGTCCGACGTCGAGGTAAAGGACGTGCCGCGGGAGGTCTCGGGCTATGAGCATCAAGCCGAGTGGCCGGCACGTCGTTTTCACATTGGGTTGGTCCCTAGAGAGGAGACAGAAGGTAATGCCAACACGGCAATCTGGAAGTACAAGGAGGCGACGGAGCGGCATCCTGGGCGTCACGGCAGCTGTCGTGACGGCACTGGTGCTGAGCGCCTGCGGCTCGAGCAACAGCAGCAGTGGTAGCAGTAGCTCGAGCACGACAGCCACAACCAGCGCCAGCAGCATCAAGCTCGCGGTCGTCACCGCGTCGACTACGCAGAACGCCTTCCAGGAGATGGCCGATGGCGCTGAGGCTGCCGCTGAACACGAAGGTGTCAGCATCTCTTCCTCAGCTCCCAACGGGGTCAACCCAACGCAGGAGGTGAGCCAGTTCCTCGCGGCTACTCACACCGCCAAGAACGGGGTCGCGATCATGACCACGGCGCCGGAAGACTTCGTGCGCGCATACAACCAGGCGGTTGAAGAAAAGGTCCCGGTTGTGACGATGGACGCACCGCCGCCAACCGGCAGCAAGGTCACCACCTACGTTGGTAACAACAACGTGGCTGTGGGTGAAGGGCTCGCCACTTATATGCTCAAAAAGCTGCCGAAGACGGGTGAAGTTGTGATCGGCAACGACATCCCTGGCCTGATCCTGCTGGAACTGAGGATCAAAGGCATGGAGGCAGTGCTCAAAAAGGAACGGCCTGGTCTGAAGATCGCTGGACCGTACGCCGTTGGCTCAGAGCCGGCGGAAAACTATGACCACTGGAGCAACCTGGTCAAAGCGCACCCGAACGCCGTCGCCTACCTGGCGCCGGGCGACCAGGACGCCGTCTCGCTTTACCGGATTCAGAAGCAGAACAGCGTTCACTATCTGGTTGGAGCCTGCGACGTCGACCCGATCGCGCTTGAAGCGGTCAAGGACGGCTACGTGTACGCGCTCGGCGACCCCTACCACTACATGAAGGGCTACATCGCTGGGACGCTGCTGGCCCAGCACGCCAAAGGCAAGGCGCTGCCGGAAGGCTGGTGGAACCCCGGTCAGGGCATCGTCACGTCTGAAAACATCAACGAAATCATCAAGCGGGAGAGCAGCGCGGCGAACAAGTACGCGTTCTTCAAGCCGCTGATCGAAAAGGAGCTCGCGGACCCGAGCGCTTACCTCAAGCCACTGTCGGCGCTCGGCTAGTAGCAATGCTGGAAGCAAAGGACATCCGCAAGGCATATGGCGGAGTTCAGGCACTGAGCGGCGCGGGCCTCACGGTCCGCGCTGGCTCGGTGCACGCTTTGCTCGGTGAGAACGGGGCGGGCAAGTCGACGCTCGTGAAGGTGATCGTGGGCGCGGTGCGCCCCGATAGCGGTGTGCTGCGGCTCAACGGCGAGGAGGTCTCCTTCTCGAGCACCGCCGACGCCGGCGAGCACGGCGTGGCGGCGGTCTCGCAGGAGCTCAGCCTGTTCCCCGATCTCGATGTGCTGTCAAACCTTTTCCCGATGCGGGAGATCAAACGTGGCCCGTTCATCGACCGCAAGGCGATGGAGCGCAAGGCGCGTCCCGTGCTCGCGGACCTCGGCCTGGAACTGGAGATGCGCCAGCCGGTCAGCACGCTGACGCTGGCTGAACGCCAGCTGGTGGAGATCGCCAAGGCGCTCGTGACAGAGCCGCGGGTGCTGATCCTCGATGAGCCCACCTCGGCCCTCGAGGCCTCGAGCGTGGAGATCCTGATCAACGTCTTGAAGGTATTGCGCGAGCGCGATGTGGCGGTGGTGTTCGTGTCGCACATCCTCGAGGAGGTAATGCAGCTGTGTGACGAGATCACCGTGCTGCGCGATGGCTTTCCGGTGCTCGAGGGTGAGTCGCGCGCGCAGCTCTCGGTGCCCGCGATCGTCGACGCGATGCTCGGTGAAAAGGGCTCGCACGAGCGCGTCATGAGCGGCGCCGAGCGCACCGCCGCCGCGCCGACGAGCGTCCCGGCCAATGGCTCCGTCGCTGCCGGTAACGGCACGAGCGCGACCGCGGCCGCCGGCGTTGCCGGGGCGGGTGCTGGCCTGCGACTGAAAGGCGTGAGCGTCAAGGGCAAGCTCGACAGCATCGACCTGCAGGCGCAGGCGGGTGAGATCGTTGGCGTAGCGGGAATCGCGGGCTCCGGCCATCTGACGGTGCTCGAGCTGATCAGCGGCCAGGTTGGCATCAGCGGCGGCGAGGCGATCCTGCCGAGTGGGCGCAAGCTGCGCCGCTCGATGCACCGCGCGGTCGGCTCGGGTGTGGCGATGGTGACGGGCGACCGTCGTCGTTATGGATTGATGCTGGACAAGCCGATCTGGGAGAACGTCGCGCAGGTCCGCTCGGTGGCGCTGGCGCGTGAAGGCATGATCGTGAGCAAGCGCAAAATGCGTCGCCGCGCGGAGGAGATGGTCGAGCGCTTGCAGGTGAAGGCGGCGTCGATCGATGAAAACGCGGGGCAGCTCTCGGGCGGTAACCAGCAGAAGCTGGTGTTCGCGAAGTGGCTCGACGCGGAACCGAGTGTGCTGCTGCTGGACGACCCGACGAGGGGTGTGGACATCGGCGCGAAGGCGGAGATGCACCGGTTGATCCGTGGTGCGGCGGGCGGGGATACGGTCGTGTTGCTTGCCTCGACGGACCTCGATGAGATTGTGGCTGTGTGTGACCGCGTGGCGGTGTTCTTCGAGGGGCGGATCTGCGCGGAGCTGAGCGGTGAGACGCTCTCCCAGCACGCGCTGCTCGAGACGATGAACACCGGCCGCGTGCCAGTCGCGGCCTGACGCGAGGACGCCTAGTTCGCGCTAACCGGCCCCAACCGCTCGATCGCAAGCGAGCCCAGCCCGCACACCGCGATCACGATCGCCATCGGCAACGCATCGTGAGAGCCGGCGAGCCCGACGATCGGGGCGGTGATCGCGCCGCCGCCAAACTGCCCGAGCCCGAACAGCGCGGAGGCGCTGCCGGCGGCGTGCTGCTGCTCTGCCATCGCGAGGGCTGTCGCGTTGGGGAGGATCAGGCCGATGCTCGAGATCGTCAAGACGAGCGCGACGAGCACGGCGGCGAGCCCCGTGCCGAAGGCGACGGCGAGCAACAGCAGGACGCAGCCGGTGGCCATCGCGAGGTTGCCTGCGGTCAACAGCGCGCGCGGTCCGACACGCTCGACGAGGCGGCGGCTCACCTGCGAGAGGATC
>JBEKAM010000102.1:0-13299 GCA_050015915.1 Solirubrobacteraceae bacterium
CGCACACAAGCACACCCGCGTGGATACACGACGACGGCGGGCTACCGGTCACACCAGCCCAGCGCTCGATCACCGTCTCGAGCGCGCCGAGGCTGCCACCGGGCTTGACCAGCTGGTCGAGTCGATCGCGGGCAGCGATGGCCGCCGTGCGGTCTGGGCCGGTGTCCGGAGGTGTAATCCTGGTTCGAGCCGCAGGTGCGAGCTCAGCAGATGACCCCTCACACCAGCGCTCGCCCATGACAACGGCGTCGAGCGGCACGCGAGATGACCACCCTGCCGCCTCCAGCCCGGGGCGCACGGGACGCTCATCAGGCCAGCCGATGCAGAGGTAGGCGATGGGGTCCACGCGCGCGGGGATGCCGAGCAGCTCGCGCAGATCCTCAGGCCGGTAGAAGCTAACCCAGCCGACGCCAAGCCCCTCGGCGCGAGCGGCGAGCCACAGGTTCTCGACGGCACAGGCGGCGCTGTAGATGTCGGTGTCGGGGATGGTGCCGCGCCCAAGCACCTCCACGTCAGGGTCCCCGTGGTCGCAGCACACGCACAAGCCGAGGGGCGCCTCGACGACGCCCTCGATCTTCTGGTCGAGGAATTGGCGGGTGCGCTCGTCGAAGCGGTCAGCCTGGCGCAGGCGCTCGCGTTGTGCCAAACGCCGGACGGCGACCCGCGTGTCGAGATCGTTGATGACGATCAGGCGCCACGGCTGCATCAGGCCGACTGACGGCGCCCGATGGGCCGCCTGGAGCACACGCTCTAGAACGTCCTCTGGCACGGCGTCGGGACGGAAACGACGGACGTCGCGGCGCTCGGCAATGACGCGGTGCACGACCTCACGCTCAGCGGCGTCATAGCGCCAGCCGCGAGGGTCGGCGGCGCGCTCAGCGGCGCGCGAGGGATCAAACCCCTCAGGCGTGGGCGGCCGGGTGAAGCGCTCGGCCACACTGACATGGGGCTCGGCCGCGCCCGTGGGGGGCTCAGCTGCAGTGGCGAGGCGCTGGTGATCAGTCACGCTGGCAACACTAGAGACAGCCGCTCGGCCGCGCTATGCGCCAGCAGGTAGCATCGGCGTGTCAGCGTGGCGGTGCGAGGAACCCGGTGAGAGACCGGGGCGGTCGCGCCACTGTGACCGGGACGCGTCCCGGGAGCCAGAGACTCAACCGCCGCGAACCTTCCGACGACGGGACGCACGATCCCGAGGAGGCGCGCAGATGTACACGACGCCGGACCAGAGACTCACCCGGCAGGCGTGAGGTCGGCCAACGTGGCGATGACCGTAACCCCCTTGGCTGGCGCGGCGTTGCTGGCCGGCTACGCGGCAGACGCGGCGGTGGGCGACCCCGCGCGCTGGCATCCGGTGGCTGGTTTTGGGCACACGGCGCTGGCGCTGGAGCGGATTGCGTACGCGCCTTCGCGGCTGCGTGGAACTGCTGTGGTGGCGACGCTCGTCGCAATCCCAGCACTCGCTGCGGAGCTTGTGGCGCGGATGGCCTCAAGGCGCAGCTTCCCCCGCGAGCTGGTGCTGTCAGCGCTCATATGGGTCACGCTCGGCGGACGCTCGCTGAGGCGGGAGGCACTGAATGTCTCTGACCTGGTGGCACGCGGCGAGCTCGACGAGGCGCGTGTGGCACTGCGTGCGCTGTGCGGGCGCGATGCAGCAAAACTCGACGGGGACGGGCTGTGTCGCGCGGCCCTCGAGTCGGTGGCAGAGAACACGGGCGACGCGGTTGTGGGGGCTTTGCTGTGGGGCGCACTTGCTGGCCCGGCAGGCGTAGTGGCGTACCGCGCAACGAACACGTTGGATGCGATGTTTGGTCATCGCAGCGAGCGCTACCTCCAGTTCGGCTGGGCAGCGGCGAAGCTCGACGACGTGATGAGCTGGCCTGCCGCGCGGATGACCGCCGTGCTGGCTTGCATGACCGCACCGCTCGTGGGCGGCTCGCCGCGCGCAGCCGCGGCAACCGCCCGACGAGACGGCGGCGCGCACCCGAGCCCCAACTCCGGGCGCGCGGAGGCCGCGTTTGCGGGAGCGCTGGGCGTGACCCTAGGGGGGCCGCTCGCGTACAACGGCAGCGTCGAGTCGCGGCCGCAGCTCGGCGACGGCAAAGCGCCGACCGTCGAGGACGTGCACCGCGCGGCACGCCTGTCGCTGGCGGTTGGCGTCACCGCGGCCGTGCTGTGCGCGATCGTGAGGAGCGCAAGATGAAGGGCGCGCTACTGGTGTGCGGCACGCAATCGGACGCGGGCAAGTCGGTGGTGACGGCGGGCATCTGCCGCTGGCTTCGCCGCCAGGGGGTGAGCGTGGCGCCGTTCAAGGCGCAGAACATGGCGCTGAACTCGGTGGTGACGCGCGACGGCAACGAGATCGGCCGCTCGCAGGCGGTGCAGGCGGCGGCAGCAGGGGTGGAGGCGGAGGCGGCGATGAACCCGATCCTGATCAAGCCCTCCGGCGAGCGCCACAGTCAGGTGATCGTGATGGGGCGGCCGTACACGGACGCGAACGCGCGCTCCTATCAGGAGCTAAAGCACGAGCTGCGCCCGATCGTGGCGGATGCACTGGCGGACCTTCGATCCCGTTACGACGTGGTCGTGTGCGAGGGAGCGGGCAGCCCGGCGGAGATCAACCTGCGCCACGCGGACCTGACGAACATGGGCCTCGCGCGCGCCGCCGATCTACCAGTGCTGCTGGTGGCGGACATCGACCGGGGGGGCATGTTCGCGTCGCTGTTCGGCACGCTGGCGCTGCTGGAGCCGGCGGACCAGGCGCACATTGCGGGCTTCGTGGTGAACAAGTTCCGCGGCGATCAGTTGATCCTCGACCCCGGGCTCGCGCAACTGCAGGAGCTGACGGGCCGGCCGACGCTGGGCGTGCTCCCCCATGTGGAGGACCTGTGGATGGATGTGGAGGATTCGCTGGCGCTGGACGCGCCGCGCCCGGAGGCACCCACGTCAGCGGACACGCTCGACGTGGCGGTCATCCGCCTGCGCTGGATGAGCAACTTCACCGACGTTGACGCACTGGCCATGGAGCCTGGTGTGCGTGTGCGTTTTACCCGCTCTGTCGCCGACGTCGAGCGCGCGGATCTGGTCGTGGTGCCGGGCACGAAGGCAACCGTGGAGGACCTTGCGCGCCTTCGCAACTCAGGGCTCGCTGATGCCCTGAAGGCGCGTGCTGCAGCCGGGGATCCGATCCTGGGCATCTGTGGCGGATACCAGCTGCTGGGTCAACGGATCATCGATGATTTTGAGTCTGGGGAGGGCGTGGTAGACGGCCTCGGCGTATTGCCCGTGAACACGAAGTTCGAGCGTGGCAAGTTGTTGCGCCGGCGAGCCGGCGAGTGCGCATGGCTCAACACGGCAGTGGGCGGATACGAGATTCGTCATGGACGGGTGTGCGCGGATGACGTTGACGCGGGCGCGGACGCCGTTGATGCTCACGCTCGCGATTCACATGGCGATCGTGATCGTCAACGTCACCGCGCTGGCGAGCCCCTTTTTACCGCCGACGATGGCGAGCTCGACGGCTGCCGCCTGGGCTCGGTGATTGGCACTTCTTGGCACGGTGTGCTCGAGCACGACGCTTTTCGCCGGGCGCTGCTGCAGCACGTTGCTGAGCTGCGTGGACGGCGGTTTGTTCCTGGGACCGTCTCGTTTGCCTCTGCTCGCGAGGCTCGCTTGGACGTGCTTGGTGATCTTGTGGAAAAGCATCTCGACACCGAGCGACTCACTGCGCTGATCGAAGGCGGCGTGCCTCGCGATCTACCGAGCGTCACTACGGAGGTGACTTCTTGCTGCGCTTCATAACTACTGCCGATACGGAGATCCTGGCTACGGCTAGCGCGGTGGAACTGCTCCCTGATGACTTTCCGGCGGTTCGCTGTGTGAACCCGACGGGGGTCGATGCGGCGGTGCTGATCGATGACTTCCTCGACGGTGCACGCGTTGTCCTTTGTCGGATCCTTGGTGGACGGCGGGGGTGGCCCGGGGGGTTTGACCTATTGCGGGAGCGGTGTGTCGAGCGGGGGATCGCGCTGCTGGCGCTTGGCGGCGAGGCCACGCCGGATGCTGAGATGACTGGACTTTCACTTGCGCCGGCGGGGGCTGTAGCCCAGGCAGGTGAGTACCTGCGACATGGAGACGTTGAGAACGTGGAGCAACTGCTGCGTTTCCTCGCGGACACGTTCCTGTTGGAAGGCCATGGCTTCGAGCCTCCTCATGAGGTGGCCGACCTTGGCGTTTACGTGCCGGGGGTTGGTGATGTGGAGTTGGCAGAGGCGCTCTCCCGCCATGTTGCGGAGCGCCCCACGGTTGGCTTCTGCTTCTACCGCTCGCACCGGTTGACCGGCAACACGGCGTTCGTCGATGCGATCTGCGCGGCGATCGAAGAGGCTGGCGCCAATGCTGTTGCGGTTTGGAGCTACACGCTGCGGCGCGACAGCGATGGGCATGTGCCCGCACTGGCCCTGCTCGATGGGCACGTGGACGCGCTGATCGTGACGATGCTCTCAACGGGTGGCTCGGGGGCAGCGGATGCCGCGGCTGAGAACGGCGAGGGGGTTGGCGAGCAGTGGCAGGAATGGGATGCGTCGGCGCTCACTGCACTTGACGTGCCTGTGATCCAGGCCATGTGTGCGACCGGGTCCCGGGCCACCTGGCTCGAGTCCGATTCGGGGCTTTCACCGCTTGACGCCGCCACTCAAGTCGCAATCCCCGAGTTCGATGGACGGATCGTTGGCGGGGTCATCTCTTTCAAGGAGCGCGACGCCGAGGGCTCGCCCGTGGGTGTGGCTGTGCCTCGCTACGTGCCCGACGTTGAGCGGTGCGCGCGCGTCGCGCGGCTGGCGGTGCGCAGTGCGCGGCTGCGGCACCTCCCGGCAGAGAAGCGCCGGGTGGCGATGCTGCTGACGAGCTTTCCCACCAAGCACGCAAAGGTGGGCATGGCGGTTGGGCTGGACACGCCCGCCAGCGCGCTTGCGCTACTCGATGCTCTGCACGCTGACGGCATGCACGTGGAGCGGCCGTTTGGTCACGGCGATGAGCTGATGCACACGCTCATCGCGAGCGGCGGCCACGACCCGGAGTTCCTCACCGACGAGCAGCTCGCCGAGTCGACGTTGCGGCTATCCGTTGTTGACTACATCGACTGGTACAGCACGCTGCCGCAGGAGCTGCGCGAGGGAATCGAGGAGCGATGGGGGCCACCGCCCGGCGATCGCTACTTGGACGGCGATGACTTCGTGATCGCGGGCTTGGAGCTCGGCAACGTGCTCGTTGCGATCCAGCCGCCGCGCGGCTATGGCGAGGATCCGGTGGGCATCTACCACGACCCCGAGCTGCCGCCCACGCACCACTACCTGGCGTGCTACCGCTGGCTCGACGCGGTGTGGGGCGCGGACGCACTCGTGCACCTGGGCAAGCACGGAACGCTCGAGTGGCTGCCGGGCAAGATGCTCGCGCTGTCGCCCGCGTGCGCACCGGACGCGGCACTCGGCGACGTGCCGCTGATCTACCCATTTGTGGTCAACGACCCTGGCGAGGGGGTGCAGGCCAAGCGCCGTGCGCACGCGGTGATCGTCGACCACCTGGTGCCGCCGATGATGCGCGCGGACACCTACGACGAGTTGGCGGAGCTCGAGGCGCTGCTCGATGAATACGCCCGGCTGGAGCTGCTAGACCCGCCGAAGCTGCCGGCGCTTGCGGCACGCATCTGGTCGGCGATCGAGCGGGCCAACCTGCAGGCAGACCTGGATGTTCATGAGCGCCCGGATGACTTGAGCGAACTCGTGAACCACATCGACGGCTACCTGTGCGAGGTCAAGGACATCCAGATCAAGGACGGCCTGCACGTGCTCGGGCAGGCGCCTGAGGGCGATCAGCTGCGGGGGCTGACCGCGGCGATGCTGCGGCTCGGCTCGGGAGACGTGCCCGGGCTGCGCCGGGCGGTGGGCGCTGCCTTCGGCCTAGATGAGCCAGCGCTTGTTGCCGCGCCGGGGATACCACTGGAGTCGCTTGGGGCCAGCACCACCACCGCCCCAAACGAGCTGATCGAGCGCTTCCGCGGCCCGGCGGCCAGCGCGGGGGATCTCGTCGATCGACTTGAGGCGGCGCAGATGGCGCTGCTCGACGCACTTGCCGCGAGCGATTGGGACGCAGGTGCCGTTGCCCAGATCTGCGGCGACGTGCTTGGGCGTCAGGATGCGGGCGTCGAGAGCGCACTGCGCTTTGCGGCAAGCGAGGTCGTGCCGCGCATCGGCAGAACCGGCGAGGAGATCGAGCACGTGCTGGCGGCGCTTCACGGGCGCCACGTGCCGGCCGGCCCTTCAGGGAGCCCCACGCGTGGGCGTCTGGACGTGCTGCCTACGGGGCGCAACTTCTACTCCGTCGACCCGCGCTCGCTGCCTTCGGAGCTGTCATGGGAAGTGGGGCAGCGCCTTGCTGACGCGCTGCTCGAGCGCCACCGCCGTGAGACGGGCGAGCTGCCGCGCATGGTCGGCCTGGTCGCATGGGGTACCTCAGCGATGCGCACGCAGGGCGATGACATCGCTGAGATCTTTGCGCTGCTGGGCGTGCGACCCAAGTGGCATCCGGAGTCTCGGCGGGTGACGGGCATCGAGGTGGTTCCACTCGATGAGCTGGGGCGGCCGCGGATCGATGTGACGGTGCGTATCTCCGGCTTCTTCCGCGATGCGTTCCCGCACGTGATCGGGCTGATGGACGACGCGGTGGCGGCGGTCGCGGTGCTGGACGAGCCCGACGAGTCCAACTACGTGGCCGCGCATGCTCGCGCGGATGCTGAGCGTCTCGCCGCAGAGCTGGGCGCCGTCGGCGCCTGGCGGCGTGCGACCACGCGCGTGTTCGGCTCGAAGCCAGGCACATACGGTGCGGGGCTGCTGCAGCTGCTCGACAGCCAGGACTCCGCGGGCGGCGGCGGGCAAGAGGCCGGCACCGGCTGGCGCGGCGATGCAGACCTCGCCGCCGTTTACGAGGCATGGGGCGGCTACGCGTACGGCCGCGGACTCGATGGCGCGCCTGCGCAGGAGTCGATGCGTGATTGCTTCGCACGGATCGAGGCGGCGGTGAAGAACGTAGATTCGCAAGAGCACGACATCCTCGACTCGGACGACTACTACCAGTACCACGGCGGCATGGTGGCCACCGTGCGGGCGCTCAGCGGCCGCGAGCCTGCCGCATATCTGGGCGACAGCTCTGACCCTTCGCGTGTGGTCTCGCGCACGCTCGCGGAGGAGACCCGCAGGGTGTTCCGCGCACGCGTGGCCAACCCGCGTTGGATCGCGTCGATGATCCGCCACGGCTACAAGGGCGCGGCGGAGCTGTCAGCCACGGTGGATTACCTGTTCGGCTACGACGCCACTGCGAACGTGACGGAAGACTGGATGTATGAGCAGATCGCCGAGCGCTACCTGCTCGATGACGACGTCGCAGCGTTCATGTCACGCTCGAACCCGTGGGCCGCACGGGCGATCGCCGAGCGCCTGCTGGAGGCCGCCGACCGCGGCATGTGGGCAGCCCCTCAGGACGACACGCTCGCGCAGATCCGCGATCGCTTCCTCGCCCTCGAGGGGGAGCTGGAGGAGGCCGGGACATGACGACTGAGGTCCGCTCGTGACCCGCACCGAGCGCTTCCCGCTGTCAGCGATCGTCGGCCAGCAACCGCTGATCGAGGCGCTGCTCGTGAACGCGGTCTCTCCAGAGGTCGGCGGCGTGCTCGTGCGCGGCGAGCGCGGCACGGCGAAGTCGACGGCAGTGCGCGCGCTCGCGCCGTTGCTCCCGCCGGTCGAGGCCGCTGTCGGACAGACATACGCGTTTGGCCCTGGCCAGGCAGCGCCCGGCGGCATCGTCTCCACGGAGGTGGTGGTCGAGCTGCGCGCGGCACCGCTCGTGGAGCTGCCGCTTGGAGCGACGCTCGACCGGCTGGTAGGTGCGCTCGATCTGCGTCAAGCGCTGGCGGGCGATCAGGTCTTTGAGCCGGGCATCCTCGCGCGAGCGCACCAGGGGATCCTGTACGTGGACGAGGTCAACCTGCTCGCTGATCATCTCGTGGACGCACTGCTCGACGCGGCCGCATCGGGCGTCGCGAGAGTCGAGCGCGAGGCGGTATCCGTGGAGCACGACTCGCGTTTCATTCTTGTGGGCACGATGAACGTGGAGGAGGGCGAGCTGCGCCCGCAGCTGCTCGACCGCTTTGGCCTCGGTGTGGAGGTGCGCGCACCACGCGACCCGGGCGAGCGCGCGGAGATCGTGCGCCGCCGCCTGGCCTTCGAGCGCGACCCTGCGGCATTTGTCGAGCGCTACGCAGAGGAGGAGCGAGCGCTGGCAGCACGGATCGCCGCCGCGCGCGAGCGGCTCGACGCGGTCCGCCTGCCTGAGCGCGAGCTGCTGCGGATCGCCGGCGCGTGCGCAGAGCTGGGTGTGGACGGCGTGCGCGGCGACCTCGTCACAGCTCGGACAGCACGAGCGCTGGCAGCGCTGGACGGCGCGGAGGAGGTCGACGAGTCCCACGTCCGCCGCGCGGCGGCGCTGGCCCTCCCCCACCGCCGTCGTCGCGACCCGCTCGATGGCCGCCAAGCCGACCCAGAGGACGTGGAGCGCGCACTGGACGACTCGCCGCAGGACGGTCCGCCCCGTGACGGCGCGCCGCAGGACGACGACCCCGAGGACGAGCCACCCAACGGCAACGGCCCGACCGCCGGGAGCAATGGCCGCGCGCATACAAGCCAAGCGCCGAGCGCTGGGGACACAACCACCACCGATCCAACGGCGCAGGCTCCCCCGCAGCGCCGCGACCGACCGGCACCGGCGCGACTGCCGGCAGCGGCACTGGAGCTGACCGGCCACGGCGCAGGGCCGCTTGGCCGTAGGGCACCCACGAGCGGACCGCAGGCTGGGGCGATCGACTCGCGCCCTGCGCATTCAGCAGACGAGGAGGTGGCGATCGTGGCGACGCTGCACGCGCGGCTGCTGGGGGCGCCTGCGGAGCACGTGCGCGCGCCGATCCGGGCAGGGCGGGAGAGCGCGTTCCTATGCCTGGTGGTGGACGCGAGCGGCTCGATGGGCGCCCGCAGGCGACTGGCGCGCGTGAAGGGCGCGCTGCTGGAGCTGCTGCGCGATGCGTACGCGCGCCGCGACCGGGTGGGGCTGATCGCCTTCCGCGACCGCTCAGCTGAGATCTTGATCGCCCCTGGCGCACCGCTGGAGCGTGCGGCAGAGGCGATCCGCACGCTGCCCGCGGGCGGACGCACGCCGCTGGCGGCAGGCTTGGACGCGGCGGAGCACCTGATCGCAAACGAGGCGCTACGTGAGCCGGGCCGCCGCGCGATTGCGGTGGTGCTGACGGACGGGCGCGTGCACGACCCGGCGGGTGAGATCCCGCTGGCGGCGGCGCGCCTGGGCCGCACTGCAAGCGCGGTACACGTGATCGACATCGAGGACGGACCGGTGAGGCTGGAGCTGGCGAGCGCGGTGGCGAGCGCAGCGGGCGCGCGCCTACACCGACTACTGGGCGAGCCACAACGGAAGAGGAACGCAGCATGAGCGACAACGACCCGCTCGCCCGCCACAGCGCAGAGGACGTGGACGTGCCGCACCGCCCGGGAGACCGCGGCAGCGCGGAGCCGAAGCGGCGCAAACCGCGCGACAAGCCGCTGTTGATTGTGGTGACGGGACACGGCAAGGGCAAGAGCACGTCGGCGTTTGGGATGTTGCTGCGAGCGTGGGCGCGGGGCTATCGCTGTGGGGTGTTCCAGTTTGTGAAGTCGGGCAAGTGGAAGGTGGGCGAGGCGAAGGCAGCGGCAGCGCTGGGCGGGATCGACTGGGAGAAGATGGGCGACGGCTGGTCGTGGCTGTCGCGCGATTTGGATGAGTCGGAGGCACTGGCAAAGGAGGGCTGGGAGGAGGTCAAGCGGGCGATGGCAGAGGAGCGCTACGAGTTTCTGCTGCTGGACGAGATCACGTACCCGCTGAAGTGGGGCTGGATCGACGTGGAGGAGCTGGTCAACGTGATCCGTGAGCGCCCGGGCTTTCAGCACGTGGTGATCACGGGCCGTGACGCTCCACCGGAGCTGCTGGAGGCGGCGGACCTCGTGTCAGAGGTGGTCAAGGTCAAGCACCCGATGGAAGCTGGCATTCGGGCTCAGCAGGGAATCGAGTGGTGAGCCTTACGGCGGTGGCAGGTGAGCGCACGGTGGACGTGCTGGTGATCCTCGATGGTGCGAGCGAGCCGTTGGGCGAGTCGCCGACGAGCCTTGAGCGCGCGGGCACACCGGTGCTAGACGGTCTCGCGAGCGAGGGTGTTGTTACGGCGTTGCGCACGGTGGCGGCGGGCCTGCCGGTCGGCTCGGAGACAGCCATCCCGGGCCTTTTGGGGTGGGTGCCACAAGCGCCGGTGGACCGCGGGGCGATCGAGGCGGCGGCGCACGGGATCGAAGTGGCGGACGACGAGCGTGCGTGGCGGGTGGACAGACGCAACCGCGGTGACGCCACGGCGACAGCGCGCCAACTGGCGCACATCCTCGCCAAACGCCTTCCTAGCCGGCGCGGATCCCCGCGCGGGCGCGTTCACCACATCTGCGGCCACCGGATGCTGGTGGTGGGACCGGAGCCGACGTCGACGCTTGGCGGCGAGCTGTTGCAGGTTGCGCTGCGCTCAGGACCATTTGGTCGCGAGCTATTCGTGTGGCAGGTCGGCGCGATCCCCCCGCGGGTGCTGAATGAGGACACGGTGGTGGTCGGTGCACGTGGCGCGGCGATCGGTATCGCGCGGCTGATGGGCGCACGGACGATCGTACCGCCGGGCGCGACGGGCCGGCCGGGAACGAATCTCGCCGCCAAGGCGGCCGCAGCGCTCAGCGCGATCGATGCAGGCGCCGCGCGCGTGGTGGTGCACGTGGGCGCACCGGATGAGGCAGCGCACGAGCGCGATGCGGAGGCGAAGGTAGCCGCTATCGAGGCGGCAGACAGGCTGCTGCTCTCGCCGCTCGCGGACGCGCTGCGCGCTAACGGCGGCACGCTGCAGGTGTGCCCGGACCACGGCTGCGATCCGACGACGGGCGAACACGATGGCGCACCGGTGCCGTGCCTGCTGTGGCGGGCGTCAGACGTATCAGGCGCAGACGGCGCATCGGATACGCGGCTAACGGAGCGCGCGGCGGCAAGCGTGCGGGTGACAGACGTGGCGAGCATCAGCGATGCGGAGTGGCCGCTGCGTGATGGGGCGGTGCTGGCGTGATACCGCGGGTGGTGATCGCGGGCACGAGCTCGGGGGCGGGCAAGACGACGGTTGCGTGCGGGTTGATCGGGGCGCTGCGATCACGCGGCTCGAGCGTGCAGGGCTTCAAGGTCGGTCCGGACTACATCGACCCGAGCCATCACGCGCTGGCGTCGGGGCGTCCGGGGCGCAACCTGGACGCGTTCCTGAGCGGCCAGGGGCTGATGGCGCCGCTGGTGCGCCACGGCTCGCAGGGCGCCGACATAGCCGTGATAGAGGGAGTGATGGGCCTGTTCGACGGGGCGTCGGGGCGGGGCGAGCTGGCATCGACGGCGCACGTGGCGAAGCTGCTTGAGGCGCCGGTGCTGCTGGTGGTGGACGCGTCGGCGATGGCGCGCTCGGCAGCGGCGATCGTGCACGGCTATCGCACGTTCGACCCCGATGTGAACGTGGCGGGGGTGATCTTCAACCGCGTGGGCTCAGACCATCACGAGCAGCTGCTGCGGGAAGCAGTGGAGCCGCTGAAGATCCCGGTGCTGGGGGGGCTGCGCCGCGACGAGCGGATCGTGACGCCTGAGCGCCACCTCGGCCTGGTGCCGGCTGGCGAGCGCGAGGCGGGCGCGCGCGAGGCGCTGGCTGCGCTGGCGGAGGCGATGTTGCGGTACGTGGATTTGGAGGAGATTGAGAGGATCGCGCGTGGCGCGCCGAGGTCGGCGGGAGGGAGCAAGGGCGCGTGGTCGCCGGATGCGGGGGCCGCAGGCGCTGACACAGAGCAGGTGCAGGCGCGGGCGGAGGGTGCGCGTATCGCGCTGGCGGCGGGGCCGGCTTTCTCGTTTCACTACGAGGAGAACCTGGAGCTGCTGCGTGGCGCGGGGGCGGAGCTGCTGCCGTTCGACCCGCTGCATGACGAGGCGCTGCCGGCGGACGCGGGCGGGCTGCTGCTGGCGGGAGGCTTCCCGGAGGTGTATGGCGCGGAGCTCGAGGCGAACGTGCAACTGCGCAAAGAGGTAGCTGCGTTCGCGGCGTCAGGCCGTCCGGTGCTGGCGGAGTGCGGCGGGCTGCTGTATCTCGCGCGGGAGCTGGACGGCCACGAGATGTGCGGCGTGCTGCCGCTACGCGCGCAGATGACGGGCCGTCTGACGCTGGGCTACCGCGAGGCGGTGGCAGCTACGGCGACACCGTGGCTGAATGCTGGTAAGCGCGTGCGCGGACACGAGTTCCATTACACGCAGGTCGCGTCGGCTGACGATTCCGCGCCGGCTGGTGGTGGCGCGCTGGCTGCCGGGGACGCGGCCGGAGCGGCATGGACATTGTCGGCGCGTGGCAAGGAACGCAGGGAGGGCTTTGTGCGTGGAGGAGTGCAGGCGAGCTACCTCCATATCCACTGGGCGGCGCATCGGCAGCTCGCGTGGCGGTTCGCTAAGGCGGCGGCGAAAGCGCAGGCGGCCGAGTGCGCTACAGCTACGACGACAGCGGCTGCATGACGCTAACGCTGGTGATGGGGGGCACCCGCTCGGGCAAGAGCGCGCGTGCGGAGCAGCTGGCGCTGGCGAGCGGGCTTCCGGTCCGCTACGTGGCGACAGCCGACTCGGGGGACGCGGCGATGGCGGAGCGGATCAGCACGCACGCGGCACGACGACCGCGAGAGTGGGACACGGTGGAGGCGGACGCGCGGCTCGCGGACGCACTGGCTGGCGCGGAGGGGATGTGCGTGCTGGTAGACGGACTGGGTGTGTGGATCGCGGGCGCGATGCACCGGGGGCGCGCATTTGAGCACACCAACGGGCAAGGCCCGGACCAGGCAACGCTGACGAGCGTGCGTGAGGAGGTATTGGCGCAGGTCGAGGAGCTGGTGCGTGCAGCGGCGGCCGGACATGTGGGCTCGCTAATCGTGGTAGCGGAGCAGGCGGGTGAGGGCGTGCTGCCGGCGGAGCAGGCATCGCGGGCCTGGCTGGACACGCTCGGCGAGGCCACGCAGCGCCTGGCCGGCGCAGCGACGAGCGTGGAGCTGGTGGTGGCGGGCCGGCCGCTGCAACTCGCGGGGCCGGCGCCGGCGGCCCGCGTCGACACGAGCTCTGCGG
>JBEKAM010000103.1:0-13010 GCA_050015915.1 Solirubrobacteraceae bacterium
AGAAACAAACCGCCGCTTCTTAGCTCTATAGCTGGACATTACCCGCACAAGCGGGTACAGATGTTTCATGCGCCGAACCGAGGGACACAAAAAAACAAAAGAGCAGCCGCTAGCAGCAGTACTCCGAGGCACCCGTGTGGGGCGTGGCGAAACGCAGGAAGATGTCGCCCGCCGCGCTGGCCTGACGATCGCCGCCTACGCTCGTATCGAGCGCGGCACAGCCGACCCCAAGTGGACGACCGTCAGGTCCATCAGCGAGGCCCTGGAGATCAACCTGGGAAAGCTCGACGCGAGGTCTACTGCAGAGAGCTTTTGAGCAAGGGCTGTAGCCTCAGAACAGCCCGCCGAGTGCGCTGCCGGCGTGATGTACTAGGTCGAACAGCGGCTGCGGGATGATGCCGAAGAAGAGTGTGGCTGCGGCGGCGAGGACGGCAACGAACACCACCTCGCCCTGCATGCCTACGGCGGACGTCGTGGCCGCGACGGCGTCGTCGCCGCCCGGCGCGAGGGCGCCCTCAGCATCTAGCTCAGGCGAGCCTCCCGCGAGTGCAGGCAGCGGGCCGCTACCTGGGGCTACTGTGGGCGAGATGGCGAGTCCGGCTTGCGCTTCGCCGGCCGGCGACTCGCGCATCCATATCGTTGCGATGACCGGCAGGTAGTAGCCGAGGGAGATCATCGAGCCGATGACGATCACTACGCCCAGCCACGTGTAGCCACCTGCGACGGCGGCATCGATCAAATAGAACTTGCCGATGAACCCGGCCGTCGCCGGGATCCCAGCGAGTGCCAGCATCGAGATCGTCATTGGCCACGCAAGCCACGGTCGCTCGCGTCCGAGTCCTGCGAGCGTCGAGATCCCATCGCCGAGGCCTGTTTCGCGCTCGCGCGCGACGATCACTGCGAACGCAGCCATGTTCATGAACAGGTACACCGCCAGGTAGAACACCGTTGAGGCCACGCCCAGCTGCGTAGCGACGACCACACCCGCGAGCATGTAGCCGGCCTGGGCCACAGAGGAATAGGCGAGCATCCGCTTCAGCGAGGACTGCCCCAACGCACCCACGTTGCCAACCAGGATCGTAATCGTGGCGAGCACCGCCAGCGCCGGACCCCAGCTGGCCTGGGTGTTGATCAGCGCGACATCGAAGAAGCGCAGGAACACGCCCAGTGCAGCCACCTTCGTGGTGACCGCCATGAACGCCGTAACGGGCGTTGGCGCACCCTCATACACGTCCGGTGTCCACTGATGGAACGGCGCGACAGAGGACTTGAAGCACAGGCCAGCCACGCACAGGGCGATGCCGGTGAGCGTCAGCGGGTCGGTCGCGAGGTTGCCGCTCGAGAGCGCTTGTGAGATCGCGCTGAAGTCGGTTGAGCCGGTGGCGCCGTAAATCAGCGCCAGCCCGTACAGCAGCGTCGCCGAGCCCACGGAGCCCACGATCAGGTACTTCAGACCCGACTCCAGCGAGTGCTCGCGCCGCAGTTCGGTCGCGCACAGCACATACAGCGGGATCGACAGGAGCTCCAGGCCGACGAACAGCGCCACCGTGTTCTGGGCGCTCGCAAGCAGCGACATACCGCCGATTGAGGTGAGCAACATCGCGTGGAACTCTCCATGCGCGGCTTCATGCGCTGCCAGCGAGCGCCAAGCCAGCAGTACCGCGCACGCGCCGCCGCCGATCAGGATCAGGTTCAGCGCCAACCCCAGGTCGTCGATCCTAAGCGCTCCGGAGACGATCGACTTGTCCGCGTTCCACTGCCAGATGGTCAGGCCGAGCGTCGCGCCGAGCGCCACCAGGCTAAGGAAGGGAACGAGCTGCGAACGCACCCAGCGCGAGCCGATCAACCCGAACATCAGCACGATCACGGCGCCGCCCAACAGCGCGATCAGCGGCGAGAGCCCCGCAAAGTCGATGTGCGGGCCTTTCAGGTGCGCCTCGGCTAGGACGGGAAAGACGGAAGTCATCGCGAGGTCCCTTCCGGAGTTTCGCCGGGCGCAGCTTCCGCTGATTCGCCCGTTTCGACCGGGACACTCCCATGGACCGTGGTCGTCCGGGGACGAGTCGCGGGGATGATGGCGGTCTGGGTCCCCGCGAGCGCGGCTGTGCCGCTGAAGTAATGGAACTGCGCGTTCGGGTTGTGTGCGAGCGCTTGCGCCTCGAACACGGCCGTCTTGACCGACCCTTCGCTGCGGTGTAGCGCCAGCTGCGGATACAGGGCGAGGAACAGGATCACGAGCACCAGTGGCACCAGCACGGCGCCGTCGCGGATGGAGACCTCACGCGACTGCACGTTCTTGCCGACACGGTTGTGCATTGCGCGGATGAATAGACGCAGCGCGTACACGCTCGCCAGCACCACGCCGCTGAAGGCGATGATCGCGATCGCGAGCTTGGCTTTGAAGACGCCCAGCAGGATCAGGAACTCGCCGACGAAGTTCGAGGAGCCGGGCATCGCGAGCGTCGCGAGCGACACGATCAGGAAGATGCTCGCGAGCACCGGCGCGCGGAACGCGATCCCGCCCATGTCGCGGATGTCTTCCGAGTCGCCGGCACGCCTGCCGAGTATTGCGGCGATGAACAGCGCCGGCGCGACCACCAGGCCGTGGTTGACCATCTGCAAGAGCGCGCCCTGGGCACCCTGCGGGTTCAACGCGAAGATACCGAGCGTGATGAAGCCCATCTGCGCCACTGAGGAGTATCCGAGGATCAGCCGTGCGTTGGTCTGACTGAACGCCTGCATCGACCCATACACGATCGACACGAGCCCGATCAGCAGCATCAGCGTCTGGAAGTGCACGGCCGCCTGCGGGAACAGCGGCAGCACGATCGCCAGGAAGCCGTATGCGCCGACCTTGGAGAGCACGCCGGAGAAGACCATCAGCACCTCGACCGGCATCGCGCGGTAGCCGTCTGGCATCCAGCCGTGCAGGGGGAACGCGGGCATCTTCACGAGGAATGCGGCGGCGAAGAACAGGAAGATCCACTCCTGCGAGTTGGTGTTCAGCGGCATGTGCTGGAGCGCGGAGAGCACGAACGTGATGTGCCCGCCGTCCTGCTGGGCTGCCAGTACACCGGTGGCGATCGCTGCAGCGAGCATCAACAGCGAGCCGACGAGCGTGTAGATGACGAGCTTGATCGTCGCTTTCACCCGGTCTGGGCCCTGACCCCAACTGCCGATGAGGAAGTAGAAGGGGATCAGCATCAGGTCGAAGAACGCCACGAACAGCGCCAGGTCCTGGGCGAGGAACGCTCCCAGCACAGCCGACTCGGCGAGCATGAAGTTGAAGTAGAAGAGCCGCGGGCGATCGACCGCGGGACTCTCGGCTCGCAGGTTGGTGGCGAGGATGGCCGCAGCGAACAGCAGCGTGGTCAGGCCGATCAAGAAGACGTTCAGGCCGGTGACCGCGAGCTTGTAGTGGATGCCGAGCGTCGCGATCCACACGATGTTGGTCACGTGCTGCAGGCCACCGCCCGGTTTGTAGTCGGCGATGTAGCCGATCGCGAGGCCCAGCGCCACAACCGAGCCGAGCAGCGCCAGGCTCCCACAAACGCGTCGATCGCGCGAGGGGATCAGGGCGCCGAGCAGGCCGCAGGCGGCTGGGATCCAGATCAGTATTGAAAGGGGTGGCATGGTCGTCTCGGGGCGATCGTCAGGTCTGCAGCAGGAAGTAGAAGCCGACACCGGTCACGCCGAGCACGAGTAGAGCCGCGTAGTAGCGCACGAAGCCGCTCTGCGCGGCGCGCACGGCGGCGGATCCGGCGCGCACGATGCCGGTGGTGCCGCCCACGAGCGTCTCGTCGACGAACACGCGCTCGAACGTGTCGCGCGCAAACGCGCCCGCCGCGGCCATGGGCTTCACGACCAGCAGGTCGATGATCTCATCGAAATACCACTTGTTGAGGAACAGCTCATACAACGGCCGTGTGCGTTCCCTGATCGCGGTGGAGGTCTTCAGTTCCTTGCCGCCGACGATCCAGATGCGGTACGCCAGCCCGATGCCCGCGAGGCCGATCAGCGTTCCGAGCGTCAGGCCGATCACCAGCAGTCCGGTTTTGGTGTGCGGTTCATAGCCTTTGGCGGTGGCGAACGACGGGCGCAGGAAGTCGTCGACGACGAAGTCCACTTTGGGGATCTGGATCAGGCCAGCGCCGACGGCGCCGAGAGCGAGCAGCCCCATCGCTATGCGCATCGGCAGGGCGCGCTCGGCGATTGCGTGGTTGGGGCCGGGGAAGCCGACGTCGGTGTCCTCCTCTTCGCCGTTGGCCGGGTTGAAGGGCACCTCGGCGTGGTGCAGGTGGCCTTCTTCGAGCTCGCGCGCCTCGGCGACGGGCTCGCCGTGGAAAGCACGGAAAATCATGCGGAACGTGTAGACCGCAGTGAAGAACGCACCGATGTAGCCGGCCACGTAGAGGATCCAGTGCCAGCCGCCGCGCTCGCCGGTGACGAGCAGGATCTCGTCCTTGGAGAAGAAGCCGGAGAAAGGGGGGATACCCGACAGCGCGAGGCCGCCGATGATGAAGCAGGCGTAGGTGAACGGCATCGCTTTGCGAAAGCCGCCCATCTTGTTCAGCGACTGCTCGCCACCCATCGCGCCGATGATCGAGCCGGCGGCCATGAACAAAAGCGCCTTGAAGAACGCGTGGGTCATCAGGTGGAACAGCCCGGCGGCGTAGGCGCCGACGGAGACGCCCATGATCATGTAGCCGATCTGGGACATGGTCGAGTAGGCGATCACACGCTTTATGTCCGTCTGCGCGAGGCCGATCGTGCCGGCGATCAACAGCGTGGCCGCGCCGACGATCGCGCCGACGTCCTGTGCGGCGGGTGCACGTTCGAACAAGGGGTGCATGCGCGCGATCAGGTACACGCCGGCGGTGACCATCGTGGCGGCGTGGATCAGCGAGCTGACCGGCGTGGGGCCCTCCATTGCGTCCGGTAGCCACGTGTGCAGCGGGATCTGTGCGGACTTGGCGAACGCGCCGACGAGCAGCAGCAGGCAGCCGGCGACGAGGTCGCCGTTGTTGGTCCCGTGACCGAAGGCGGGGTGGGTGGTCGATTCAACCGCGTGGAAGCTCTTGAGGAAGTCGAGCGTGCCGGTGTGCTTGAAGATGAAGTACGTGCCTAGCACGAGGCCAGCGTCGCCGAGCACGTTGATGACGAACGCCTTGATGCCCGCTTTGGTGGCGGTCGTACGCCGGTACCAGAAGGAGATCAGCAGGTAGGACGCCGCACCGACGAACGCCCAGCCGACGATCAGCAGCAGGAAGTTGCCCGCCAACACGAGCAACAGCATCGAGAAGACGAAGAAGTTCAGATAGGAGAAGTAGCGGACGAACCCACGGTCTTTGTCCATGTATGAGATGGAGTACAGGTGGATCAACGTGGAGACGCCGCTGACGACAAGGATCATGAAAACCGAAAGCGGGTCGACAAGGATCGACATCTGCGCGTCGATGCCAGCCGTGGAGGCGTAGTTCCAAAGCGAGGACACGAGCTGGCGGTGATCGGAGGAGTGGCCCTGCAGCGAGATCAACGCGCCCAGCGCGGCAAGGAACGCAAGGAAGATCGCGCCAGTGCCGATCCAGCCGGCGGTGCGTCCAGGAAGCACCCGAAAGCCAAACGCCGTGATCAGCGTGCCCGCAAGCGGAAAGGCGAGCACGAGCCAGCCGTACGTGGTCGTGCTCATCTAGCCCTGCAGCTCCCGCAGCTCATCCACATCGATCGGGAGGTGGCGGCGGTAGATGGCCACGATCATCCCGAGCCCGATGCAGACCTCACAGGCGGCGACGGTCATCACGACGATCGCGAGGATCTGTCCGTCGCCGTTGCCCCACATGCGCGAGAACGCAATCAGCGCGAGGTTGCCACCGTTGAGCATCAGCTCCAGGCACAGCAGCACGACCAATGGGTTGCGCCGCGTCATCACGCCAACGGCGCCGAGCGAGAAGATGATGGCCGAGACGGCCAGGTACCAGGAGATGTTCATGACGGCTGCCCCGCACCGGTGTGCACCGGGCTCCCATTGACGTGATCCGCCTGCGTCAAAGCGCCGCGGCCCGGCGCGCTGCCAACGCCCTCGGCGGTGGTCCCTGCGCCGCGGGGGAGCGGGCGGTCGAGCGGTACGAACACCTCGGGCTCGTCCTCGCCAATGCCACCACGGCGGCGGGCGAGCACTACGCCGCCAACAGCAGCGATCAGCAGAAGGAAGGAGGCAAGCTCGAACGTCACCAGAAAGCGAGTCAAGAGCAGCTTGCCGATATAAGCGGGCGTGCCAAAGGTCTCCGGTCCAGACACGTAGCCGGCGCCATAGCCGCTGGTCGCCTCCAAACCCGTCCCAAGCAGAGCGATCAAAAGCTCCACAAGCAGAGCCCCACCAACAAACGCGCCGCCCAGACGCAGCGCCGAGCCGGACGGTCCAGCGGTACCAACACCCCGCAAGCGCTCACCAATCGAGTCGCTCTCACCGCCCACGTAAGCAACCACAAACACATAAAGCACCATCACCGCCCCGGCATAAACCACAACCTGCACGGCAGCCACAAACTCAGAGCGCAACAACAGAAAGAGCACAGCAAGCGAGATCAAGTGCGAAACCAGCGCAAGCACGCTGTAAAAAGGATTGCGAAGCATCACAACGCCAATGGCACCGGAGATCGCGCCAATGGCAGCAAGAAAGAAAAGAACAGCACTCATCTGTTGGATGTCCCCTCAGCGTGAGTGCGCAGTGGCCCCCGCCGCGGAGCAGCGATACGGCGAGGCTCGCCCGCCGCGAAAGCGGCCGCGAGCATCGACGGATCGCTGCGGAGCCGCCTCACTCTCCCTCGTTCCTTAGCGGCGTCCGCTCAAGTGGCTCCGCCAACAACATCTCCTTCGTAAAGATCAAATCCGAGCGGTCGTAGTCGGACATCTCGTAGTCGTGGCCCATGGTGATCGCGTCGAACGGGCACGCGACCTCGCAGTAGCCGCAAAAGATGCAGCGCGAGAGGTTGATCTCGTATACCGCCGCATAGCGCTCGCCGGCTGAGACGCGGTTCTCGGGAGTGTTCTCGGCGGCCACCACGCGGATGCAGTCGGCGGGGCAGGCGGCCGCGCACAGGGAGCAGCCGACGCACTTCTCAAGGCCTGTGTCCTCGAAGCGGTGCAGCTTGTGCCGGCCGCGGAAGCGCGGGTACACGGGCACCTTCTCCTCGGGGTAGGAGATCGTGTTTACCCCCTCCCCGATGCGCCCAAATGTGGTCTTCAGCCCGCGCGCGGTCTCCACGAACGTGCGCCATGCGCTGCGTCCAGCCCCCGGCGCAGGCGGTCGCTGCACCTGGATCACGTCCTCGCCGGGGCTCCAGGCGGTGACGTTCAGGGTGGCCGTGGGGTTCTCGGTCTCGCTCATCAGTGGGTCACCACCACCAGGATCGCGGTGACTAGCGCGTTGAGCGTCGCCAGCGGCAGCAGCACCTTCCAGCCGAAGCTCATCAGCTGGTCGTAGCGCAGACGTGGAAGCGTGGCGCGCACCCAGATGAAGAAGAACGTGATGAGCGACATCTTGAACAGCACCACGATCGGGTCCACCCAACCGGGCGGGTGGATGCCGAACGGCAGAAGCCAGCCGCCGAGGAACACCGTCGTGACGATGCCTGAGACGACCAGCACGTTGAGGTACTCGGCGAAGTAGTAGGAGGCAAAGCGCCCGCCACCGTACTCGGTGTTGTAGCCACCCACCAGCTCGCCGTCCGCCTCAGTCAGATCGAACGGCGCGCGGTTGGTCTCAGCGAAGCTCGCCGTGAGGAAGATCAGGAAGCCCACGAACTGCGGCACGATGTACCACATGCCTTTCTGGGCGGTGACGATGCCTGTCAGCGACAACGTCTGTGCGGTCATGATCACGCCCACGAGCGCGAGACCCTGCGAGACCTCGTAGGAGATCAGCTGCGCGGCGCCGCGCATCGCGCCCAGGAACGAGTACTTCGAGCCCGAGGACCAGCCACCGAGCATGATCCCGTAGAACGCCACTGCGCCGAACGCGAACAGGTACAGCGGCCCGATCGACACGTCCACGCCATACAGCCCCACGCGTTCGCCAAAGATGTGCTGGACGTTGCCGAAGGGGATGATCGCGAACGCGGCCACCGCGGTGAGGATCGACACCAGCGGCGCCACCGCGAACAGGAAGCCAACCGATGTGGTCGGGCGGAACTGCTCCTTGGTCAGCAGCTTGAGAATGTCTGCGAGCGGCTGCAGCGCGCCATAGGGGCCCACGCGGTTGGGGCCGTAGCGACCCTGCATGCGGCCCATGATCTTGCGCTCGGCAATCAGCACCACGGGGACGAGCTGCAGCCCCACGGCGAAGATCACGATCGCCTTGAGGATCTGTACCCACCAAGCTTCGTAGTAGCCAACGATTGCGAGCGTGCTCATGTTCGCTCACCGCTGCTGTAGGACAAAGGCAGCACAGCCTTCTCACGAGGGAAGAGGAACTGAAGCGCCGGCGAGAACTCGACCTCCTGGGCATCCCAAACAGAGCGCCAGCCGGCGATGTCGGCCGCGTCCTCTGGTGTTGCGCCAGCGTCGGTTGTGGTTGCACTGCTCGCAGCGCCGGGTGTGGAGGCGGGAAACGCCGAGGCGCCGTCGCGCTCTTGCCAGCGCACGCCGCGGCCGCTGATCTCCTCGAGCGTCAGCCCCGCATAGAAGGGGACGGCTGCGAACAGCTGCTTGGAGGCCATCGCACCGCTCAGTACATCCAGATCCACGCCTACGCGCAGCGCGAGCTCGGCGAGCAGCTGCCAGCCGGCGCGCACGGCGCCGGAGTGGGCGATCGCGGGCCGCAGGCGCTGCAGACGCCCGTCGGGGTGGACGATCGTGCCCTCCTTCTCGGCATAGACCTCGGCGGGGAACACCACAGTGGCGTGCTCGCGGATGCCCTCGGTGAGGAAAGCCGCGTGGGCGATGACGGTGCTCGCGCCCGCCAGTGCACGCTCCCACAGCTCGCGCTCTGGCAGCTCGCGCAGCGGGTCGCACTGCAGCAGATAAAGCGCCGCCAATTCGCCTGCTGCCAGCCCCTCGGCGATCGCGTGAGCGTCACGCGCGGTCTCGCCATCGAGCTCGGAAAAACCAGGTCCCACACCCGGCAGCACGCCAGCCTCGCGCAGGCCACGACCGTTGCTCGCGGTGGGTACTTCCAACAGGCCCGCGCCGTCTGTGCCCACCATGCTGAGCCCGTCTGCCAGTGCCAGCAGCGCCTGCGCACCGGCGGCGCCGCTCGGTCCGGCTGTGAGACGCTCGCCCCACAGCACCACGATCTCGCGAGCGGGGGGCTTCTTGCTATCGCCGTCGGACGCGGGAGCGTCCTCGCCTTTCAGCAATGCCGCGAGCTCGCGCACCGCGTCAGGCTCCGCTCCGGCCTGGCGGGCGAGCTGGTCCGCATCGGCTGCTCCATTCACGGCTGCGCTGAGCGCCGCTGCGAATGCTGCGCCGGCACCCACTGCGTAGCGCACCGACAGCGCAGCGCTGGTGTCCAGCGAGCTCGAGTGCGGCGAGGCGACCACGAGCTTCGTGCCGTGCAGGCGTGCGCCCTTGCGCAGACGCAGGTCGAGGATCGGCGCGTCGTTGACCGGCTCAGCATCGAGCACGAGCACCGCGTGCGCGAACTCGAGGTCTGCGACCTTCGCCTGCAGTCTCGGGTCATCGAGCGCGCGGTGCAGCTCCAGCGGCAGGCTGCCGCCACGGCGCGAGTCGACGTGCGGCGAGCCGAGACCCTCGCGCATCAGCCGACTCAGCAGGAAGCCCTCCTCGTTGGTCGCCTGTCCGCCCGCGAGTGCGCCCGTGTTGACGCCAGCCCGGGCCAGGCCCGCGGCGGCCTCTTCCAGCGCGCGCTCCCAGGAGACCGCCCGCAGCTGTCCGCCGTCGCGCACCATCGGCTCGACGATGCGCTCGTCGACGTGGAAGGACTGGTAGGCAAAGCGGCCCTTGTCGCACAGCCAGCCGTCGTCGACCTCGACGTTGTCGCGCTGCAGCACCCGCAGCGCGCGCTCGTCGCGGACGGTGATCGTCACGTTGCACTGAGCCGGGCACAGCGTGCACACCGAGCCCGCGCCCTCGATGTCCCACGGCCGCGCGCGGAAGCGATACGGACGTGAGGTGAGCGCGCCCACGGGACACAGCTCGACGATATTGCCGCTGAACGGCGCCACGTACGGGTGCCCGTCAAAAGTCGATACGTAGGAGTGCGCGCCGCGCTCGAGCAACACCAGCTGGTAGTCCTGGGCGACCTCTTGGGAGAAGCGCACGCAGCGGTAGCAGAGGATGCAGCGCTCGCGGTCGATCGCAATCAGCGGCGAGAGCTCCAAAGGCTTTACGAAGTGGCGCTTGGGCTCAATGAAGCGCGAGATGCCGCCGCCCCAGCCGAACGTGATGTCCTGCAGCGGGCACTCGCCGCCCTTGTCACACACGGGGCAGTCGAGCGGATGGTTGATCAGCAGGAACTCCACCACCGACTGCTGCGCGGTCTTCACGCGCTCGGTTTCGGTGTAGACGACCATGCCGTCCTTCACCGGCGTCGAGCAGCCCGTCTGGAGCTTCGGGATTCCCTCGATTTCCACCAGGCACATGCGGCATGCGCCCACGGGCTGACCGAGCTTGGGCTCGTAGCAAAACACCGGGATCTCGACGTCGCCGTGCTTGGCGGCATCCACGAGCATCGTGTTCTCCGGCACCTGCACCTCGCGGCCGTCGATCGTGAACGTGATCACCCTTGCTTCTGGGCGCGGCATCCTCAGATGCCTCCTCGGTTTGTGCCCCGTGCGCCCTCATGTGCGCCTGGAGCCTGCTCGCCGCCGGGCTGGTGCGCGAGCAGCGTTCCCGGCGGTTCCTCGAGTGCGCCCTGCGCGGCCAGGGCCGTATCAGCGGCCGCCGTGCCATTCATTCCACGGTGCATGCGCGCCGCCTCGATGTGCTCTTCGAACTCCTCTTTAAACTTGGCGATCATCGAGCCGATTGGCATCGCCATCGCGTCGCCGAGCACGCACAGGCAGTTGCCGATGATGTGCTCCTGCACCGAGGCCATGATCTCGAGGTCCATCGGCGTGGCCTCGCCGAGCTCGATCCGCTCGAGCATCTTCACCGTCCAGTTGGTGCCCTCGCGGCAGGGTGTGCACTTGCCGCAGGACTCGTGGCGGTAGAACTTTGCGACCTTCATCGCCACATCGAGGATCGGCGTGGCGTCGTCGACGACGATGATCGCTCCCGAGCCGAGCATCGAGCCGGCGCCCGCGAGCGAGTTGAAGTCGTAGGGGATATCGAGGTCCTCCTCCTTGAGTACCGGCGAGGAGGAGCCGCCCGGGAACCAGCACTTGACTTTGCGGCCCTCGGCGGGGCCGCCCGCGAGGCCGTAGATGATCTCGCGCGAGGGGATCCCCAGCTCGATCTCGTAGTTGCCCGGGCGCTGCACGTGGCCGGAGACCGACACGAGCTTCGTCCCCGTCGATGTCTCCACGCCGAGCTTCGCGTACTCCTCGCCGCCCATCGCCATGATCGTCGGCACGGTTGAGAGCGTCTCGACGTTGTTGATCAGCGTGGGTCCCTGGTAGAGGCCCTGCACGGCCGGGAACGGCGGCTTCAGACGCGGGTTGCCGCGCTTGCCTTCAAGCGAGTCCAACAGGCCCGTCTCCTCGCCGCAGATGTAAGCGCCCGCGCCGCGATGTACGACGAGCGACAGCGACAGCCCTGAGTCGAGGATGTTCTCGCCGATGTAGCCCGCGTTGCGCGCTTCCGCAAGCGCCGCGTCAAGCATGTCCGCCTGCAGCACGTACTCGCCGCGGATGTAGATGAACGAGCGGTTCGTACCGGCTGCGTACGCCGCGATGATGATCCCCTCGATCAGCGTGTGCGGCGTCTTTTGCATCAACTCGCGGTCCTTGAACGTACCCGGCTCGGACTCGTCCGCATTGCACACCAGGTACTTGTCCATCGTGCCCTTGGGCAGGAAAGAGACCTTTGTGCCCATCGCAAAGCCCGCGCCGCCACGTCCGCGGATGCCAGATGCTTTGAGCTGTTCCAGAACCTCCGCGGGCGTCATCGCGAGGGCCTTACGCAGCGACTGGTAGCCGCCGCGGCGTTCGTACACCTCGAGGGTGTTGAGCCCCGGCTCGTCGATGTCCGTGAATAGAAGGATGGGCGGTGCGGCTGCGGCCATGCTTACGCTCCTCCCTCGGCGGGGTGTAGAGGAAACTCTTGGCTGTTGGCGTGAGGGTCAGCAACCAGCCGTCGCGCGAGCTGCTTCTCGGGCAGCACCGGCCGCCCGGCACGAATGTCGTCGAGCAGCTGCGGCACGTCCGCGACGCTCAGCGGCCCGACGTACACACCGTCGACGGAGGCCATCGGCGCGATATCGCATGCGCCGAGGCACTCGAACGCGCGCACGTTGAACTCCGCGTCGTCGCCCGCCGCGGCGCGGACCGCCTCATATAGCTCATCGGCGCCGCACAGCGAGCAGGAGATGTTCGTGCACACGTACACGCTGTGGCGCCCGACGGGCGTGGTCTCGAGCATGTCGTAGAACGTCGCCACCGAGTCCAGGTACGCGGGTGTCACCCGCATCACGTACGCGACCTGCTCGAGCGCCTCTGGCGAGCACCAGCCGTGCACGCGCTGGGCCGCTGCGAGCGCCGGCAGCGCAGCAGAGCGGCGGTCGGGGTACTTGGCCATGTGCGCCTCGATCTCCGCCCGCAGATCCGCCGGCACCTCCGGGGATGGGGACCCGCCCACCCCGGGTATCTGCGCGGGGTCCTTCTCGAGGTCGGCGGGCCGATCCCAGCCGGGCACACGCGAGCCGTGGTCGAAACGCGGCACCGGCAGGCGCAAGCCAGCCTCAGCCGAGCGAACTTCGAGAAAGTCCGCCTCCCTGGTGACGTCCTCCGGCGTGCTCAACGGTCTATTCCTCCGAGGACCGGATCGAGCATCGCCAGCGTGGCGATCATGTCGGCGATGTAAGCGCCCTTGACCATCGGCGCCGTCGCCTG
>JBEKAM010000104.1:0-12909 GCA_050015915.1 Solirubrobacteraceae bacterium
GCAACCCATCACCGTGGCCGCCACGCGGTGCTCGAGCCCGTCCCATGCCACCAGCATCAGCGCTTCGCGGTCGCGCTCGGCCAGCGTCGCCAATGCGGCGGCCACCTGCGGGTCGCGATCGTTGACTGCTTGACCGACGCTAGGGTCAAGCTCGCTGCTGAGACGCTCGCGCAGCGCATCTCGCCGCGCGCGGCTGCGTCGATGGTTCGCCGCGGTACGCCGCGCGATCCCCAACAGCCACGGCAACGGGTCGCCCTTGAGCTCCCCATAGCGGCGCCAAGCTGCCAGGAACGTGTCCGAGACGACGTCCTGAACAGCCTCCGGCGCTACCCGCCGCGCCGCGTAGCGATGGACCGCCTCATAGCACTCCTCATAAACATGCTCGAACTGCGCTCTGGAGTCGCTCACATAAGCCTATTGTCCGGCTACGCGCCCGACATTACATCCGCTTGCCGCCCGTCAGCGCCAGGTCAGCCTATGTGGCTTGTTCCAATTGGCTCACGCACGAACTCATCGACGAGCTCCGCGAGCAGTTCGGGCTGGTCCTCGGGTACGAACGCGCGGCTTTCGGGGATCTGCTCCAATCGTGCGCCGGGGACCATTGCCGCAAGGCGGGTCGCGAAGCGCAGCGGGAACATCAGGTCGTCGGGCGCCCACGCCAGGAGCAGCGGCAGTGGATGCTCGTGTAGGCGCTCAGCTGCTCCCAGCGTGTCTCGCTTGTCTATCGCCTTGAGTGTCGCGACCATGTCTCTGCGAACCGCTCGGTCTCGCATTGGCGCGACCCATGCAGCCGTGAGCTCGTCGGGGAGAGGCTTGTGGCTAAGCATTCCGAAGCCGAGTCGTGAGCGCCGCAGGCGCGCGGAGCGCATCTGCTGGGCTATCGGCCAGTACGCGCCGGGCACATGCGCAAGCCATTGCAGCGGGCGCAGCAGCGGTGGTAGGAAGTTCTCCAGGCAGTCGCAGTTGGTCAGAGCCAGGCCGCTCAGGCGCTCCGGGCGCTCGCTCGCGAGGATCTGCGAGATCGCACCGCCGGTGTCGTTGGCCACGATCGTCACGCGCTCCAGCGCGAGCGCATCGAGGAAGTCCGCGATCAGATGCGCGATGCCGCGCGGCGAGCGATCAGCGCCTGGCGCCAGCGCCGTCCGGTGTGCGCCGAGCGGCCAGTCCGGGACTATGCAGCGATGCCTTGCCTGTAGATGGGGGGTGACGTTGCGCCACAGGCGCCCGTCCACCAGCAGGCCATGGACGAACACCAAGGGATCGCCCTCGCCCTCATCGCGGTAGTGGATCGTGCCCTGATCGAGTGTGACGCTCGTGTTCATCGTCCGCGACCTCCTCTATCTTGAAGTTACGTACAGGTTGCACGTAACTTACATACAGGCTGCATGAATGTCAATCGCCAAGCGGCTCGCTCCGCCTCGACACGCGCAAAGCTGCTCGATGCTGCGCGCACGCTGTTCTCACGCAGCGGCTACGCAAACGTGGGAACCGAAGAGATCGTGCGACGTGCCGGCGTCACGCGGGGCGCGCTCTACCACCAGTTCCCCGCCAAGGAGGATCTGTTCCTCGCCGTATACGAACAGGTCGAGCAGGAGCTGACCGAGAGCGTCGACGGCCTGCTCGGGGACATCGGTAGCCCATTCGCCGCGATGCGCGCCGGGATCAGGGCCTTCCTGGAGGCATGTCGCACGCCGGAGGTACAGCAGATCGTGTTGATCGACGGCCCGGCTGTGCTCGGCTGGGTGCGCTGGCGCGAGGTCGCCGAGCGCTATGGGCTGGGCTTGATGGAGTCTGTCATCCGCGCAGCGATCGACGCAGGTGAGATCGTCGCGCTCCCCGCCGAGCCGCTTGCCCACCTGCTGATGGGCGCCTTGGACGAGGCGGCGCTACTCGTCGCACGCGACCCAGACACTACGGACGTGGTTGCCGCGACATTTGAGCGCCTGGTCGACGGGCTGCTGATCGCGGCGCCGGAGCCGAAAGACTCTCCTTGACGAGGCGGTCCTTCCAGGACTAGGCTGACAATATGCGTCTGTCCGTGTTTCTGGTTTGGACGACGGTGCTGCTTACGTGCTGTGGGACGGTCTCGGCCAGCACATATAACGCCTTCACTGATCCGCAGACGGTCACGATTGAGGGGTACTCGGGCAGCGCGATGGAGCCGTTCATCGCACGCGACGGTGACTATCTCCTTTTCAACACGTCCAATGTCGCGCCCAACATTCCGGCGTTGCAGTTCGCAACTCGGATCAACGCGCAGACGTTCCAATACCAGGGCGAGATCAAGGGCGAAGCCGTCAATGAACCCGAAGTGCTGTCAGGGACTCCGACGATGACTGCGGATGGCGTGCTGTATTTCGTCTCGCCCCGTAGCTATTCGCAGACGCTCTCAACCATCTATTCCGGTCAGTTCTCATCCGGGGTGGTGACGGGCGTGCATCTGGTTGCGGGCGTCTCCGGCGGGACCCCGGGCACGGTCGACTTCGACGTCGAGGTGAGCTCAGATGGTCAGCAGCTGTATGTGAGCGTGGGCCACTTCGAAGCAGACGGTATGGGTCCCACGCGTGCGAGCATCGAGTTGTTCGACAAGGTCGGTGACGGCTTCATCCCCGATCCCCACAGCGCCAAGCTCCTGCGCAAGGTCAACGGATCTGGTGAGCTTGACTACGCAGCATCCATCTCCAGCAACGACCTTGAGCTCTTCTTCACGCGCGCAAGCCCCGAGCTGGGCGAGCCCCCGGCGATCTACCGGGCCGCGCGCGCCAGCGTCAGCCGGCCGTTTGCGCACGTGCAGCGAGTTGCTGCCATCACCGGATTCGCGGAGGCTCCTTCGATCAGCGCCGATGGCTCCACCCTCTACTACCACGCTCTAATTGGCGGGCAGTACGAGATCGAGAGCGTAACCCGCCCGTAGCTCGAGTCGGACCGCCGTGCTGAGCGCGCGACTACGCGTGTGCCCCATCCGCGGCCGCTGCCCCGACCGTCGACTCCTCAGAGCCCAGAGACGTGGCTGTGACCGTCGCGCGGGCCTTCGGCACGAGCAGCGCCGAGAGCAGGCAAACCAGCAGGAAGCCGGTTGCCATCAGGAACGTGTCGGTGAAGCCGGTGACCGTCGGCTCGCCGTGTGCGACGTTGGTGGCGATAAACGTCGCCGACAGCTGCCCGCCGAGCGCTCCCCCCAGCGTGCGCATGACCGTGTTCATGCCGCTCGCCACGCCCGTCTGGTGGCTGGAGACGGCCTGGACGATCAGGTTGCCCAGCGCCGCGAACGCGAGGCCGATGCCGATCCCGAGTAGCGCTGCCGCCACCAGCAGGTCATACGGATGACTGTGGGCAACGGCCAGCAGCGCGAACGCGGCCGTTGTGAAGGCTGTTCCCGCCAGCAGCGCCGCGCGCGAGCCGAAGCGCTGGGAGATCCTCCCCGCGTAGATGCCGAGGATCGTCATCCCCACGGTCGAGGGCAGCAGATAGAGACCCGAGACCACCACCGACACACCAAACCCGAAGCCGGTGCTCTTGGGGAGCTGTGCGAATTGGGGAAAGACGATGAACGACGCATACATGCCCGCCCCCAGCAGGAAGGCGGCGAGGTTCGTCGTCCACACCCCGCGAATTCGCATCATCGTCATGTCGATCAGCGGGTTGGCCGAGCGCGCCTCCACAGTCACCCAAACCACCGATACGACGAGGCCGGCCGCGATCAGCCCCAGCGTCTTCGTCGAGCCCCAGCCCCACGTGGTCGTCTCGCTGATCGCTATCAACACCGTCGAGAGCCCCACCGTCATCAGTGCAGCCGCGAGCCAGTTGATCTTGCCCGGCACCCTCACCGGCGACTCTGGGATGTATCTCCAGGTGGCGAGCGCGGCGATCACGATTGCCACCAGCGGGATCCAGAACAGCCAGTGGTAGTTGAGGTGCTCCACGATCACGCCCGAGAGCACGATCCCGAAGCCCGCGCCGACGCCGAGGATCGCTGAGAGCAGGCCGATGCTCCCGGCGACCTTCTCGTGCGGGAACTCGTCACGCACGATCCCGAACGCGAGTGGGAAGATGCCGCCGCTTGCGCCCTGGATGAAGCGCCCGATGATGATCACGACCAGCGAGTGCGACACGGCCGCGATCAGCGTGCCCACCGCCAGGATCACCAGCGTCACCAGCAGCAGGCGCTCCTTGCCGTACATGTCGCCCAACCGGCCAAGGATCGCCGTGCCCACCGACGCGGACAGCAGGTAGGCGGTGAGCAGCCACGCGATACCCGTCTCCGTCGTGTGCAGGTCGTGCTGCATCGTCGGTAGCGCCGGCACGACCGATGAGCTGAGCATCGCGTACGCCACACCGCCGAGCGAAAGCACGGCGAGGATCAGCGTCGGATGCGTGCGGTCTTGGGTGGTAGCGGTCTCGACCATGAGGGCGTCGCCCCACATTAGCGGCGTGCTGTCCGCACTCAGGGAGCTAAGCGCTGGATTCGATGCGGTAGATCGTCCCCGTTGCCCAGTCGCCGATCAGCAGCGACCGATTCGCGGCGAGCGCGATCGCCAGAGGGTTGCTGATGCCTGTCAACAGCGGCGTAACAGAGCCGATATAGCTGGAGCCGTCCTTGCTCAGTGCGACGCGTTGCACCTTGCTCTGCTCCCACTCGGGGACGATCGCGGAGGTACCCAGCGCCGCGCCGAGCTGGCCCGTCACGATCGCGACGCCACCCACCGCCGCGTGCTTGTCGAGCACGGCGACCGGCGACGGCACACCGACGCAGGCTGCGCCGCCCTGTCCATAGCAGTCAGGGAAACCCCAGCTTTGGCCTTCTTGCACGACTGCAAGCCAATCGCCGGGAGTGCGCGCGCCGAGGTTGTCCTGCTGGTTCATGGTCACGAACAGGTCGCTCGTGCCGGGAAAATACGCGAGCCCGAACGGCGCCCGGATACGGCCGGCGTACAGACGCAGATCGCTGCCATTCGGGCGGAACGAGACGATTGAGCCTGAGAATTTTGAGCTCGGAGTGCAGTGATCACATGTAGCTGTGACCCCCATCACGAAGCGGCCATCCGGCGCCATCACCAGGAGGTTGTTCTCGCCGCCGGTGACCGGGCCGCTGAGGATCTTCGAATGCTGCTCAAAGCGGGTTCCGTTGAAGTCGGCGAACACGTCGACGCGTCCGACGGAAGCGACATACAGCCTGCCCGCGTACCACGCCAGGCCGAGTGGATCGTCCAGCCCCGAGATCACCTTCAGCGCCTGTCCACCAGGTTTGGAGATCACATACACGCCGTCGTCGGTGTGGGTTTCAAGGCCGGCAGCCGTCAGCCACAGGCGTCCTTGTGGGTCGAATACGAAGGACGTCGTGGTGGGCGGTCCTTTCGCGTACACGCTCGCCTTCAGGCTTGCAGGGCCCTTCAGGCCAGCGCCGATCGCCACCAGCGCTTGGCCATTGCCGCTGTTGCTGCGCGAACTGGAGCCCGATGAGCTCGAGCCGCAACCGAGCAGCGCGAGACTCGAGGCCGCCAGCGTGAGTGCCAGCAGGCGGCCTCGAGTGCGAAACGCGCGGATAGGACTCCGGGCCGCGATTTCCGTCGCGCTCAGGCGAGCGTTCTCGCGCGTGCCTCGCTCACTGGTAAGTGGCGGCTGGGCCGGCAGGGCCGGAGTAGCCGGCGGCTGATCCCGAGCTTGGTCCCGGGCCTGTGTATGAGCCGCCCTTCGAGCCCGAGCCCATGTTCGGGCAGGGAGTCTTGGAGGGCGTCGTCGATTTCTGGGTGGGAGTCGTCGGCGTCGAGGGCGCCGGCGTCGTCGAGGGGGTTGAAGTCGTCGGCGTCGAGCTGGTCGGTGCCGCGGCGGCGCCGGCGATGCCGACCACTGCGCCACCCGTCGCCAGCGCGCCTGCCACGATCGTGGCTCTGAGCGTCTTTGAGAGATGCATTGGTGCGAGCCTCCAGTGGTGGTGGATCGGAGTGCTGCATGAGGATTATGCGCCCCCGACCTAAGCGCAGGTGCTCGTCGTGTGTATGAGCTGTATAAGAGCGGACATGGGAATGGGGGATACGGCTCAGCTCGTGCGGATTGCTCTGCCTCCGATCGCTCGCGTGAGCGGCTAGATCGTGTCCAACCTCGACCGTCTGCTGCATCGCGTGCCCGAACGCTCAGGTGAGGCGTCACATCGTCAGCTGACGTTGTTCGTGCGGCGCATCGCGGTGCTTGGCCTGACAGCCGCCTGGCTGCTGTTCCTCGGTGCGGTCGGTCTGGCGCTCACCGAGCACGTTGACCTCTGGTACGGCTTTCGCTGGGCGCTCGATACCGCTGCGACCGTCGGCGGCTTTCCCCAGCCGCACACCACCGCTGGGCAAATCATCCAAGTCCTGCTGACCGTGCTCGGCGTCGGTACGCTCTTCTACGCGCTCGCCACGGTCACGGAGTTCTTCGTGGCTGGGCATCTGGGGGACCTGCTGGCGGCACGGCGCATGCAGAAAATGATCGACTCGCTTAGCGACCACCACATCATCTGCGGCTTCGGTCGCGTGGGACGCCAGGTCGAGCACGACCTGCGCGCGGCGCGAGCGAGCTACGTTGTCGTGGACGCCGACAACCGCAACCGCCACCGTGCGGAGGGGCTCGGCATCAGCTTCATCGAGGGCGATGCCTCAGATGACGTCGTGCTGTTACAGGCCGGCATCGCTCGTGCCCGCTCGATCGTCGTTTGCGCGGACTCCGACGCGGACAACGTTTTCATCACGCTGACCGCCCGCGGCCTGCGAGCGGACATCCCAATCGTCGCGCGGGCTGCCATCGAGGACACCGAGAAGAAGCTCAAGCGGGCGGGCGCCGACCGTGTCATCTCCCCCTACAAGGCCAGCGGCACAGAGATGGCAAGGCTCGCGCTACATCCCCAGCTCAGCGGTGTGGTCGATGTCGACACCGAATATCGCATGGAGGAGATCCCCGTCGGCGACGGCTGTGACGGCGTCGGGCAGACCGTCGGCGATATTCGCGGCGGCTCGATGATCGTCGGTCTGCGCCGCGGCACGGACTTCCAGCCCCAGCCTCCAGCAGACACGGCGCTGCTCGTCGGCGACGTGATCCTGGCGATGGGCACGCCGAGCACGCTCGAGCGTCTCGAGCAGCTGCTGCAGGCTGGCTCCGTCCGCTCCTGAGCGTCGTGGCGGCCTGTCGGATGGCGGCCCGCGGAGGGGGGGGCGCACTGTAGCCTCTCGCGTGTGCGCGCTCACCATGTCCGTATCGAGCATCACTTCTCGAAGCCGCCGGAGCGGATCTTCGCGCACCTTGCCGAGCACGAGAACCTCGCGGAGGTGTTCGGCGCGAAGATCACACGCGTGCGTGACGGGCAGGACGGGCAGCGCAACGGCGTAGGCTCGGTGCGGCGGCTGCAGATCGGTCCGCTGGCGCCGTTCGAGGAGACGGTTACCGAGTTCGTGCCCGACGAGCGGATCGTCTATCGCATCACCAAGGGCAGCCCGCTGCGCGGACACCTCGGGGTGATGACCTTCGCGCCTGCAGCCGGTGGCACGAGCTTCGTCTATGACATCCGCCTCGCCTCGCCCATCCCTGGGCTCGCGCTGATCGTGCGCGCGGCGCTCACGCGCTCGATCACCCGGGCGCTGCCCAAAGTGGAGCGCGACGCTTAGCACTCAGGCACCGGTCGTCAACACCATCCGGAAGCGCGCGTCGCCGCTCATCATCCGGTCATAGGCCGCTTGCGCCTGCTCAAGCGGGACCGTCTCCACCATTGGCCGCACACCCGACAGGGCGCTGAAGTCGAGCGTGTCCTCCGAGTCGCCCGAGTGGCCCGATGCGTGCCCCGCGATCGCTTTGTCGCCGCCGATCAACATCGCCGGCGGGAACTGCATTGGTTCCATCGAGGCGCCTACGATCACGAGCTTGCCGCGCACGCCGAGGCCGCCCAGCACCGCGGTCATCGCCGCGGCGTTGGTGATCGTCGAGAGGATCACCTTGGCGCCGCCGAGCTTGCTCAGCTCTGCGGCGGGGTCCTGTGCGGTGCTGTCGATGTAGTGGCGGGCGCCGAACTCGAGTGCCAGCTCTTGCTTTGCTGTGCCGCGGGCGATCGCCACCGTGTCGAAGCCGAGCTTGGCAGCGAACTGCACGCCGAGATGCCCGAGGCCACCGACGCCGAGGATCGCGACCAGATCCCCCGCGTGGGCGCCACTGTGGCGCAGCGCGTTGTACGTGGTGATGCCCGCGCACAGGAGCGGCGCCGCGTCCTCGTCGGCGAGATCCTTGGGAATCGAGGCCATCGCGTTGGCCTTGACGAGGACGTAGTCGGCGTAGCCACCGTCGATTGTGATGCCGGGGATGTCCATTTGCGCACAGTTGATGAGGTCGCCGCGGCGGCACTGGCGGCAGTAGCCGCAGTTGCCTCCGAACCACCCCACACCGACGCGCTGGCCCACCTCCCAGCCCTTGACGCCGTCGCCCAGCGCCGCCACCTCGCCTGCGATCTCGTGACCGGGGACGAGTGGCCAGGAGACGCCGGGGTAGCCAGTTTTGGCGAACGAGTCGCTATGGCAGATGCCGCATGCGTGCACTCGCACGAGCGCCTCGCCGGCGCCTGGAGTGGGCACCTCTCGCTCAACCAACTCGAACGGGCCACCCTGCTCGCTCACCTGTATCGCCCGCATGCTTGCCATCGCCGATGCTCCTCGTTTTGCTTGACGCCCGACCGCGGCCCACACTATCCATGCGGCGGGGTCGGCCCGGGCATCCCCCGGGTGCCTATCGTTCTCTGCTCATGTCCCCGCTTCCCTTCTCAGCCACGCTGGAGCACGAAGAGGCGGTCCTGCGCTTTCCTTTCGACGAGCGTCTGCGCCAGTTGCTGCGCGCGATTCCCGGTCGCCGCTGGGATCCGGTCGAGCGGGCGTGGTGCCTGCCGCTGGAGCCCGATCAAGCGGAGGCGCTCGCGCGCTTGCTGGCGGAGCTGCCGGACCCCCCTGACGTCAGCGACGCGCTCGCCCGGGTGATCGCCCGCCGCCGCGCGCGCCGGCGTCGCGATGAGTGCCTGCTCGACCTCGCGCGACCCGACCGGGACTGGTGGCTCAGCTTCGCCACCGACGCCGCCCCCGAGCTCGTCGCGGCCCTGCTCGAGCACCCCGGCGCCTGCGACGTCCCGGCGATCGGCCGCGCGCTCGTGCCGCTGGACGAGCAGTCCACAGAGCTCGTGCAAACGCTGCTCGAGAGCACTGCCGGTCTGCGTTTGAGCAATGCCGCCCGCCAAGCGCTACTCGCTCAGTCGGAGAGCGAACGGGAGGGGCCGGCTGGCGCGCCTGCCGCAAGGAGCGCCGACGACGGGCCAAGCCCCCGCTATGACGTCGAGTTTCGCCGTGATCGCCGCGGCGATCACTGGCTATTGTTTGCGGCCGGGCACGCGCCGCTGGCGAGGGTGCTCGCCGCCCGCGCCGGGCTGCGTGCGCTCGAGGGACCGGGCCGTACGGTCGGGCTGGCGGCGGTAGAACATGACGCTGAAGCGCTGGTGGAGCTGCTCGGGCACCTCGAGGAGGCCAGTATCGACCCGCGCGTTAGCGCGTGGCTGACACGTGCCACCACGTGGCGCGGCAACCTCGAGGTCCAGGGATCTAGCGAGGCGTCAGAGTTCCTGCTGCTTGGCGAGCGCGAACGCCTACCGGCGCCGGTGCGTGAGCTTGCTGTGAGCGTACCCGGTGGGGCGACGGTTCCGCTGACGCTCGCGTCCTGGCGACTAATCGAAGGGCTTGATGCGTGGATCAGCCCGGCCGCGCGACGCTGTATCGCGGCGCTCGAGGACGGTCGTCCCGCACCACCAGCGGTACTTGAGCTCTCGAGCGACCACGAGGACCCAACGTTCGTGCTCGCGCCGGGGCACGATCCGAGTCTTGTGAACCTATTCGCCGCGTTGCCCGGCGCGGTGACGCCGCGGGCGCGGCGCGGCGTCACGCGTGGGCACGCCCAGCTTGCGGGGATTCGAGTGGACCCGTTCTGCGTGCCGCAGCTCGATTCGTTCCTTGCCGATGGCGGAATCTGGATCGAGCCGGACGCACTCGAGCTGCTGCAGGAGGTCCGTGAGGAGCACGCGCGCGCCGCTGGGCTTGTGGCGTTGTCGAGCGCTACAGAAGGGCATCTGCACATCACCGGCCTTGGCGGTGAGCTGAAGTCGTTCCAGCGGGCTGGGGTCAGCTACCTGCTGGAGCGCCGTCGCGCTTTCCTCGCTGACGAGCAGGGTCTGGGCAAGACAATTGAGGCGCTCGCCGCGATCGAGGCTGCAGGTGCCTACCCGGCGGTGGTCGTGTGCCCGGCGAGCCTCAAGCTGAACTGGCTGCGCGAGCTCGCGCATTGGCTACCGCAGCGCACCGCACGGGCGCTCGCCGGCCATGGCGGCACCCGCTCCGGTGGCGCGGAGGAGCCCGAGGTGGCCGATGTGACGGTCGTCAACTACGACATCGTGGCCGCGCGCCTGCAGGAGCTGTGTGCGCTCGGCCCGCAGGCGCTGGTGCTCGACGAGTCGCACTACTGCAAGAACGCCGCTGCGAAGCGCACCCAGGCGGTGCAGCGGCTGTCGAGCGTCGTGCCCAACGACGGCTTGATCCTGGCTTTGAGCGGCACTCCAGTGACCAACCGCCCAGCCGAGCTGATCTCGCAGCTACGCATCCTCGGGAGGCTTGCCGACTTCGGCTCGGGTGTGCGCTTCGGTGAGCGCTTCCGCGGTCCGGATGCCCACATGCGCTTGCACTGGCATCTGCGCGCCCGCTGTTTCGTGCGCCGTCTGAAGGCCGACGTGCTGCCGCAGCTGCCCGCCAAGACGCGCGCGATCGTGCCCGTGGAGCTGGACAACGAGGCCGAGTACCGGCTCGCCGAGCGCGACCTCGTGGCGTGGCTGCGCAGTCAGCCGCTGGATCTGCGCGAGCTCGACGCGAAGGTCGCGGCCGCTTTGCGTGCCGAACGCCTGGTGCGACTGAACGCACTGAAGCTGCTCGCGGCACGTGGCAAGCTCCATGCGGCGCTCGCCTGGATCCACGACTTCTGTTCCTCCGGCGAGCGGCTGGTCGTGTTCGCCGGCCACCGCGAGGTCCAGCGCTCTGTGCTCGCGCGCTTCCCCGCCGCCCTGCACATCCTCGGTGACGACAGCGCCACAGCCAGGGACAGCGCGCTGCAGGCCTTCCAGGCGCCCGACGCAAACGGGGGCAATCAGCTGATCGTGTGCTCGATCGACGTGGCCGGCCACGGGCTCACGTTGACGCGCTCCTCGAACGTCGTATTCCTCGAGCTCGCATGGACGCCAGCCAAGCACGACCAAGCCGAGGATCGTTGTCACAGGATTGGCCAGCAGGACGCGGTCAACGCCTATTACCTGCTCGCGGCGGACACGGTCGACGAGACGATCTCCACGCTGCTCGAGCGCAAGCGCGCGGTGATCGGAGCGGTCACCGACGGGCAGGAAGAGGACGAGGAGGGAGTGCTCGACGGGCTTGTGCGTGAGCTACGCGGCGAGCCCTACAGGCACCTGCGCGCGGTCGCGTGAGCCCAGCGCGCGGAAGCTAGGGCTGAAGCACCAATGCGTTCATGATTTCCCCCCATGTTTCGACCTCGTCCGCTTCGAACTGAGTCCATTGTTCTTCGAGCTTGATGGTGCGGTGGGCGAGCGCGGCGTTCTGGGAGCTCTCGTAGTGGCGAAGCGCCGGCGGCTGATCGCCCGGTGCCACCCACCAGGACAGGAAGTGCGGGGAGAACGTCGCCGTGCTCGCGGGCAGCGTCTTGAAGCCGCTCGCCGCCCACGCCTTCACGTCCGCGCACAGGTTTGGTACCGCGAGCGTTGTCAAAGCTTTCGCCTTGGTCAGGTAGGAGTGGATCGTCTTGTTGAGCGCGCCGTTGCTCCAGCGCAGCGACTCAGTCGCCCGTATGGCGCTCAGCGTGGCGGGGAGGTTGTGCTGAACCACCGTCGTCACCATCGTCCCCACCACCTCGTTGCTGAGCTGTTCGGAGTCGACATCCTGCGGCGATCCGGCAGCAGCGCGCGGGCATTCGCGGCGGACTCCAGTGAGGACGCTCGCGATCTCGGCTTTCGCGGCTGGGATATGCGCTGTGAAGTAGCGCATGAGCGTGTAGTTCGTCTGCAGGTACGCCTGCGTGCTGGCCACATCTGCGGAGTCCGCCGCCGCCGCTGACGGTCCTGCCATGCCGAGGACGGCGACAGTTGCGACCAGGACGGAAAACCACCGCACAGACATCCATGAGATCGTACGCCATGCGCACGCGGCCGTCGCCAGCACGAGCTCACCGCCCGGGGCCCCCGAAGAAGTTAGTAAAGATCGCTTTGATCCACGCACCGTTGCAGGTGGTATGTGGGTTCCTCGGTATTGTCTGCCCCCGAACGGTCTTCTCCGTCTGGACCCGGGGGTAGAGGGCAAGACGGTGAATCGCTCGACGTCGAACTATCGGTCGCGGGCCGTCGCCGTTGTGTCCAGCCGTCGGGTCATCCATGCGTATATGAGAAGGAACGGATACATCGTCCTGCTGGTCGCCGTCGCGGTCGTGGCGGTGATCGTGCTTGCCGCATGCGGATCCTCGAGCACGCACAAAGGCACGAGTGTGAGCGACAGCTCGCCTTCATGTCTGCCGGCGACGATCGAACACAGCGCCACCCTGCCCGGCGCTGACGTCGACGTCTCGCCCGAGCCGGGAACCGACACAGCCAACCCGGATACCCAGATCAGCTTCCTCGGCACCAGCGCCGCAGATATCCAGGCAGTCTCAGTGACCGGCTCGGAGTCTGGCAATCATGCGGGGCATGTGTACGCGTACTCCCAGGGTGACGGTGGCAGCTTCGTGCCCGACAAGCCGTTCGTCCGCGGCGAGCGCGTGGCTGTCCAAGCACAGCTCGGCGCGAGCAATGCCGCCAAGCAGGTCGCCTTCGCATTT
>JBEKAM010000105.1:0-17860 GCA_050015915.1 Solirubrobacteraceae bacterium
ACTTCTCCGATCCCTCTGGGTCGGGTGGCCGCAGCCGCGGCCCAGCGTGTGTATATGAGGGAGTACAGCGGGTCGCCGGTCAGCGTCAGGTCGCTCAAGAGCCAGACGACGGGAGCGCTGACCGCCAAGGCTGCCAGTCGCTTACGGGAACCGTGCGTGAATGCTTGCCAGCAGTATGCGGTGTAGGCGGCTGATAGCAGCCACGTCTCCGGTCTCCAGAGGCCCGCCGCAGCGAGTAGGCATAGTGGTGCATATCCACGGCGCGGTAGCCGGAGCTCCAGTGCAATCGCACCCATCACTGCTGCGAGGGCGGGGATATCGGCTGGTGTAGCGAGCGCGACCGTGGAGAACAGGAATTCACCGTTCGCGAGCAGAACGCATGCGGCGGTGAGCCCGATCAGCGGCAGTCGGACAGTTCGGCCGATGTCGATCAGGGTCAACACGACGCTGCTGGCTGCCAGGAGTACCAGTGCCTCCATCACGTCGAGCGCATCGGGACCGGCGAGGCTCGCAACTAGACCCGACAGGATCGACAGGGGGTGGGGGGTCGAGGCGCCCAGGTCTTGCACGTCTGGAAGGCTGCCGTGGGCGAGTTCCCGGCCCCACTCGATCGCGAAACCAGTGTCAACCGGATTCAACGGCAGCGTGCCCAACACTAGGGCGCCGATCGCTGCGAGAATCGGCGCAGTCACACCGAGGGCTGGCACTGTGCGGATGGGTCGCATTCGCGGAGATTCTTCTATACGCTTGCGCAATGGGGGGCGCGTCTGCGACGCAGTCTTTTTTCCAGCTAGCTGTGGCCGCGATTCCTGCGCTTCTCTTTGGCGGTGCGGTCCTCGACTCCAGGCGGCACGGCAAGCGAGAGGGGCCGCTTCAGGACGGCGAGCGCGTATTCGCCAAGACCCTGCTCGCGATCGTCGTACTTGCAGGGTTCGCGGAGCTCGTGGCCGTTCGTGGCGCCGTCGATGGTTCGATTGGCGGGGTCTTCCTCGACTACGTTGCGTTTGTCCTTTGTGCCGGAACTCTCGCTCTCGCAGTGAACATTGTGCTGCCGTGGGGTACTGAACTGTGGCCGCGGATAGGCAGCTCAGATCGGTGGAAGACGCGCGGTGCAAGGCTAGTCGTCGTCGTTGGCGGCGTCGGGCTGGTTATAGGTCTGCTCGTGTGGGTCCACGCTGGCGTCAGTCGTGCGCAATACAGCCAGAACGTCGCTGCGGCATTCACGAGCTTCGTCGCAGCCACCCAGGAACAGAGCACGAGCTACGATCAGACCGCAACCGCGCGGGAGACAGCTCTCACGTTCGTAGCCGAACACGCCTGGGCGTTCACGCTAGACCAGCGTGCGACCCTCGACACCCAGCTCCGCGAGCTGGTCGATCAGATCGACCAGCTCAGCTTCAAAAGCCACAAACCACCAGGCGAAACGGAGACCAAGATCGGCGAGACAACGGAAACGATGATCAAAGCCCTCGAAAGCGAGCTTGGCGGTCCCGACAAGCTCCCGACAGTCCTGATCACGATCGTCGCTGACGAGGTCAAGACCACCGGTGTCGCATACGTCAAGGCTGTCGACGCAAAAACCGCTTCCCTACAAGTCCTGCGAACGGCCTGCAACGATGGTAGCGACCCACGCTGCAGCAAGCGCACCCTAGCGGCACAATCCGGCTGACCAGAGCGCTGTCGCAAACAGGTCGTGCACAGCAACGGCGTGAGCGATCAACGTCGGAAGTTGCAGCTGAGGCTCGTGTCACCGTCCCCGACCGTGCCTCATTGCGGATCGGCGTCCGGCGCGAGCGCTTCGATGTCCCGGATGGTTGGGCCGCTCAGTCGGGAGCCAAGCTCGCCGAGATCCAGCTAACTGAAGGACACGAGAGTACAATCCACGCCGCCCTTCACCGGACAGGCACCGACCCTGAGCTCATATACTCACTGACGATCAAAAGCTTCGTGTTGCCAGCGTCCGCATTCCGCTGGCTCAATATAGTCAGTTGGCGGTGGCTCTCCGGCTGCGGCAATATCAGTCCATGTAAGCGTCGAGGGACAGGCCCCATTGCTGCTTTCCGTGAGCAAAGCGGGCGTCTCGATAGACCCATCTCCAGACGACAGGCTTGGACGAGCACGCCGTCCAGCACGCCCCGAAAGGACAGTCGGCGCCCGTCTAGGTCGTTCGGGTTTGTGTTCGCTTTCGTAGTGTTGAGTAGTGGGTGTGGGGTGGTGTGTTGGTGAGTAGGGTGAGTGTGATGGTGGCGGCTGTTGCGGAGGCGATTGCGGCGAGTGTCCATGCGTGGTGGAGGTGGGTGAGTGTGGTGGCTGGGGTGAGTGTTCCGATGGTTGCAATGAAGAGTGCGATGCCTAGGACGGCGCCGAGTTGGCGGATCATGGAGTTGATGCCGGCGCCTGCGGCGATTTGGGTTTCTGGTACGGCGAGCATTGCTGTGCTTGTGAGGGTGGGTAGTATGAGTGCGATGCCGCTGCCTGTGAGGATGGTCCCGGGGAGGTAGCTGGTGAGGTAGTGGGGGTGTGTGCCCATGCGTTGGGTGTACCAGAGGCATCCGGCGGCGTAGAGCGTGCCGCCTAGTGTTGCGCTGGCGCGTTGACCGGTTTTGATGGCTAGGCGTGCTGCGGTCCTTGCGAGTATGGCGGTAACGATGGGGCTTGCGCTGACGGCTAGGCCTGTCTTGAGCTCCGAGTAGTGCCATACGGTTGTCATGAAGAGGACATCGCAGAGGAGCTTTGCGGCGAGCCCGATCGCGAATGCGAAGATCGCGATGTTAGCGGCGGCGAATTTTCGTGTTTTGAGGAGGTCTAGCTCAATTGATGAGGTTGCTCGTGTTTTGGTTTGCCATACGGCTGCGGTTAGCAGGGCGGTTGCTGTGAGGAGGGAGGCGATTGTGCGTACGTTTGTCCACTGCCAGGTGTTGCCTTGGACGATAGCGAGCGCAAGTATCCCGACGCCGGTCAGTATGAGTAGCGCCCCCAAGATATTGGGCTTACCGGATTTGGTGATCAGCGTGTGGTCCTCTTTGATGAGGCGTGAGCTAATGATTAGTGTGAGGATGCCGAGGGGTAGGTTGATTAGGAAGATTCCTTGCCAGCCGACGGTGTTGATGAGGATGCCGCCGATGGTTGGGCCGGCCGCGAACGCGACTCCGGATACGGCCGCGAGGAGCGCGATTGCTTTGATCTGTTCGCTGGCGGGGAAGGCGGGGAGTAGGAGTGCCATTCCGGTCGGGATGAGAATCGCTGCGCCGAGGGCTTGGGTCATCCGCACCGCCACGAGTAGCGGGAGGGTGGGTGCGATTGCGCAGCATCCTGATGCGAGTGTGAATAGTGTTAGGCCGAGAAGGAAGAGCTTGCGGCGGCTATAGCGGTCAGCGAGTTGTCCGGCGGGTATGAGTAGCGCAGCGAAAACGATGTTGTATGCGTTCAGGACCCAGGAGATCGAGGAGTTTGCCTCGTCGTGGTAGGCGTGTTGCAGGGCGGGGAATGCGATGTTGACGATCGTCGCGTCGAGGAAAGCCATGAACGCGGCGAGCGAGGCAATAATCAGGATCTGCCGGGGCGCCTGGGTCACCGGGGCTGCGTCTGCGGCACTCACGCTGACGCCCTAGCCAATTCGGGAGCTGTATCGGGGGCGTGTGGTGGCGGTGGGGGGTGGGGGCGGCTGATTCCTTGTGCGTGGGTGGTTCTCAGGATCGCGTAGTTCAGTTCGCCGGTTGGGCCTCCTGTCCGGCCTGTGCCGCCGTGTGTCGCGAGGATTGGTAGGAACCCGACGTGGGATTCGTTGATCTTTAGTAGCCCGCCGTTGGTTAGTCCGCGTTCGAATGTGCTGGCGACGTTCTCGTCGCGGGCCCATATCGAGTTGCGTAGCCCATATGTATTTGTGTTCATGAACCAGAGTGTTTCCTCAAGCAGATTGGGGCTGTCGTGGTCGGGGACGATGAGCGGTAGCATCGGGAAGAAGGTCTCTTCGCGTACACAAGAGAGCTCTCGTGCTTTGGTGAGCCCATTGACACGGATGACTGTTGGCTGTAGGAAAAAGCCTGCTGGGTTTGGGTTGCCATCCACGCCTACTCGTTCTCCTCCGGTGAGGATGGGGCATCCGGCCTGCTGGGCCTCGGAGAGGAAGTCAAAGAACTGGTCTTGCTTGATTACCGGGCTGAGAACGACTTCTGGGTCCTCTGGATACCCTGGCTTTAGTGATAGGGCGTGCGCGGTGAGACGCGCGCTGAGCTCCTCGGCGATCTCGGGGTGAAGGATCGCGTACTTCGGGACCATGCAGATCTGGCTTGATCCTAGGAAGCACTCGCCGAGTGCCTTCGTCGCGCCGTCTAGGTCTGCGTCGCGCCAGACGAGCAGCCCATCGTTGCCGGACAGCTCGAGGATCGGCTTCTTACCCGCGGCAAAGCATTCGCTGCCGAACTTGAGGCCGGCGTTGCTTGACCCAAAGAACATGACGTCGTTGACGTGTGGGCTCTCTAGCCATTGTTTGAGGATGCGTTGGGTATCACCGGAGATGAGGTTGAGTGTTCCTGGGGGTGCTCCGTGGCGCTCGAGGATTGGCTGTGCGATCTCGCGGTAGAGGAACATCACTCCGGTCGGGGTACTTCGCGGGACCTTCACCACGAGCGTGTTCCCAGCCAGCAGCGCGAGGGCGCCCATCGTAGAGTTAGACGCTGCGGCGTTCTGGGGAGGGTTGATGCATACCACGCCGTCGGGCTTGCGCACGAGTTGCATGTCGTGGCCGGCGACCCGGAATCGCTGATGCAGCTGCTCGTAGTACCAGTCGCGTGTCAGCTCATCAAAGCCGTGGACGATTCCGCTGACCTCCCATTCAGCGAGGCTGCGGGGATGCCCCTCCACGATTAGGATCTCCACCAGCTCCGCGGCGCGGTCAAGGAGCTCCTGATGGAAATCTGCGCCAATATCACGGAGTTGCTGCAGGCTGAAACGGCTGTAGGTCTCGCTCGCGCGGGCGGCTGCTTGGAGGGCACGCTGGTTATGGCTGTCATCACCCCACGCGCATCGAGCAATAACGTCTCGGTTCTCGGCCACGTCCGCCGGATTGATTTTCTGGAGCTCTAGGCCGCGCTTGAGGTTGAATGCCTGTTCGGGGTCGCCGATCAGTGCGGATGCACGCACGACATAGATCCAGCCCGTGCCGGTGTCATCCTCACCGTCGATGAGCATTGGATAACTCCTCATGCGAACGCACCTTCGGTGATTGCGGAGAGGTCCGGCTCGACGTCGTGGAGAACTCCGCTGTTGAAGTCTGCGTAGGCTCCGAGGTCTAGGAACCCCTGCCCGCTGTAGCAAAAGACGATGACCGCACGGCGGTCTTCTTCCTTACAGCGCAGAGCTACATCGATCGCGGCCTTCAGGGCGTGCGCGGCCTCAGGGCAAGGGAGATAGCCATGCAGGCGAGCCATCAGCTTCCCTGCCGCGAAGATCTCTGACTGGCGTAGCGCAACAGCGTCGATCAGTCCCTCGTGGCGAAGCAGCCCGATCAGCGGCGCGCAGGCGTGGTAGCGAAGTCCCCCGGCATGGATCGTGGGGGGCACGAACTCGTGGCCTAGGGAGTAGCTCAGGACTCGCGGGCCGCTCGCGGCAGAGTCGGGGTAGTCCCAGCCATAGACACCACGAGTGAGCGTTGGGCAGGCTGCAGGCTCAGCCGCGAGGAACGTTATGTCTCGCCCGGAGAGCTTGTCGGGGATCCACGGGTTCACGAACCCGCCCATGTTCGAGCCGCAGCCCACCGAGGCGATCAGGAAATCTGGCTCACGGTCGATGAGTTCCAGCTGCTCCCGAGTCTCAAGGCCGATGATGGTCTGGTGCATTAGGCAGTAGTTCGAGAACGCGCCGACCGCCATCCGGCTCTCGGGGTTCCCGAGGACCGTCTCCATCGCTTCGCTGACAGCTGTTCCCTCGCTACCGGGATGCTCTGGCGAGCCGTCTAGTAGTCGCCGGCCGTATTCTGTGTCTATTCCGGGGCTCGGGTGGACCTCGGCGCCGTAGGTCTCCATCAGGATTCGCCGGTAAGGCTTCTGCGAATAGCTCGCCCGGATCATGTAAACCAACAGCTCGAGCTCGAAACGTGCGCAAGAGAGGGCAATAGCTTGCCCCCATTGCCCAGCACCGGTATCTGTCACGAGCCGCTTGATCCCGTCGCGCTTGGCGTAGTAGGCCTGTGCGAGCGCAGAGTTCAACTTGTGGCTCCCAGCCGGCCCCGAGCCCTCGTACTTGAAGTAGATCTCGGCTGGCGTACCGAGATATTTCTCCAGCCTCGCAGCGCGAAACAGCGGGGTAGGGCGCCACATCCTGTATGCCTCAAGCACCGGTGCGGGAATCTCGATCCACCGCTCAACAGAGCGCTCCTGAGCAACTAGAGCCGGAACAAACAGCCGGCTCGCCTCAACGTCAGACAGTGGCTTCCCGCTCACCGCGTCGAGATACTCCTCCGGCATCCGGGGGAGATCCGGCAGGACGTTATACCAGCGCTGCGGTATCCGATCGACGGGCAAATCAACACGATCCCACTGCTCGCTCGGCATAGATCTAACCCCTTTACGGTCTCGGCGCTCATTCAACGCATTCGGATAGATGGTCCGGAGATGGCTGTCTACAGAATCCCGAAAGCTTTGTCTAGTTGGAATTTGAGAGACACTGTGGCCGCCATACTGTCCAATAATCAGAACCCCTGGCTGTCCGGAACAACGAGCCAAGGTTCTGCCCCGGCGCGGCTGCATCGCCATTGTTCAGCTCGATTGAGCTCTGGAGTCCTCTTTGCTCTGCCCTGCGTCTTGACGCCGACCGTGGGGGTATGTAGAGTTGCACGTATGCCCCGTCTAACGCTGCAAACACAGGCAATACTCGCGGTGCTCCTTCGCAGCATCACAACGCCGCTCTACGGCTTGGAGATGGCGAAGGCAGCTGATCTACCCAGCGGCACGATCTATCCCATCCTTGCTCGTCTCGAGCGCTCCGGCTGGGTCGAGAGTGCCCTCGAGGACATCGACCCGAAAGTCGCAGGCCGCCGCGCGCGGCGCTACTACACATTGACCGCCGAGGGCGAGCGAATCGCGCAAAACGAACTGTCGATCACCCTCAACGACCTAGACGCAATACCCAGATCTTCACGACCATTGAGCCAGCCAGCCGAACCACGAGCAACATTCAAAGGAGTGCTTCCGACGTGAGCTGGGTAGTCATCGCGATCGCCACGGCCATGATCAACCTTATTGTTGCCGAGCTCGCTGGCTGGTTTCCGTGGCTTGCTGTACAGATCGTGCGGCGCGCGGCGCGAATACTGCCGCCCAGCGCCCGGGGCCGCTACTTGGAGGAGTGGCTCGCAGAGCTCGAATTCCTCGGCGGACGCGGCCTCTCGAAGCTCATTTTCGCCGTACGGCTCCTGCTCGGAGCCCGACGGGTGCGCCGCAGCTTGCTCGGCCTGCCAGAAACGCCCTGGTGGCGGGAGAGTGCCGTGTTCGCCTTCCTACGTCCCGCCACTGACTTTCTCTTGCTGTGGGGTGCGGTTACGCTCGCGCTTGGCGGCATCCACGCCACGACCAACATAAACGCCCTGAGTGGCCCGCTGCTCATTTTACCGCCGCTCGCCACGCTGATCGTGTGCGCCCGCGGCCTCTACTGGCCGCAGATCAGGACCCCGATACTCACCGCAGTTGGGGTCATCGTCAGTGGCGTGTCCGTTGCAGTGATGGCGGTCGCTGCGATCGGGATCGCTGTCAACGGACAAATGCCGCCCACCACACCCTGGATACGTACGTGGATTTACGCGATAGTCGTGCTGATCGCGTGCAGGGGACTGCTCGTGGCTTGCCAGCACTCGGCGCGGAGGCTCGGCCTATCCCAACGCCCTGTATTGATCCTCGGTGCTGGCATGGTCGGCGTCCAAGTCGCACAGAGTCTCAGCTCACACTCCGAGTACGGGCTGACACCGGTCGGATTCCTAGACAATAATCCACCACCACCAGGGAAGGTAGGCCGCAGTCTGCCAGTGCTAGGCACTATCGATGACCTCGACGAAGCAATTCAGGAGACCGGCGCACGTCGAGTGATCGTTGCGTTCTCCTCCGCACCAGACGCTAGCGTCGCTGGCGTCGTGCGGCGCTGCAACGAACTACGAATCGAGGTGTCCGTCATCCCGAGAATATTCGACACGATGAACGACCGGGTACGCTATGAGACGCTCGGTGGGCTACCGCTGCTCTCCTGGCCCGCCATCGACCCAAAGGGCATCAGGTTCGCGATCAAGCACGCGCTCGGCCGCACGCTCGCGCTCCTACTGCTGATCGTGTTCTCGCCCGTGATGCTGTGCGCGGCCATAGCCATCCGGCTCAGCTCACCAGGCCCCGCACTCTTCGCCCAACGCCGAGTAGGCCGCGACGGCAACGAATTCAACCTCTACAAGTTCCGCTCAATGCGCAGCCCTCAACACCCCCCAGAGGATGACAGCGATGCCATACGGGACTACCTCTATGCAGAAGACATAGCCCCCGGCGGCGAAAACAGCGAAGAGCGTCGCACCACAATCGGGCGGATTCTGCACCGCACCTCACTCGATGAGCTACCCCAACTACTAAATGTGCTCCGCGGCGACATGGCACTAGTCGGCCCACGCCCAGAGCGCCCCGAGTTCGCGCAACTGTTCACCGAGAACATCGCCCGCTACAACGACCGACACCGCGTCAAGTCAGGCATCACCGGCTGGGCACAAGTCAACAGCCTACACGGACAAACATCCCTCGCCGAAAGAATCGAACTCGACAACTACTACATCACCCACTGGTCACTCAGCCTCGACGTCAGAATCCTCGCAATGACACTCATCGCCCTGCTCCGCAAACGCGGATAGCAGATAACTACTAGCCTGGGTAGGCCACGGACCGTGCTCGCTGCCCGAGGGGGCTCATACTGCCGACGGCACAAGATGCTGTGGTTAAGGTCTGAAGATCGCCAGGCAGCCCCCGAGGGCTTGTGAGAACTGCGAGTCGGCAGGGGTTTGGTAGAGCCAGCGCGGGTAGTCGGCGGCGAGTTCCTTTCGGCCGGTTTTTCGGAGTGGAGCTCCTGGTCTTGGTAGGCGCACATGGCGCGAACAAGTTCCTGATAATGGAAGCTTACGATTATGGCGGCCGTGGCATATGGCGGGGTCTACGACGGATTGGTCGATGGTCCAGAGTGGTTGCCGGACGTTGCGGATGGGGGTCTCTGTGGCGGAGCGCTGGTAGTGGCGGTGTCTAAGGTTTGTCGAAGGTTTAGAATTTGCGGCTGTGCCGGCGTCTCGTTCAGCGTGGATGCGGATCGGGGACCTCAGTGGTCGCACCGGGGTCAGTACGCACAAGCTGCGGGCATGGGAACGTCGCTATGGCCTGCTCAGGCCACGGCGCTCCGCTGGTAACTACCGGCTGTATGCGCCCGCCGATGAGGCGCGGGTCCGCCTTATGCAGCGCTACCTCGGCGAAGGTATCCCGCCCGCGCAGGCGGCCGAGCTGACGAGCGCAGCTCGCTTTGCGGTCAGTGCTGGAGATGGCCGCCAGGTCCCTCCGCGTGACGCGGCCGCGGCTCGGGCAGAGATCCGCAGGGCGCTCACCCGTTTTGATGAGACCTCGGCCCAGCGGACGCTTGAGCGGTTGTTTGTGGCGTTCACGCCTACCACGGTCACCCGTGACGTGCTGATGCCCTACATGCATGAGGTCGGGGAGCAGTGGAGCGCTGGACGGATTTCGGTCGGCGAAGAGCACTTCGCGACCAACTTCTTTCAGGCGCGGCTGTTCGCTCTCGCCCGCGGTTGGGATCGCGGGCTCGGTCCCCGGGCGCTGCTGGCGTGTGGCCCGAGCGAGCAGCACACCCTTGGACTGATCGTGTTCGGGATCGCGCTCCACGAGCTCGGCTGGCGCATCACTTACCTCGGCGCCGACACGCCAGTAGAGACACTCTCCGAAGTCGCGGAGATCATCCATCCCGAGCTGACCGTAGTCGCGGCGACGATGCCGCGACGGCTGTCCCGATACGCACGGCAGCTCAGTGGCTTCACCGATAAGTGGTCGCTTGGGCTTGGAGGGGCGGCAGTAACCGCTCGGCTGGCTCGCGAAACCGGCGCACGGCACCTTGCGGAAAACCCCGTGGACGCTGCAAATAAGGTCAGCTTGTAACTGTCTTCTCCTCGTTCCGGCGACCTTAGACAGAGCTTCGCGGTTTTGTCTACCCACGCAATCCTGCTGTTAGCTTGCTGCCGGGACAGGCTGGAACATGCCCGTCTGTCCAACCAACCATTAGCTACTAGCCATGAGCCGATGCCCGCACACGATCTGAGAGCCGCAGACCCAGCCCTTGGCTACGCGCTACGTCGCTTGCGACGAGACAGCGGAACCACCCAAGAAACCGTGGCCTTTAGCGCCGGCCTCACGGTTGCGTCGCTCGGACGCATCGAGCGCGGCATCACCAACCCCCGATGGCTCACCGTTAGACGCATCATCCGCGCCCTCGATGTCGGCCTCTCCGAACTCATCAGGGCGGTGGAAGATGCTCCTGTGTGAGCAACGCGCCCGCCGGCACATCTACCCCGGCCTGCGCCACCGGTCAATCCCGATCCGCCCGACCCGCCACTGCCGAGAACGCCTGTTCTGTGTCTGGCCTTCGACGCCCGCCGTCTGGCAAGTCTGGTGTGCCGTTCGCAGACGCTCATGGTAGAGCCGCATCACCGGCGGCCAACCTCGTAACACGATGCTGCGCTCTCGGCCGCTAGATGGATGGCGAGTTCCTCTCGGTCGGCTGCTCGGCATGACGCTCCTTGTCTTGGCGGGCAAGGCTCGACGTGAAGAAATTCCTCCCGATTCGGCTCAGTGCTCGGCGAGCAGAGCGCTAACGGCGCTTAGAGCGGTTTCCTCCCGGCGGCATCGCGCGTGGAGGGCGCGGCTCTGCGGGTCCGCTAGCGCGGAGCCAAGCGTCAAATACGAGCCTGACCGCTCGCCGCCATCGGGCAGGATCACGACCGCCGGCTCGTAGACGCCAATGACGCGTTGGCAGTGGTCGCATAGTGGACGGTCCATACACACATCATCGTCACCCCGGCCCGCGCGTCAAGCGATCGAACTACGCCTTGCCGATCCGTAATCGCTACGGACTGACTCAGTCATCACGCCGGCGACGAGATCGCCTACTGCTAACGATGAGGTCGTGGTCGAGGCAACGCTGGTGATCGACGGTGCTGGCCAAGGGCAGCCTTTGATCACGTACGGGACGGTGTGTGCTATTCGGTTTCGACGCGCTCGATCTCTTCGACCAGCTTCCGCATCCCGACACCGTAGGCTCGCAGTAGCGCAAGCAGGGTGCGGTAGCTGAGGCCGCGTTCTCCGCGCTCGACGGCTGAGACGTGGGTGTTGCGGATGCCGGCCTGCTTGCCGGCTTGGGCTTGGGTTAGGCCGGCTTGGCGTCGTAGTGCTGCGAGCGCTCGACCTAGCGCGATGTAGTCGTCATCGGGAACGGTCATCTATTCGGATTCCACTGAGAGGCGTAATCTGCTAGGCTCGCGCCGTTTGTATGCTGGCGAGGCAGCCGGGATCGGACCCCGGCCGCTCGCCTACATCGCCAGAAGGAGTTCTTCTGCCAATGGCGGACGATCCTACCGTCGCCGAACGGGCCGTAGTTGTGCAGCTAATCGGCAGCAAGCGCGCTGCTACGCCTGACGAGCTGTACGCCGAGGTCACTGACAGCATTACGCTGGCCGACGTGGATGCAGCAATCCTCACTCTGGCTGAGAGGGGCATGATCCACCAAGATCCAGGCGGCGCGCTTCGTGCGTCGGCTGCGCTGAAGCATCTCGACGTGCTTGGTCTGATCTGCGTGTGATGCAGACGTGCTCGAAGCCGATCGTCGTACGTCTTGCGCCAAGCGAGTGTCAGCACCTCGCCGAACTGGCCGCGCTGCGTGACCAATCGCTCTCAGACCTGGTGCGCGAGCTGCTGCGGCTTCCTCCTGAGTCCGAAGCGCAGACGAACCAGTTCTCCCCGACGCGACATCTGCGGCTCGTCGGCGGTGGGCGTTGAACCGTGGCTTCGGGAAATCGCTCCAGGCCGCTCGTAAGCAACGGGACTTCTCGCAAGACCAACTGGCGATAGCGGCCGGCCTGCATCGCACACATATCTCGCTGCTGGAGCGTGGACGGCGCGAACCGAGCCTCGACACACTCGTCAAGCTCTGCCGAGCACTCGGAGTCTCACCATCCGAGGCGATCACCTGGCATGTGCCAGGACCGCGAGCAGAGCGCCATTCTGTAGGCGTGCGTGATTCCCCGCCCCGCCGGCCCTAACCGCCTAAGCCCCGCCTGCTCTCGGCGAGCGTGGCGACAGCGGAGAGTGCATATCGTCGGGCGTTATCGTGGCGGCAACTAGTAGTCAAATACCTATCCTGGAGAGTATGGACCCCATGATCTGTCGCGTGGGATGTTCGAGCCGATGACCCGGGTGATGCCCGCTCCCGCGCTTGCCGCAACGGTGCGCCAGCTACGCGAAGCTCGGGGCATACCTCGTGAAATGGTGGCCTTCGACGCCGGGATCACTACCGGCACGCTGGCACGGATCGAGCTATGCCAAGCCGCCCCCGCATGGCACATCGTGCGCCGCATCGCTCAAGCCTTGAACGTCTCCCCTCGCCTAGGTCGCCCCAGGCGAAGCTGCAGGCTAAAGCCACCCAATGAGCGATGGGACGATGGTTACCGATCAGCGATCGTGGTTCACGGCGCTTGGCCTATGCCCTGGTTCTTAGCATCGTTCTGGTTGGGGCGGCAGCAGCCTATGCCGAAGGGTTCTCCCTAGCAGTGCGGGAGACGATCTCGAAGATCACCGACCAGGTGCCCCCGGACATGGCCGCGTGGCAGAGTGGCCCGCGGGGCTCTACCGCAGTGCGATTCGCGGAGCATCGTCGAATAGACGGCACGGCGTAACTAGCACACGGGTGCGTTTACCTTGAAAAGTCCATACCGATAAGCCCGTTGAAAAGTGATAGCCGGAATACAGCGTAAGAGTGGCGGTTGCCCCGGGACATCCTGCGTACATGCACTAACTGCACGGTTCCGGTGGTTCGCGGCCGGCATGGCCAGACGCTAGTTATTTAGTTAAGTGTCGATGAAGTTCAGTGCCCTTCTCGTGAACTAAGGGTGATATATCTAGCAACTGAACTCGCAGCCGTTAACGAATCTCTCACGAGCCGGAGAAAGTGGAACGATGCCTAGAAGGCCGTCAGCGTCAAAGTCCGAACGCGAGCAGGAGCCCGCGTGGTCGATTCCGAGCCTGCGCGAGCCCCGTTACTCGCAGTCGCTTGAGCGGGGGCTTGCGATCCTCGGCTGCTTCACGCCCAAACGGCCCGTGCTTGGCATCGCAGACATCGCGGATGAGCTCGGGATGAGCCGCTCGACCACGCACCGCTACGTGATCACGCTGGTGGCCCTTGGCTACCTGGAGCAGGGAGCCTCTCGCAAGTACCGGCTGGGGCTGCGCGTGACCGACCTCGGCATGTCCGCGTTGAACTCCACCGGGTTGCGCGAGCATGCACACCCCTACCTCGAGGAGCTACGCCAGCGCACGTCTTACTCCACGAGCCTCGGCGTGCTCGACGGCACCGACGTCCTCTACGTCGACCGTGTGCGCAGCTTCCGGCGCGGACAGGGGAAGATCGACCTCGACCTGCACACCGGCTCGCGCCTGCCCGCATATGCAACCGCGATGGGCAAGCTGCTACTTGCCAACCTGCCCGAGGCCGAGCAGCGCGAGCTGATCGCGCAGATGAAGCTCACCAAACGCGGCCCCAACACGGTTTCAAGCAAGAAGGCGCTACGTGAGGAGCTCGACGAGATCCAGGCTGCCGGTTTCGCCGTCAACGACCAGGAGCTCGCGCCGGAGCTGTATGCGATAGCTGCGCCCGTGCGCAACGAGGCGCGCGACGTCGTCGCCGCCGTCAACCTTGCCGCACCCAGCGCGATGATCACACTCGAGGAGCTCGTCGACGCGCTCGGCCCGCACCTCGTCTCAACCGCCGACCGCATCTCCGCCCGCCTCGGCTACCGACGCGGCGACGAGAGACGCTGATGTCAGCGCTGCTCTGCGGCCGCTAGCAACCCTTGACAGAGGGTCTAGAAAGGTGTGGTGAGTGATTATCGCTGCCGGTTGAGTTCGCAGTAGGCGCCCGAACTCACAGTACGTTGTGAGCTTGTTGTCGAGGGTGATGCTCGCGGGGTGCCTGCACGGTCGGCTTTACTTGTGCGTCCCAAGCAACCATCGAGGAGGGTCGATGCTGACCCAAGCGCATGTCGCCGAGCGTGAGAACCAGGGCAACGCTGGCGCCAACAGCGCGTGAGGGGGTCATACTGGAGCAGATTGCGGACACCGAGCGTGTGGAGATCGGCGGCCCGGTGCAGCGGACTGAGTTCTCGCAACCCGTGGAGGATGCGTGGCGTTCCTGATGGCTCCGTGCCGCTCTAAGATCCTGTCGAATGCTAAGCACACTCACGGGAGCCGATACCGAGGTGGAGACGCTGAGCTTGTCGGTAGTACTCCCTGCACCCAATGTTACCCGGATGACCGTCACGGGACTAAGACGCGACCTTGACTTGTTGAGCGAGCTAGTAGTGATGGCGGATTATGTGGCTAGTCCAAAGCCACAGGACCCTCTAGAGCTAGCCCGAGCGGGCCTGCCGGGGCGACCAATCGATCTATGGATTAGCCGGACGGTTGGGAAAGTCGAAATCCTCCGGTTGAGCTACGAAAGCCCACTAGAAATTGCGCTTGTCGTTGCCCCGAGCGTGGCAGCGAGTGTCTCCGCTCTGGCGACCTTGATCTACGCGATCAAGCGGCTCTACGGCGTCGACCTCGAGTTCCGAACCTACCGCGAGGAGCGTCGCGCCGAATATCTGGCCGCGAAGGATCTCGCCAGACGCCTGGACCAATCATCGAAGGTCACCCTTCAACAGGACGATCTGTTTCAGGATGCCGTACAGATCATCGATGACAAATCCGGAGCTGGTCGCATCCGACGCGCCCAAGACGCGATCCTCTCTGATGATGACTGCTCGATCCACGACTGATAACGGTCACGCCGGACTGGTGCGCCGACCGGCCGTATGGCGAGTGGGCGCCAATCCTATAGCGTCACGGTCGGGTGATTCCGCTGGAGGTCTCGCTTATGTGTTCGAGCGAGCCATTGAGAGGCTCTTTGGGGCTCAAACGGCCAGGCGGCGATGCCAGGCGCATGGGCAGAGGGTTCAATGCTTTGCTCTACCTCGACCACGGGTAGCGTCCGTAGTCACTACGGATCGCACAGTCGTAGTTGGTTTCGATGTATGGCACTGTCCGGCGAGGCCATCATCTTGGGCATCGACCGGCCACGATGCAGCCAATGTGGTGATGTCGTCGGCGTGTATGAGCCTTTGATCTTGGCTCGATCTGACGGCAGTGAGTCGGCGGGCTCATCCTTAACGCTCGCAGCCGAGATGCAAAACCCGCAAAGCTGTCTCAGCCACGAGCGCTGTTATCGGGACTCGCGGGGCGCTGAGATCGTCGGCTCGCTTGCGGCTAGCCCGAGCCGGGTTCGATAGCGCGCACTTCGAGGTCTGGTCGCCGAGTGATTCGTGGGAGGCTCGCATCTGGCGGCATCTGAAGCCGCATCGCTTCGATGTAGGAGCGGCCTAGCGAGTGTTGCTTCCGCGGGGCCGCGATAGCTGCGATGCATATGTTCTAGGCGGGTCGCCCGCGCATGGTGGCTCAGGGTAGCGCTGCCGTCGGCATTGTCGGGGACGGCTCTTGACAGCGGTGGCCAGGGGTGGCTAGCGTACCCAGCATAATGTCGAGGATTACTTTCATCCCGGCCCTTGGGATTATAGGATCTCGGGGCGTTAGGCTTGTGCGGCTCGTTGGGGCGCTTGTGGTGGTGCTGGGTGCTTTTGGTGGCTGGGCGGTTTCGGCGTCGGCTGCGATGGGGCCGGCGGGGCCGACGACGCCGCCGTTTACGCAGTGCCCGGCGGTATCGGCTGACACGAGCTGTCAGTTTCTGATCAATGTCGTGGGGAGCGGTGGCACGCAGACACCGGAGGTGCTTCAGGATGCTAGTCAGCCGTTTTATGACTCGGTCGATGATGCGCTTGTAGCGGTTCAGAATGATTCACAGCAGCCACTTACGAGTTTGCAGATAGGGGTTCAAGGGTCGGGCGATAACGATTTCGGATTCGATGGTGATGGGCTTTGCGCGCCGCCGAGTCCGCCGGTGCCCGCGGGTTGTCCGTTTGGGGGAAGCCTTGAAGATCCCTTTGACTATGAGGGGCCGGGCATGGAATTCTTGGGTGGGACTGCGGCTCTGGCGGATAATGAAGAGGGCACGGTCGAGTTCACGCCGGCGCTACAGTCGGGTCAGTACACGTATTTCACGTTGGAGGCCCAGCCAAACGTGCCGCTCGTAGCGGGCAACGTGGACGATCTGTTGACCACGACTTTGAGTGACACTCTCGGCGATACGAGCGGGGAATACGGCGTGCTGCAGGAGGCAGAACCCACAGAAGTGACCGACAGAGCGTCGATCGAGGGTGCCTATGCCTCGGATGCTGAAGGAACTGTCAGCTACCGGGTGTACTCTGATGCTGCGTGTACTCAGCAGGTCGCGACGGCTGGTGTCGAACTTTCGGTCCAGGAAGGCATCGTGCCGGAATCCACCCCGGTTGGCCTGGAACTGCCGACGAATCACGCCTACTACTGGCAGGCGAGCTACAGCGGGGATTCGTCTAACTCGGCAGCAGTGAGCCCGTGTGGCTCGGAGACGATGATCTTCGGTAGCCCTCCTGCGCGGGCACAGACTGGGGTCAGTGCGAGCTTTACCGGTGCGGGGCAGTCCGGCGCGGCGCTCACCATACCGACTGGCGCCTCCGCGACTGCTGGCGCTCAGATCACGAGCCCCAGCGGGGTGGCGGCCGCAAGCGGGTCGGTCACCTACACGCTTTACGCTGATAACCAGTGCACGCAGCAGACTGCCAGCGGCGGGACCGTAGCTGTGGCTAACGGGGTAGCCGCGGCATCCAGTCCGCTGGTGCTCGCGGATGGCACCTACTATCTCGTCGTTAGCTACTCCGGTGATGCTGCTCATGCTCCTGTGACGAGTGGCTGTGGTGTGGCGACGCTCACGGTTGGCGGCTCGCCACAACCCCAAGAGTGCGATGACCTGGCCTCGTTGTCCCCGGGATTCGCGTCAGCTGAGCAGGAGTTGCTGCCACTGCCGTCACTGTCCTCAGACACACTGGAGGTGTCCGTCACCGCCGGGATATCGCTGGGGTCGGTCGGGGTGTGCGATAACGCCCTGAGCGGCCTTGTGCCGGGTGTGAGCTCTAGCGGGTTCGGGCTGACAGCGGACTACAGCCCCTCGAGCGGCACTGTCGCGAGTAAGTTCACGTACTCGTTCGTGCCGCTCGGCTGGCATATCCCACCTGGGACCGGGGCACCAACCACGTCTCCTGCACCACCGGCGATCGAGTGGCCCCAAGCGATCGAGTTCGGCGGAGCGGTACACCCGTCGCTCAGCTTCACCTACACGCCCGGTCAGCCGCTGACGCCGTCGATCGACATGATCGAGGTTCCGATCGCGCAGACGTCGACGACGCTACTCGCGCTCGGCTCACCGTTCCTTGAGGCAACTATCGGGCCGGAGCTTTCATTCGGGCTTCGCTTCAGCCCGAAGGAGCTTGCACAACAAGAGGACGAGGACACCGCAGAGGGCGAGAGCCCGCAAACCGCAGCCGAGGAGATCTCAGACGAGCTCGGCAACGATGTCGAGGGCGGCCTCGGGGAGGAGGTCGGCACGATCGACCCTG
>JBEKAM010000106.1:0-12763 GCA_050015915.1 Solirubrobacteraceae bacterium
GATGCAGTAGCGGTCGGTCATCCCCGCCAGGTAGTCCGTCACCCGCTGCGCCAGCGCCACATCGTCGCCCGCCGGCGCCCCATCCACACCGCCCGGCAACAGCTCCGGGTGCTCCACATAGTGCTCGAACAGCCTGCGCACGACCGCTTCGATCTTCTCCCGCTCCGCCCTCACCGCCGGCCCCAGGTACACCCGCTCGAACATGAACTCGCGCAGCTCGCTCATCGCCGGCCCCGCCAACGGTCCCTGCACGATGTCCCCCGCCTGCTGGGAATGCTCGACCATGTCGTGCACCAGCGCGTCGATCCGCGCGGAGCCGCTTTCGCCGAGTACCGCAATCGGCTCGCCAGGCAGATCCTGCTCGCGCAAAAGCCCCGCGCGTACCGCGTCGTCGATGTCGTGGTTGATGTATGCAACGCGATCGATCACGCGCACGATTCTCCCCTCAAGCGTCCGCGGCGACGGTGTGCGGCTGGAATGCCTCGCGATCCCCTCTCTTACCTGCTCAGTCAGGTTCAACCCCACGCCGTCGCGCTCCAAATGCTCCACGATCCGCAGCGAGTGCTCGTAGTGGCGAAAGTCGCTGCCGAAGCGCTCTTTCAGGCAGCTGTCCAGCACCTCCTCGCCGATGTGCCCGAACGGCGGGTGCCCCAGGTCGTGTCCGAGGCCGATCGCCTCCACCAGATCCTCGTTCAAGCGCAGCGCACGCGCAACCGTGCGCGAGATCGAAGTCACCTCAAGCGTGTGTGTCAAGCGCGTGCGGTAGTGGTCGCCGCGCGGCGCCACAAACACCTGCGTCTTGTGTGTCAGCCGGCGAAACGCCTTGCTGTGCACGATTCTGTCGCGGTCGCGCTGGAAGGGAGTGCGAAGCGCACAGTCAACCTCTGAGTGATCGCGCAGCGCCGGGTAGGAGCGCGCAGCCAGCGGCGAGAGCAGTTGCTCCTCCTGCTCAGCGATGCGCTCGGCGAAGCCAGCTGCGACCAGGTCCTGCTCAGTGGCGATGCTCATCGTTCGATTGTGCCACCGGCTGCGGGCGATACCCGGCGGCGGCGCTCAGCGCTCGCGTTTCCAGTCGCCGCGCCCGGCGGCCTTGTGCACCCAGTGGTGCCAGCCCTTCATCTCGCCTGGATCCTCGGCGAACACCGGTGCGCCGCCGCCAGGCTGGGGCAGGACCTGCGCCGCGGCCGAATCGATCCGCAGATCCACACCGAACTCGTGCAGCGACGCGACATCCGCGGCCTCCACGAAACGGAGACCGTGCCCGGGTATCGAGATCACGATGCCGTGGAAGATGTCCTTCTCGGGCGCCGAGACCACATGGTGCACCGTGCCCACCCGCTCGCCGTCAGACGCCAGCACAGCAACGCCCTTGTCCAGCACCTGATACGCGATTGGAAGTCCCTCGTCCACAGCCCATCACGATACCGGGATCGGCCCGCCTGACCGCTCGCCAGGGCGCTAGTCCAGCCGCTGCGCAGTCAGCCCGCGTGCCCTGCAGCGGGCATCAGGCGCACGTGCGCGTGGTGCTCGAGCGTCGCCGCGATCGCCCGCTCGACCTGGCCGAGCGCCATCGCGGTCGCCTCAGGTACCTCGGTGAGCGCACGGCCGAGCGCGTCGGTCATGAAGCCATGTGCCTCCTGCTCCAGCGGAAACGAGCCCGCCTCGCACGCCGTGCAAACGACGCCGCCGGCAGCGCCGGAGAAGCCCACCAGGTGCTCTTGCTCGCCGCAGCTCGCACACGCGCCCAGCTGCGGCGCAAGGCCCGCCGCCAGCAACAGCTTCAAGCGAAACGCAAGCGCGCCAGCGCGGTTGCTCGCGAGAGCGCCGACGTGCATATCGAGCAGCGACAGCTGCCGGCACAGCAGGTTGAACACGCCCGGGTGCGGCTCTGAGGTCTCAAACAGTCGCCCCACCGCGTCGCACGCGCGCGCCGCCGCGTCAAGCGCGCGCCCATCGCCGCGCAACCGCGCGTAACCGTCGATCGTCTGCGCGCCCGTCACGGTGAGCAGCTCTCCCCGCCCTTCGTGCAGCTCGATGTGCAGGCGGAAGTACGGCTCCAGACGGCCGCCGAAGCGGCTACGCGCGCGGCGCACGCCCTTGGCGATCGCGCTCACGCGCCCGCGATGCGGGGTATACAGGTGCAGGATGCGGTCCGCCTCGCCGTAGCGCATCGAGCGCAGCACCACCGCTTCCGTCTTCACCGCTCGACTGGACATGAGCTTTCAATGATGAATGGCGTCGCGGACGTCGAAAGAGCCCGGTCGGGCTCGCCAGCGTGTGGCCTGCGCCACCGCGACGTGCGGACATCCCGGGCATCCTTTACCGTGGCAGAGGTGGCACACGACACGGAGGAGCTGAGCGAGAAGCAGGCGGAAAAGGAGCTCGTGCGGCTGCAGACTGAGCTCGTGTACATGCAGGAGTGGATCGTCGCCGAGAAGCGGCGTCTGGTGGTGCTGTTCGAGGGTCGCGACACCGCCGGCAAGGACGGTGCGATCAAGCGCGTCATCTATTACCTGAACCCGCGTACGTGCAGGGTGGTGGCGGTGCCCACCCCCAGCGAGCGAGAGCGCTCGGAGTGGTTCTTCCAGCGTTATGTGTCACACCTGCCAGCAGGCGGAGAAATGGCGCTGTTCAACCGCAGTTGGTACAACCGCGCGGGCGTCGAGCACGTGATGGGCTACTGCACCGAGGACGAGTACGAAGAGTTCTTGCGTTTCTGTCCGCTGTTCGAGCAGGCATTGCAGAACGACGGGATCATGCTCGTGAAGTACTGGCTGTCGGTCAGCGACGAGGAGCAGGAGCGGCGCTTTGAAAAACGGCTTTCCGACCCGCGCAAGCGCTGGAAGTTCAGCCCCACCGACGTGCAGGCGCGTGCGCGGTGGGTCGACTACGCGGAAGCCAAGGACAGGATGTTCGCGTACACCGACACCGAGGAGAGCCCCTGGTATGTGGTGGAGGCCGACGACAAGCGCACCGCCCGTTTGAATCTCATCAGCCACCTGCTGTCGATCGTCCCCTACGTGCACGAGGACGAGGGCAAGCGGCCGAAGCTCCCGCCGCGCCAGGAGCGCAAGTACCTGCGCCCGCCAAAGCGCACCGAGCGCCTCGTACCGGAGCGCTACATCGTCCGCGGCTGACGGCAACGCGCCCCCGCGCCAGGGCCCCAGAGACCCGCAAATCCGTTGCTATATTTAGTGAAGTAATGAGTCAGGTAACGGTTTATACGACTGAGCCGTGCTCCTTCTGTGTCCGTGTGAAGGGCCTTTTGAAGTCGCGCGGCGTGGAGTTCTCGGAGATCAACCTCGCGAAGAACCCTGAGGGGCGCGCGGCGTTGGCGCGCGAGACGGGAATGCTGAGCTTTCCCCAGGTGATCGTCGACGGTGAGCTGCTCGGCGGCTTCACCGAGGTGCAGGCGGCCGCTGAGAGCGGTCGGCTGGACGAGCTACTCGCGGCCTGAGCGCGCTCGCGGCTTGAGCGCTCTGGGGCGCGGCTGGCAGGTCTCGCACACGTAAGTTCCGCGCCCGCCTACGACCATCTTGACGATGCTCGTGCCGCATTGCCCGCACGGCTCGCCCTCGCGCAGGTGCACGAGGAACTGGTTCTGGAAGGAGCCCTGCACGCCGTCGACGTGACGGAAGTCATCGATGCTCGCGCCCTTGGCGTCGATGCCGGCGCTGAGCGCCGCGATGACGCTCTCGCGCAGTCGCTCGTACTGCTCGCGTGTGAGCCGCCCCGCGGGCCGGCGGGGGTGGACACCGGCCCGATGTAGGGCCTCATCGGCGTAGATGTTGCCGACGCCTGCGATCTTTCGCTGGTCGAGCAGGAATGCCTTGATCGGCGCGGTCCGCCCGCGAGCGAGCCCGCGCAAATGCTCCGCGGTGAACAGCGCATCGAACGGCTCGAGGCCGAGGCGGCTCGCAAAGAACGCCTCGAGCGCGTCGGTACCGAGCAGCAGCTCGCCGGTGCCGAAGCGGCGCGGGTCGACGACCGCCAGGCGCCCCACTTTCCGCGAGCTCCCGCCGCTCAGCTCCATGCGCACGCCGACATGCTGCTGCGCGGGGTCGGGGTCGGCGAGCACCGCGCCTGTCATGCGCAGGTGCTGCGCGAGGTGCACGTCATCTGAGAAGCTCCACACGAGGTACTTGCCGCGGCGGCCCAGCCGCTCGATGCGCCTGCCGATGAGCGCCTGCTCGAGCTCGCTGGGTGCGAGCGGACGCGACCAGCGCCAGTCGAGCACCTCGATTGCTCGCAGCTTGCGGCCCTCGACCAGCGGCGCGAGCTGGCGTCTGATCGTCTCAACCTCTGGCAGCTCGGGCATCTGGCTCTAGCTTATGAAGGCGTCCCCCGGAAGGCCCTCAGCCGTCCGGCCGGCGAGCCATGAGAGGACGCTCGCGCCGACGTCCGCTAGCGGGCCGTCGTGACGAGTACCACCTCCGCCTCGAGCGAGCATCTCACCAGTGACAGCCAACAGCGGCGCGTACTCACGCGTGTGGTCGGTCCCCGGGTGAGTCATGTCGACACCGTGATCTGCGGTGATGATGAGGAGATCGTCGTGGCGTACGCGTGCAAGCATCTCCCCCACGCTCGCGTCGATCTCACGCAGTGCGCGGGAGAAGCCGTCCCAGTCCTTGCGGTGCCCGTATACCTGGTCGGTCTCGATCAGGTTCGCGAATACAAGGCCGCTGGGCAGCGACCCGAGCAGCCTTTGAACTTCGGCGAGCGCTCGCGCGTTTGTGGCTCCTGGTTGTGAGACGTCCACGCCGACACCGGCGAACAAGTCGTGGATCTTGCCCACCCCGTGCACCTCCACGCCCGCGTCGTTGAGCTCTTGCAGATAGCTTCGCCCGGGTGGAGCGAGCGCGAAGTCGCGCCTGCCTTCGGTGCGCTTGAAGGCACCTACGTCACCGGTGAACGGCCGTGCGATCACCCGTCCGACAGCGTGCTCGCCACTCATCGCCGCCCGGGCGGCGGCGCACGCGCGATATAGCTCATCGACCGGCACTCGCTCGACGTGCGCGGCGAGCTGCAGCACGGAATCCTGTGAGGTGTAGATGATGAGCGCACCCGTGCGCAGATGCTCGGCGCCGAACTCGTCGATGGCTGCGAGGCCGCTGTCTGGACGGTTACAGATCAGCTCGTGGCCGGTGGCTTGCGCGAGCATGGAGATGACCTCTGGCGGGAAGCCGTTGGGGTATGTGGGAAGCGCGCGCTCGGCAACCACGCCCATCAGCTCCCAGTGGCCGCTGATCGAGTCCTTGCCGGGGCCGAGTGGGTGTAGGCGCCCGTGGATCGCCGGGTCGGCGCTGGGCGCCACTCCGCGCAACGGCAGGATCGAGCCGAGCCCCAGGCGCTCGAGCACCGGCAACTCGAGGCCGCCAAGGTTCTCGGCGAGATGCGCGAGCGTGTTCGTGCCCGCATCGCCGTAGGCAGCCGCGTCGGGCAGCGCGCCGACACCGCAGGCGTCGATCACGAGCACGAACGCGCGCCGGTTTGGCGGGAGGAGCGGCGTGGTCACCGGCAGATGTCTACCGCGTGGCGCTCGCTCGCGGGTGGGCGCTGAAGTACGCGTCCTTCAGCCGATCGGCTGATAGGTGCGTGTAGACCTGGGTGGTGGCGAGGTCGGCGTGGCCGAGCATCTCCTGCAGTGAGCGCAGGTCACAGCCACCGGCGAGCAGATGGGTGGCAAAGCTGTGGCGCAGCGTGTGCGGGCTCATTCGCTCTGCAAGCCCTGCGGTACGCGCGTGGCCTTGGATGATCTTGTAGAGCCCCTGGCGGGTGAGGCCGGCGCCGCGGCTGTTGAGGAACAGCTGTGCGGGGGGCTGGGCGCGATCCGGGGCGATCAGCTGTGGGCGGCCGCTGCGCAGGTAGGCGTTCAGCGCGGCGAGTGCTTGGCGGCCGATAGGAACGATCCGCTCCTTGGAGCCCTTGCCGCGCGCGCGCAGAAGGCCCTCCTCGAGATCCACGTCGGCGAGCTCCAGCCCAACCGCCTCGGAGGCGCGCAGGCCGCACGCATACATCGACTCGAGCAGCGCACGGTCGCGTAGCGCAAGCGGCTCAGTCCCGCGCGGCTGCTCGAGCAAGCGGGCGACTTGCTCACGCGTGAGCACCCGCGGCAGGCGCTGTGGCTTTCGTGGACCGCGCAGGTCGGCGGTGGGGTCGTGCTCGATGGTGCCCTCGCGGCGGAGGTGGTGGTAGAAGGAGCGCAGGCAGGCGACCTTGCGCGCGAGCGTGCTCGGCGCTACCTGCAGCTCGGAGAGAAAGGCCGCGAGGTCGCCGTGGCTGGCTCGCGTGGCTGGGAGCTCACGGCGATTGAGGAACTCACCGAGCTGGAACAGGTCTGAGCGATACGCCTCGAGGGTGTTGCGCGATAGTCCGCGCTCGAGCTCGAGATAGGCGAGAAAGTCGAGGATCAGCGGCGTGATCGCGACGTCGGTGCCGGCGGCATCCGCGGTGCGTGCGGCTTCTGGCGCGGAGGTCGCTGCGGGAGTCACCCTCCCAGCTTCGCTGATCGTGCGAGCGCTCCTGGGAGTGCAATCAGATGTTCAGCCGGCGTGCGAGCCAGAACAGCGCGATCAGGGTCTTTGCGTCGCGGCACTGATCGATCGCCACTTGTAGCTCTTTGAGCGGCCAGGGAATGATCTCGATGCGCTCGTCCTCGCCGCTATCGGCGTGCGCCTCATACAGGTCGGTGGCGAGAAACAGATGGATCTGCTCGTCGGTGAAGCCAGCGCCGGTGTAGAAGGAGAGGATTGGCTGCCAGTTGCGGGCGCCGCGGCCGATCTCCTCGGCGAGCTCGCGCTGGGCGGCCGCGAGCGGCTCCTCTCCCTGCTTGTCGAGCCGTCCGGCGGGGATCTCAAGCAGCGCTGGCTCGCCGACGGCCTCGCGTGGCTGGCGCACGAGCCACACGTGCTGCTCGTCGTGGGCGAGCATCCCCACAGCGCCGCTGTGGCGAACGACCTCGCGGGAGACGACCGCTCCGTCGGCGTGACGGAAGCGCTCGATGCGCACGTCGACGATGTGCCCGGAGTAGACGGTCTCACCGTCAACCGCCTCGAAGGGCTCACTCACGCGGGTTCACCGAGAGCGTCCTCGATCTCCAGCTGGCCGGTAGCGGGGGGACGCTCGAGGAGCTCCGTGAGCGCACTACCGCCGGCGAGCGCGGCGCTGAAGAACAGCGGGTCCTCCATCAGTCCGCGGCCCATCGTCTCGGTTGACAGGCCGCTTGCGGCATAGCCTGGGAGGTCGACGCTCGCGCGCCGCCAGTCGTGGCGGGCGATACGCGCGGGCCGATCGACTGCCGCGTGCTCCTGCTCCACGGCGGGCGCCGGGCGGGCTTTGCCCTTGCGGGCGGGTTTGGCGGCGGCGAACACGGCACCCAGCTCAGCGCGCAGGTCGGAGCCCACGGGTGAGCGCATCCCCGCTGGTAGCGCGACGGTGACGGGCTCGAGCAGCATGTCGAGGACGGTGAGGGTGTGGTGTGAGAAGCCGCGGTGGCGAGTGCGCTCCTCGCCGGAGGACAGGCGCGCGACCAGCAGTGTGGGGCAGCCGAGAGCGAGCGCCACGTGCGCGGAGTCAAGCGCGACCATGCCGCCGTGGCCGAGCGGTGAGCCTGAGCCGATGATCCCCGGCCCGGGTCCGCATACGGCGGCGTCCCAGCCGAGGGTGCGCAGACCGTGGTGTAGCGCGCCGGCGGTGCTGATCGCCTCTCCCTCGCCGCCGAATGCCGGCCCGGCTGTCAGGTAGCCGGCGAGCAGTCCACGCTCGCGCAGTAGGCGCACGGTGCGCGAGTGCCCGCCGGGGAGCGCTCCGCCCTCTGTTTGCACGTAGCCGAGCTTTGCCCCGGGCGCGCTCTGGGCGAATGCCCACGCGAGGCCCGCCAACTGTCCGTGCAGGGCGAGCACGGCCACTGGCCGCCCGACGGGAAGTTGCAAAGGCTCATCCTCCACGGGCGTAACGGCGTGCTGAAGGCTCGTGTAGTTGAGCTTCATCACGTGCGCGCCCGGCGTTCCCTCACTTGACAGGCCGCGGGTGAGGTTGACGTGCACGACGTCAAAGCCACCGGAGCCGAGCCCAAGGTCGAGCGCCTGCACGTTGACGATCACTTCATCGCCGACCTGTGCCCGGCCGACGAGCGCCACATCGGCGATTGCGGTGCGGGCCGTGCCTCCAGCATGCTCGCCGGTCAGCTCGATGAGGAGGCGCTGCTCGCCGCGGTCAGGACGCGTGCGTACAGTGCTCTCAACACCGGTGTCGGCGTTGTCGATCTGCGTGACGATTGCGGGTCGTAGCTTGAGCATGGCCGAGGCAAGCTACAGGGCCGCGGCGGGCCCTAGCCCCGCGGCCTCGTCCAGCAGGGCAAGCGCGACGTCGAGCATCTCCTCGAGCGCGAGCGCGCTGACGCGCTCTCCTGGCTCGTGGGCTCGCTCAGTGCCATTGGCCAAGTTCACGGTTGCGAAGCCCTGTGCGATCAGTGCGTTGGCGTCGGAGCCGCCACCGCTTGAGATGTGCACGGGCTGATATCCACAGGCGCGCAGCGCCTGCTCGGCCACGCGCACGGGCCTTGAGGCGGGTGGCAGTTTGTAGCCGGAGAAGGTGCGCTGCACGCTGATGTCAACGTCGCAGTCGCAATCTGGGAGGTTGGCGGCCTCGTGCAGGCGATCGACGATCTCCGCGACGACCTCCTCCGCTCGCTGGTCATCCAGCGCGCGTGCCTCGAGTACCAGAGTGCAGTCCTCGGCGACAACGTTCATGGCGGTGCCACCGGAGATGGTGCCGACGTTGACGGTCGTGCCGCTGTCCAGACGGCCGAGCTGCATCGAGGCGATGGCACGCGCGGCGGCAAGGATCGCGCTGCGGCCGTCCTCGGGGCGTATGCCCGCGTGCGCGGCGGCACCGTGAAAGGACGCCTCGATACGGAAGTGGGTGGGCGATTCGATCACGATCTCGCCGATTGGCGTGGCGTGGTCGAAGACGAAGCCAAAGTTGCTGTTCAGGCGCGAGGCGTCGAACGCGCGCGCGCCGGCGAGCGCGACCTCCTCGCCGACGGTGAACAGCAACTCGACGTCCACCGGCGCGCCCTCGCGTCGCACGTGGCGGGCGAGCGCAAGCAGCACGGCGATAGCCGCCTTGTTATCGGCGCCGAGGATGCCGTCGTTGGCGTTCTCCCAGCTGCCTTTGAGGAGCACGGGCTCGACGGGGGCCTGTAGCGGAACGGTGTCGAGGTGCGCGCACAGCATCAGCGAGTGTCCCTGCTTGGCGGTCTCCTCTGAGCCACTGGGCCAATCTGATGAGATGAACGCGAGCAGGTTGCCGCAGTCAGAGCCGACAGTGGGCCCCGCGTCGTCCTCGTGGACCTTCACGCCGAGCGCGCGTAGCTCGGAGATCACGCGCTCCGCGCAGGCACGCTCGTGTCCGGAGGGACTGTCGATACGACATAGCTCGGCGAACGTCCCGTTGAGGTAGCGGCGCTCGAGCTCGCTCACTCTTGACTGGGACGCGGGAGCCGTCACGAGTGCCCGGCGCGCTCTGCCGGTATGTCAGACGATGCGAGCGCAGCGGCGACGAACTCGCGGAACAGCGGTGCGGGGCGCTCGGGGCGTGACTTGAACTCCGGGTGAAACTGGGAGGCGACGAAGAACGGGTGGTCGTCGAGCTCGATCACCTCGACGAGACGCTCGTCCGGCGAGGTCCCGGACACGCGCAGACCGGCGCTCTGTAGGCGCTTGCGCAGCAGGTTGTTGACCTCATAGCGGTGGCGATGGCGCTCATACACGACGGCTTCTCCGTACATCTCAAGCGCGCGGGTGCCGGGATGGAGCTTGATCGGGTCGGCACCCAGGCGCATCGTGCCGCCGAGGTCGGCGACCTCCTTCTGCTCTGGCAGCAGGTCGATGACGGGGTAGGGCGTCTCGATGTCAAACTCGGTCGAGTTGGCTCCCTCCATGCCGGCCACATGCCGGGCGAACTCGGCGACCGCGACCTGCATGCCCAGGCACACCCCCAGGTATGGGATCTGGCGCTCGCGGGCGACGCGCGCGGCTGCGATCTTGCCCTCGATCCCCCTCCCGCCGAAGCCGCCGGGGATGAGGATGCCGTCGGCGCGGCTGAGCCGCTCGAGCGCGTCGCGGTTGTCGGTGCCCTCGAGGCTCTCGGAGTCGATCCAGTCGATCTGGATCCTCGCGTCCTGGAGCGAGGCGGAGTGGCGCAGCGCTTCGGAGACTGACAGGTAGGCGTCCTCGAGCTGCACGTACTTGCCGACCAGCGCGATTTGCACCTCGCGTGTCGCTCGCGCGGAGCGTTCGATCGGCTCTGTCCACTGCGAGAGCTCTGAAGCGGGTGCCTCAAGGCCGAAGTGCTCGAGCACGAAGTCATCGACTCCCTGGTCGCGGAACGTGAGCGGCACCTTGTAGATGTTGTCGACGTCGCACGCGGAGACGATCGCCTCCATGGGAAGGCTTGCGAACAGCGCGATCTTCTTGCGAATATCGGTTGACAGGGAGCCCTCAGAGCGGCACATGAGCATGTCGGGCGCGATACCGATGCGCCGCAGCTCGTTGACGGAGTGCTGGGTGGGCTTGGTCTTCAGCTCTCCCGCGTGGCTGATGTAGGGGACGAGCGTGAGGTGGATGAACATGCAGCGCCTGCGCCCGACGTCCACGGGGAACTGGCGGATCGCCTCGAGGAAGGGCAGCGACTCGATGTCGCCGACGGTGCCGCCGATCTCGGTGATGACGAAGTCGACGTCGGAGGACTCGGCGATCAGCGCGATCCGCTGCTTGATCTCGTCGGTGATGTGCGGCACGACCTGCACGGTGCCGCCTAGGTAGTCGCCTCGGCGCTCACGGCGGATGACCGTGTCGTAGATGCCGCCGGCGGTGACGTTGGAGGCTTTGCTGGTGTTGGAGTCGGTGAAGCGCTCGTAGTGACCGAGATCCAGGTCGGTCTCGGCTCCGTCCTCGGTGACGAACACCTCGCCGTGCTGATAGGGCGACATCGTGCCGGGGTCAACGTTGATGTAGGGGTCGAACTTCTGTAGGCCGACGGTCAGACCGCGTGAGACGAGCAGCCGTCCTAGCGAGGCTGCGGAGATGCCCTTGCCGAGTGAGGAGACGACACCGCCGGTCACGAAGATGAACCGGGTCTTACTGGGCGCCTGCGCGTGGCGGTCGGAGTGGTGCATGCTCATGTGGGCCTGCCCCAGGAGTCTAGACGGCGCAGCCCCGGAGTCCGTTCGATCAGCGCGGAAATCGAGCGCAACTCCCCATATACCGTGATTCCGAGTAGCAGCGCGAGCGCGATCAGCTGCCCGGTGCCGGACAGGCTGAGGACCAGCCACAGGCCGGCGAGCGCCCCGAACAGGTTGGCGCCAGTGTCACCGAGCATCGCCCGCTCGCGCAGGTCATACACGCCGGCAACGAGCGCGGGGGCGGCAAATAGGCCAAGTGCCCACAGCGGACGCGGATCGGCGCTACCAATCGCGAGGCCTGCGCCAAGCAGCACAAAAGCCTTGGTTGCGCGGCCGGGGCGCAGGTCGAGCAGGTTGAAGGCGTTGGTCGCGAGCACTAGTACTCCAGCTGCCAGCAGCCAGCGTCCGTTGGAAAGCCCCAGGTAGCTCATTGCGAAGAGCGCCAGGCCGAGCGAGCCAACGGCCTTGAGTGCGCCGGTGGAGAATTCGCCGCGTAGAGCTGCCGCGCCGTGACCGCGCCAGCCGCGTTGCAGTGAGCCACCGTCGCGGGCGAGCGTGTCGTCGAGGAGCCCGAGGGCAAGCACACCGAGCGAATACACCGCAATTGGCAAGAGCTCGGGGTAAAAAACCTGGGTGGATGCGAGCTTCTGCAGAAGCGTCAGCGGGATCAGCGCGAGCAGCGCGGCTGCGAGCGTTAGCACACCGAAGGGAAATGCAAGCGCGCGCTGGCGGTAGTTGGCGCGGGTGTGGCCAGCATCGTTCAATGCCCGGAGCAGTAGCGGGGCGAGGATTGCAGCGCTTACCAGCGCGACCACAAAAGGCAGGGCGTGCATGTGTGGAAATTACCCGCGTGGGCGGACGCGCCCCACGCCGTTTCTATTCGACCGCGCCGTACCCCGTCAGCCGGGCGGCGTCTTTAGGGCTGGGTGGTGCTGGCGCCTGCGCTCGGTAGCAGCGAGTCGGCGGTGGACTTGACGCCGAAGGTGCCGTGATCTCCTGCGAGCGCGTAGTCGAGTGCAGCCTGGCCGGCGAGCTGATCGAGATCGTCGACGCTCGAGATGCCCTTTTCCCTGTACCAGGGGATCTGTGACGGCGTGGTGCTGGTGAGCTCAACGCCCACCGCTGGGACCCCGACGGCGGCGACACCGGCGAGCAGGCCCGACTCGAAGGCGGTGGTGGCTTCGCTTTGCTGTGCGCTCATGCCGGCCGGTTCGGCGCGCATCACGACGATGCCTTCAAGACGCGTGAGCTGTCCGTCGAAGGCGCTCAGCAGGCTCGCGCGCACACGGCTGATCAACTCGCGGCCGACCTTGGGGCCACCACTGACGAGCTGGCGGCCGATCAACTCGCCGAAGCTGCCGACGAGGCCGGCTGAGGTGGCGAGCGGCGCGTAGTGGGTCCCCGCCGCCGCGTGGGAGATTTCAGCGACAGCGAGCGGCTCGCGCACGGCTACGACAGTCGTCACCTGGCCGCCGGCCTGAGCGACGGTGGCACGCACGAGCGTGTTGATCGCATCGGAGGATTCGCCGAGGAACACCACGCCGATGCTGCGCCCGGGGAGCAGTTCGTGCACGGACA
>JBEKAM010000107.1:0-12736 GCA_050015915.1 Solirubrobacteraceae bacterium
ATGAGGTCACCGAGCCGACGATGTCAGCCACGCTGAGGCCCGCCGCGCGCCCGCCGCCGAGCACCAGCTTGGTGTAGGTCTCGCTGTCGTCGCGGCGGGAGATCTTTGGCTTCGAGTGCCTGCGCGGGCGCTCGCGCACCGGCGTGGGGGCAGCCACCGCCCCCTGCTCCCATTGGGCGACGTGCGTGCCGATGTGCTTTTCAATCGCCTCCAGCTCGCGCTTCTGGCGATCCTCCACGAACGTGATCGCGCGGCCCGCGCGGCCCACACGCCCGGTGCGGCCGATGCGGTGCACGTAGGTGTCGGGGCTGGTGGGCACGTCGTAGTTGACCACGAGCGTCACCGTCGAGATGTCCAATCCACGCGCCGCCACGTCGGTGGCAACGAGGATCGGCACGCGCCCGCCCTTGAACGCGAGCATGACCCCATCGCGCGAGCCCTGCGACATGTCGCCGTGCAGCGCGCGCACGTTCATGCCGCGGTCGCGCAGCGTGCGAAACAGCTGGTCGCAGCGGATCTTCGTGCGCACGAACACGATCGCCTGCTGGCCTTCAGCTTCGCCCTTCGATCCCATCTCCGCGCGCAGCACTTCCACGAGCTTGTCGGGCTTGCCCTTCGTCTCCACCGGCAGCTGGAACTGGGCCACGGTGTCTATCGTGAGCGTCTCCGCCTCGACCTGGATGATCGTCGGGTCATACATGTAACGGTCGGCCAGCGTGCGTATCGGTGGCGGCATCGTCGCCGAGAAAAGCGCCGTCTGGCGACTGGAGGGCGTCAGCGAGAGGATCTTCTCCACGTCCTCGAGGAAGCCCAGGTCGAGCATCTCATCGGCCTCGTCCAGCACCAGAAAGCGGCAGTCGTGCAGCACCAGCGAGTGACGGGAGATCAAATCGAGCACCCTGCCGACGGTGCCCACCACGACGTGCCCGCCCGCCCGCAGCTGCGCCTGCTGGGTGCGGATCGGCGCGCCGCCGAACACCGCCACCACGTCGATGCCGCTGTGTGCGCCGTACGTGCGCAGCGCCTGCGTGACCTGAATGCACAGCTCGCGGGTGGGCGTCAGCACAAGCGCCTGCACCGTCTGCTCGGATGGGTCGATGTACTCCATGATCGGTAGCCCGAACGCAGCCGTCTTGCCGGTTCCAGTCTGCGCCTGGCCGATCACGTCGCCGCCCTGCAATAGCGCCGGGATCGCCTGTTCCTGGATCGGGCTCGGCGACTCGTAGCCGACGTCGCGCAACGCTTGCAGTGTTGGCTCAGATAGCCCGAGCTCGGCAAATGACTTGGCCATAGTTTCGATAGGAGCTTAGGCGGCCGGGTCGAGCAACAGCTTGCCGGTGGTGCGACGGGCCTGCAGATCGCTCTGTGCCTGGGCCGCCTGCTCGAGCTTGTACGTCTGCCCGACGATCGCCCGCAACTCGCCAGTTGCGGCTCGTGCAAACAGATCGGCGAGCGCTTCGGCAAACATGCCAGGGCGATCGAGGCAGTGGAACAGGTAAAAGCCCACCACCGAGCGCGAATGGCGCAGCAGCGAGCCCGTACGTACCTCGTTGGCTTCGCTGGTGGCGATCCCGCACACCACGATCCGCCCGAAGTGCGCAAGCGCCTTGTAGGACGCGTCGAACACCGCGCCGCCCGACATGTCGAAGACGACATCCAGCGCGCGGCCGTCGTTGGCCTCGACCAGTCGCTCGGTCAGACCCTCTGGTGCCGTGTCGACGGCGACGTCCGCACCCAGCTCGAGCGCAAGAGCACGCTTCTCCTCACTGGTCGCTGTGGCGATTACGCGTCCGGCGTCCATCGCGTGGCCGAGCTGCACCGCCAGTGAGCCCACGCCACCGGCGGCGCCGTGAACGACCACGCTCTCCCCCGCCGCCACGCGCGCAGCGGTTCGATACAGATGCCACGCAGTTGTGCCCTGGATGATCAGCGCGAGCGCCGTGCCGTCGTCCACTCCGTCGGGGATCGGAAACACGCGGTCGGTGGGTGCGATCGCGTACTCGGCGTAGCCGCCCGCACCCACCAGCGCCACTACCCGCTCGCCAGTGTCCTCGCGTACCCCTGCCACCTCGCGGCCTGGCACCAGCGGCAGCGTCGCCTTCTGCACATAGGAGTTTGTGCGGGTGTGCGTGTCGGCGAAGTTCAGCCCGGCGCGGGTGACCTTGATCAGCGTCTCCTGCGGACCCGGCTCAGGGATCGGCAACTCCGCGAGCTTCAATACCTCGGGTCCACCGAACTCTGTCATCTGGATCGCACGCATCGCGGCCCCAGGCTAGCGCGTGCACTAAGGTGCCCGCCCATGCCCATCACAGTGGTCGGTTCGATTGCCTATGACACCGTAAAGACGCCGTTTGGCGAGCGCGAGCGAATGCTCGGCGGCGCCGCCGTGCACTTCGCCCTGGCCGCATCCTTTTTCGACGATGTGCACGTCGTGGGCCCCGTCGGCGATGACTTCGGCGAGCGGCAGCTGGCGATCCTGCGCACGCGCGGCGTGGACGTCTCAGACGTGGAGCTCGTAGCCGGCGGCAAGACGTTCTTCTGGCAGGGCGAGTACGGCTGGGATCTGAACTCGCGCGAGACGATCGATACACAGCTGGGCGTGTTCGAGGGCTTCTCGCCGAAGCTGTCGGAGAGCTCGCGCTCGAGCGACGTGCTGTTCCTCGCCAACATCCAACCGGATCTGCAACTGGACGTCCGGGGCCAGCTTCCGCAAGCGCGCTTCGTGGCACTCGATTCGATGAACCTGTGGATCGACATCGCCCGCGACTCGCTCGTGCAGGCAATCGAGAGTGTCGACTGCGTGATCCTCAACGACGCCGAGCTGCGCCAGCTGACCGGCAAGCCCAACCTCGTCTCTGCAGCGCGCGAGGTTCTCTCCTGGGTCCCCGAGCCATCCGAGGCGAATGCGTCTGGCGAGGGCCCGCGCGGCCCGAGCGTGATCGTGGCGAAGCAGGGCGAGTACGGCGCGGCTCTGGTTACCCGTGAGGGCTTCTTCGCGCTCCCTGCCTATCCGCTCGAGACCGTCACCGACCCCACAGGCGCAGGCGACACGTTCGCAGGCGGGCTCGTTGGCTACATCGCCGCCCACCCCGACGAGGAGATCTCCAATGAGCTGCTGCGCCGCGCGATGGCCCACGCCACTGTGCTCGCGTCGTTCAACGTCGAGGAGTTCGGTACCGAGCGCATGCAGCGCCTGTCCGGCGATGAGATTGCCGCGCGCATCCAGGAGCTGCACGCGATGACCCAGTTCAGCGGCGTGCCGCTGCAGCTCAGGGGCTGAACTCCGACGCCAACGTACGCAGCCTCGCCCAGCCCGCACCTCCGGGGCTTGTACGGACCCCTAGGCGGGTATAAAGTTCAGGTCAGTGACAACCTGGATGTTCATCTGGCTGCTAGTGCTCTTGAAGATCCCAATCGTTGCGCTGTTCATGATCGTGCGCTGGGCGATCGGCCAGACACCGGAGACCGACGCGGGACAGGATGGCGGCATCGGGCCGCGTCTGCTGCCGCTGCATCCCCACCATCCACGCTCGACGCTGCCACGCCTGCCGCGGCGCGGCCCACACGGGGGTCCCTTGCCGTCCTCGCCGCGACGTGTGCGTGCGATTACCGCGCGCCAGCGCCTGGCGCACAGCTGATCCACGCGCGAAAGCGGCGCAATTTTCCCGGCGAGCGGCGAATGCTCGCGCCGGGTTGCTCATAATCGTTAGTAGCGCACCCCCACACGCGGACAGGAGACAAGCATGAGCTCTCAGCAATCGACGATCGGTGACAGCGCCGCAGCAGCGAATGGTCAGACGGAAGGCGATGGCGCAGCCGCGACGCATGACACGCTCACCGTCACCGACAACCGCACCGGCAAGAGCTATGAGCTACCGATCGAGGACGGCACCGTGCGCGCGAGCGACCTGCGCCAGATCAAGGTCGACGAGGACGAATTCGGGATGATGTCCTACGACCCGGCGTATATGAACACCGCCTCATGCCGCAGCTCGATCACCTACATCGACGGCGACGCCGGGATCCTGCAGCATCGCGGCTACCCGATCGAGCAGCTGTGCGAGCACTCCACCTATCTCGAGGTCGCCTACCTGCTGATCAACGGCAGGCTCCCCAACCAGGTCGAGCTGACGGGCTGGATCGATGAGATCACGATCCACACGTTCGTGCACGAGAACGTCAAGGACTTCATGCAGGGCTTCCGCTACGACGCCAACCCGATGGGCATGCTCGTCGCCTCCGTGGGCGCGCTGTCGACCTTCTACCCCGACGCCAACAAGATCCACGAGGAGCGCGTGCGCGCGATGCAGATCATCCGCCTGCTTGCGAAGATGCCAACGCTTGCGGCATTTGCGTTCCGCCACAACATGGGCCAGCCGTACGTGTATCCCGACAACGACCTGAACTACGCGGGCAACTTCCTCGGGATGATGTACAAAATGACCGAGCTCAAATACGAGCCCGATCCTCGCCTGGAACGCGCGCTGGACGTCCTTTTCATCCTGCACGCTGACCACGAACAAAACGCCTCCACCAGCGCCGTGCGCTCGGTGGGCTCAACCCAGGTCGACCCCTACTCGGCGGTTGCCGCGGGGGTAGCTGCACTATACGGGCCGCTACACGGCGGCGCCAACGAGCAGGCGCTGCGGATGCTCGCGCGCATCGAGAAGGTCGAGAACATCCCCGACTTCCTCGAGGGCGTCAAGGCCGGCAACGAGCGCCTGATGGGCTTCGGCCACCGCGTGTACAAGAACTACGACCCCCGCGCACGGATCATCCGCAAACACCTCGACGCGGTGTTCGAGGTGCGCGGCAAGAGCCCGCTGCTGGACGTGGCAACCGAGCTCGAGAAGCGCGCACTCGACGACGAGTACTTCACCTCGCGCAAGCTCTACCCCAACGTTGACTTCTATTCGGGCCTGATCTACGAGGCGCTCGGCCTACCAGTGGCGATGTTCCCCGTGATGTTCGCCATTGGGCGCACCAGCGGCTGGATCGCGCAGTGGAAGGAGATGGTCGAGGATCCCGAGCAGAAGATCGCGCGGCCGCGGCAGATCTACACGGGGGCGCGGGATTTGGATTATGTGGCTATTGGGGAGCGAGGCTGATCGACTGGTCCGCTCGACCTCTGAGCGTCGAAGGCTCATGTCCGCGGACGCTCGACTGATCTGGTGCGAGGCGTACGAGTAACGTTCACGACTGAGTCGGTGGATCGACGGCCCGGCCGCGTCTCATCGAGAAGTTGCAAGTCTGCTGTGAAGAATCCGATGGGGAGATTGCACGCGCTGGCGATTGCCCGGATTTGCCCTCTCCTGGGCGATACGCCATTCGGATCCTCAAGCCGCGCAATGGTGTTCTCTGTGATGTCTGTGCGTACTGTTGCTTGAGCGAGTTCTCGGCGCGTCATATTCGCATACGCCCGTGCAGCACGAATACGCGCCGCAGGGTTGTCCTCCACAGGAGGCCGAGGGGACAGGGCTGGCCTTACCCTTCGCGTCCGAAATTTACTGGCACTCACGTGACGCTCCACTAGAGGACGAAGGACGATCACTTGATAATAAGAGGCGCCCCAGGAGGCCTCCTGGATGCCACCTAGGATGGGACACCTCCCGAGGTCACCTCTTGCAGCTGCTGTCGCTCACTGTACTGCAAATTCATGGTCCTGCACATTGGTGAATAAGGAAGTCCACAAGACGAAACTTTCTGCAGAATTAGACCAAAGAGGCTCTAAATAGAAGCAATTTGGATAATTTTAGTCACCGTTCCCTCCAAGAGAGGTACACCGGCAGGGCACTATTATCATACTCAAAGGAGCTCCCTTGTAACACTAGCCGGCGGGTAAGCCGGAGGCATCGAGCGTCTGGCCTCGGCCAACGCCTAGTCACCCTCGCCAGACTCAAAGCACCAAAGTAGCCCCATGCTGCCGCAGCCACTCCCGCTCCTCCCGATAACTAGGCCAGTACCGCTCCACCAGCGCCCAGAAACGTGGAGAGTGGTCGAGGATCTCCAAGTGGCAGACCTCGTGCCAGACGACGTATTCGAGCACCCGCTCTGGCGCGAGCAGTAGCCGCCAGTTGAAGCTCATACGGCCGTTCGCCGTGCATGAAGCCCAACGAGTGCGCTGCGCACGAATATCCAGCGCCGTGTACGAGCTGCCCGCAAGCTCCGTCGCGCGGTCCAGCCGCGGGGTGATCTCCGCGCGCGCAGCACGGCGATAGAAGCGCTCGAGCGCCAGCCGCGGGTCGCCGTCCGGCACCAGCAGCCGCTCGCCGTCGCGGTGCACTCGCTCGCGGCCCGACTGCGCCACCAGCTCGAGCGTTACGTCCAGATAGGGCACCGTCCCCGCCCGCTCAGCCAGCCGATCCAGGACAACGCGGGCCTCCGCCAGGCGCCGCTCGATCCATGGGCGCAGCTCGCTCACCGCCGCCGCCGCCGCGCGCTCCGGAGCACGGGCGGGTAGCACCACCTCCACGCCGCTGTGCGCATGCACGTTAACCCGCACCCGGCGCGCCCGCGCCGAGCGCCTGACCGTGTAAGGGAACTCTCGCGGCTCGGACGGTGCCCCCGCCACCGGGCCGGGGGTCGGGGTCACTCCTGGCCCGTCGGCCCCTTGCGCGCTGAACTCTGCCATGCCGCTCAGGGTACGCACCCGAGCGGGCGAGCAGGATCTCCCGGAAGACAACCCCACGTCAACCACCAGCGAATACCCTTGGCAACATGGAGTCAGCCGAGCACATAGCCAAGCGCACGCTCACTTTCGACGAGGAGCTCTTCCTATGGCTGGGTGATGAGCCAGATGGGGTCCGCGCCGCCGACAGCGAGCGCATCCGCGACATCGCCGCCGAGTTCGCCCGCGGCTTCGACGCGCTCGCCGACATCGGGCCCGCCGTCACCGTGTTCGGCTCCGCTCGCACTCCCGAGGAGCACCCCAACTACGCGCTCGCACGCGAAATCGGCGCGCGCGTCGGACGCGCCGGCTATGCCGTCATCACCGGTGGTGGCGGCGGGATCATGGAGGCCGCCAACCGTGGTGCACAGGACGCCGGAGCACTGTCGGTTGGCTGCAACATCGAGCTGCCGCGCGAGCAGGCGCTCAACCCGTACGTCGACATCGGACTGCGCTTCCGTCACTTCTTCGCCCGCAAGGTCATGTTCGTCCGCTACACCAACGCGTTCATCATCTGCCCCGGCGGCTATGGAACGCTCGATGAGCTGTTCGAATGCCTCACGCTGATCCAAACCCGCACGATCCGCCACTTCCCGGTCATCCTCGTCGGCGATGGCGAATGGGACGGCCTCGTGCAGTGGCTACGAGACGGCGCGCTCGCAGACAAACGCATCGACGCTGTCGACCTCGAGTCCCTGCATCTCGTTCGCGATCCATCGCAGCTGTGCGAGATCGTCGATGCAGCGTGCGCACGCCAGCAGGCCTACGGCCGCGTCCAGCAGCGCCGCACCACGGACAACGCCCTAGGGCCGCCGGGTTGAGAGGCGCCGAGACAAGGGACACCAGGTGACACCCGGATGACCAACAAATCCAAGATCAAGCTCCCACGCGACATCCGCGGCTCCTACGAGGTCTACCTCAACGGCGTGCCGCAGCGGCTGGGCGCTGACTATGTCGTGCGCGACGGCTCGCTCGTATTCGAGCGCGAGCTGCGCAAGGACAAGATCAGCGGCTGGCGCTGGCTGTTGGGCGCGTGGGGCGTCGGCACCTACCGCCAGAACGACTCCGTCGACGTCCGCTACGAGGCACCCGACGGTTCGCCGCGAGTGGCCGAGGGACTCGAGATCGAGCCTGCATAAACGGCCTTCGCCCACGGCTTTGCGAGCTTCAGCGCGCTAAGGATCGCGCGCGTCGCCGGCGAGCGGTTGAGCGTGTAGAAGTGGATTCCCGGCGCGCCCGCCGCCAGAAGCTCGGCGCACTGCAGCGTCGCGTATGCCACACCGAAGTCCAGCACCGCCTCCGGGTCCTCCCCGCGCGCGTGTAGCTCACGGCGCAGCCCATTCGGGATCGACGCCCCACACAGGCCCGCCATCCGCTCCACCTGGCCCACCCGCGTGATTGGCATCACCCCCGGGATGATCGGCACCGTTATGCCCGCGTCGCGAGCACGCTTGACGAAGTCGAAGTACACGGCGTTATCGAAGAACAGCTGTGTGATCAGGAAGTCCACGCCCGCGTCAACCTTCTCCACGAGATGTCTCAGATCGGCCTCCTGGCTCTCAGCATGGATGTGTGTCTCCGGAAAGCACGCCGCCCCAATCGCAAATGGATAGCTGGACGCGATCAGCGACACCAGCTCGCATGAGTACTCCAAGCCGCCATCCGTCTTAGTCCAACCCTCCTCACCTACCGGCGGGTCGCCGCGTAGCGCGAGCACGTTGTCAATGCCCGCCGCCTGCATCTCATCCAGCGTGCCTCGGAGTTCATCCACCGTCGCACCCACACACGTGAAGTGGGCCATTGCCTCTAAGCCGTACTGCTCGCGGATCTGCTTGACGATCTCGATCGTCTTCTCGCGCGTGGAGCCGCCCGCGCCGTACGTGACCGACACGAACGACGGCTCGAGCGTCTTCAGCTCGGCGAGCGCCGCATACAGGTTCTCCTCGCCCTCTGGCGTCTTCGGCGGGAAGAACTCAAACGAGAACGACGGCGTGGGCGGGGTGGGCGGGTTCTCATTCTTCAGGATCTCATCAATGCGCATCCGCTGATTATGCAGTCCAGCGCTCGGGCTCGCCCGCAATCCGGTTGATTTTGCCGAGCGCCTGCAGGTGCGTGAGGTAGCAGAGAATCTTCGACAGCAGCCAGTGCGCGTTCTGCTGGGAAAGCGACGTGCCGTATACGTAAGGCACGATCTCAAAGGCAGTAAGCGGCTGTCCGCTGACCGCGTCCAGCACGCGCTCGAGACGGTCCGCCACGAGCTCGCGGTTGCCGCGAATATGAGCGTGCACATCGGTAAACGTGCGCCCATGACCCGCCAGACACAGGCGCGCACCCAGGCGCTCCACCGTGTCCAGCGAGCTCAGGAATTCGCCCACCGGATCCGGCGAGTAGCCGTAGTCGAAGTACAGCGATATACGGCCCAGAAGGTGATCGCCTGAGATCAAAAGGCGGCGCTCGGGCTGGAAGATGCAGACGTGTGACGGAGCGTGGCCCGGTGTTTCGTACACCGTCCACTCGCCCAGGTCGCTCATGATCGTCACGCCCGCCACCAGATCGCGATCGGGCTCGATCGGACCGGCGATCCCGAATCCGCGTGTGCCAAGCTCGGCCGCGTAGCGGCGCAGCGGCTCCTCCGGCACACCGCTTTGGCGCGCAACCTCGATGCGTTTGTCAAACAGCGCGTCGGGATCCTCGATCATCCGGTTTAGGTGCTCGTGGTTGGGGTGCATCCACACCTCGCACCCTGCCCGCTCCACGATCGTGGCCGCCTGTCCGCAGTGGTCGGTGTGCGCGTGCGTGCACACCACCAGTTTTGCCTGCTCCAAACGCAGGTTGCACATCTCTAGGGCCCGCTCCAGATGCGCCATCGAGTCCTCGTCGTGCAGGCCTGTGTCGAACAGCACGAAGCCATCGCCGCTCTGCACCGCCCACGCGTTGCAGTGGGGAACGCCCGGCCACGGCAGCGGCAGGCGCAACCGGTATAGACCCGGCAGCACACGCTCACCGCGGCCAAGCTCACGTTTGCTGGCCACGTCAGACATGGCCCGCAGACTAGACTACGTTCGTTCAGCGGCGTAAGGGAGACGGCATGGCAGAGCGGGAGAGTGCCAGCGAGGCGAGCACCAGGGTGCAGGAGGTAGCCGCCAACATGCAGCAGGCTGCCGCCACGCGCAAACGCATCACCGGCGGCAAGGCAGAGTCGCTCGCGCGACGCTACTTCGCGGCGATCGACGCGCGCAACCTGGATGAGGCCGTGTCGCTTTGGGCGGACGGCGGGCGCGAGAACGTGCGCGGACAGGTCGACACGCACGCGCCCGAGGGCGTGCGTGCGTTCATCGGCGAGCTGATCGCAGCGATACCAGACCTCAATATGCAGGTCGTCTCCACCACCGCCGAGGCCGACCGCTGCGGCGTGCAGTGGCGCCTCACCGGCACGTTTGCCGGCCCCGGGAGCTTCGGCGGCGTCGCCCCCACCGGCAACCGCATCGAGCTCGAAGGCTTCGATCTTCTGCGAGTCCGCGACGGGCTGATCCAGAGCAACGACGCGTTCACCGACTCCATGACCTTCGCCCGCCAGATCGGGCTGATGCCGCCGCAGGGCTCGAGCACCGAAGCGCGCATGACCGGCGCCTTCAACGCCAAGACCCGTCTCAGCGCCCGTCTCACCGCCAGCGAGGCCGAGCTCGTGGCGCAGGGCGTGTGGGTCGTGCAGGGTCAGCCAGCGCGCTGCAACGTGTATTTGATCGAGGACGAAGGCGGTGTGACGCTGTTCGACGCGGGCGCGCGCACGATGACCCGCGCGGTCGCAAGCGCTGGCGCCAAGCTTGGTGGCATTCGTCGCGTGGTGCTCGGACACGGGCACACCGATCATCGCGGCACCGCGCCCGCGCTCGGCGTGCCCGTCCTATGCCACCCCGACGAGGTCCGCGACGCCGAAGGTAGCGGCGGCTTTCGCTACTGGCCTGCGGGACTCGCCGGCCTCCCCACTCCCCACCGCCAGCTACACCGGCTGCTTCACCGCTATGCATGGGACGGCGGGCCAGTGAAGATCTCCGGCACCGTCACCGAGGGCGATGAGATCGCGGGCTTCAAGGTTATCCACCTGCCCGGGCATGCCCCCGGGCTAATCGGCCTGTGGCGCGAGTCAGATCGCCTCGCGCTCAGCACCGACTGCTTCTACACGCTCGACATTTGGGGCCGCGACTGCGAGCCACGCGTACCCATGTCGATCTACAACTTCAACACCGAGCAGGCCCGCGCGAGCATCCACAAGCTCGCCGCGCTCGAGCCCGCCGCCGCGTGGCCCGGACACGCCAAGCCCGTCACCGGCGATGTGCGTAGCAAGCTCGAACGAGCCGCCGACGCGGGCTAGTGACCTGAGCGTGGGCAAGCGCAGCCGCCGCCACGACAAGCTCACCGCGCCCAGCAGCGACTACACCGACCCGCAAGGCAACGTGCTCACACTGCGCGGCTCGCTCACAGCCGGCTCCCGGCGCGACTACGCCGACGCGCTTGCCGGGATGACTGGCGGAGCGGCAAGCACCCAGGAGGACGCGTGGCAGCGGGCCGCCGAGCTCTTGTTCGAGCGCCTCGCAGTGCGCTGGGTGATCGCCGACGCGCCCATCGAGCGCCAGCGCGAGCTACTCGCTCGCTTTCGTGTCGCCTCAGCTGAAGAGCGCGCGTGGGTGCGCCAGGTGCTGCGCGAGCATTGCGCTGAGTACTTCCCTGACGTGCAGGCGCCGTGATGGTGTAACACCTAGATCATGATCTCAACATCTTGAAACTCGACCACGCCGTACCAGTCGAGCGTCTCATCGACCATCACCTGTTGGGTGTCCGCCGCAAGGCGGCGTACCGATGCAAGCGAGCTGCTCAGCGCGAGCCTCTCCTTCAAAGCTCGCAGGCGTTTCTCTGCCCGCCTGGAGCGCTCAGCGTGAACGCGAAGCTGCCCATACTCGCGCAGTCCCGCCACCGCGCCACCAAACGCAGGAAGGATCAGGGCGGACAGCTTGAGCGCCTCTTCCACCCAACTGCCTCTACCTACTTCCGCGATGTGCAGCACCGCAACAGTGATCGTGGCAACGGCGAACATGCCCATGATCCACGTGCAGATGGTGTGTAGGCGATGCCAGCGCTCGGCGGTGTGGCGGTGGTAGTCAATCTGGTGATCAGTCCATGCCTCGACGAGGAAGTTGCGCAGCGGCGCAGCGTCACCGCGCTCGAGTGTTATCTCGGGACAGTCCCGCCAAGCCTGCGAGAACGCACGCTGAAACCACGCCTCTTCTGGTTCGCCGACCACCCTTGAGCTTGCAGTACGCCCACTATCCTCGCTACCGCTCAGAGCAAAGAACAGGGCAGAGCGAAATGCCTCAGCCAGCGAGCGGTATCCGATCCAATGCTCGTGCAGGTGTGCACGCCGACCAATCGCAACCGCCAGCAGTAGAGCAAGCACGAGCAGCACCTCGATAACGAGCCAGCTGGGTTCGCTTGCCAAGAAGAGCGTCTGCACGGCTACGACGGTGACGGCAAACGCCGCGAGCAGATGAGTCGCCCAGGCAAGCGCGCGATGGTAGCGCTGGTTCGACACGGCAAGCTTGTCCGCTCGTGCTAGATGAGGTAGAGCCCAGTTGGCAACGAGCATAAAGCGCCAGTGCATCGAAGACCCCTCGAGCGGCTTGCCGAGTCTTGCGCGCTCGGCGCCGATTCTCTTGCTCTCGGAACGAAGGGATACCTTGTTGTATTGGTCGATACGCCGGAATGCTTCGATGGTTAGGAAGCGGCGGCTGGGTTCCCTCACAAAGCCCTCTGCTGAGGCGGAGCGAGAGTCACCGGTGCCCGTCGGAACGACTAGGACCGGCACACCGCACTGACGCGCGTATTCGACGATCTCCGCCGTGCCACCATGACCCTGCGGTTCCCGCCCGTCCCAGATGGCGATCAGCACGTCGCTGCGATCAACGATGTAGCGGCCCGCGCGGTCGTAGGCCTCTTCGCGGTGGCGGCTCTCTCTCAGGCGTCCTCCCTGGAGCTCAACGCATGCAGCCGAACGTGCCAGGAGCTCTTCGAACT
>JBEKAM010000108.1:0-12521 GCA_050015915.1 Solirubrobacteraceae bacterium
CATACGAACACACGTTCGCATGGGCGAGGCCGACCCACAACAGATGGGCGTCTACCAGATGGGCGTCTACAAAAGTGCCCGCGGCGAGTACTGGCTAGCCCAGCAGCACAGCGAAGATGATCGCGCGGGCGAGCGTGTCAATCCATCGTCAGCGGACCCTCGGCGGATCCGCTGAGGAACTGGCGCACGAACGGGTTCTCCGAGGAGAACATCTGGGCGGCGTCGCCCGCTTCCACGATCCGCCCTCGCCACAGCACCGCGATGTATTCGCCGATCTGGCGAGCGGAGGCGATGTTGTGGGTGACGACGATGTAGGTGCCTTTGTGAATCTTGTGCATCTCCTGAATCAGGTCGCACAGCAACGCCGTGCGCACCGGGTCCAACCCCGAGTCGGGCTCGTCGAAGATCACGATGTCGGGTTCCATCACGAGCGCCCGCGCGAACCCCGCGCGCTTGCGCATACCGCCGGAGAGCTGGGAGGGCGCGTCGTCCATCGCGTCCGCGAGACCGACGTCGCCGAGACGCTCGCGCACACGCTCGGCGATCATCGTCTCGGAGTAGTCGGTGTGCTGGCGCAATGGGAAGGCGACGTTGTCGAACACCGTCATCGACCCGAACAGGGCGCCGTCCTGGAAGAGCACGCCGATCTTGCGACGCATCTCCAAAAGCTCTGGCATGGTCAGCTCTTTGACCACTTTCCCTTTCACCACGATGTCACCCGAGTCGGCGAACATCAGCCCGATGATGTGCTTGATCAGCACGCTCTTGCCGGTACCGGACGGACCGAGCACAACGGTGATCTTGTCGTCGGGAAAGGCCACATTCAGCCCGTCGAGCACCGGTACACCACCCAGGCGCTTGTGCACGTCCAGGCAGCGGATCGACCATCTCTCGTCATCGGGGTCGCCCGCGAAGTCGACGTCGGTCACGTGATACTGGTGGCGGTCCTCAGGCATCATTTTTCCTTGTATACGACGTGTGGGAACTGGCTCGTTTCGCCGTTGTAGGTGAAGGGGGCCTGCTGGACACAGGCGGGGGCGGCGACACGGTTGGCCCCGGCGCCGTGCTGTTCTGTTGCTTCTTTTTCGAGCGCCGTCTTCGTTTCGGATTCTTCTTTTTCCACGCGTTCCCTTGAGATCTTCTGTTCCGGGTTTTCCCCGGGCTGCGTCAGTGGTTCGCCTTTGGCTTCCTTTTCTTCCCTGACGGTCTTCACTTCGGTGAAGGCTTCGGGCAGGTTCGCCACACCGAACCTGACGAGGCTCAGGATGATGCTGCCTTTGACGATCCCGTTGCCGGGGCCGTTGACCGTCGGAGCGGAGCTGGCGCAGGTCTTCGATTCGAACACCGACAGCCCAGTGCCAACCGAGCCGTAGGAGCCCGAGTGCGGGTAGGCGTTGGCGCGGGTGGTGCCGATCGGGCTCGGGTAGATCGCGAGACTCGCCGGGCTGAGCACGTTCATCGTGGTCAGCAGATGCTGCTTGGGCCCCGTATGGACGGGGACGTTGGCGTTTTCTTCGCTCGCCTCTGAGGCAGCAGCGATGTTCGCGAAGAACGCCTGCACCTCGGGGACATATTCGCCCGTGTATTTCAGGAACGGGTCGAGGTTGTGCAGCACGGGCCTGAGATTTTCAAGCATAGGGACGGTCAGCTTCAGTGATTGCTTCAAGTCCGGAAGACCGGTCTCGCCCGCCTTCGTGAGCGGCCCGAGCGACGTGAGGAACTTGTTGAGTTCCGGCGCGAACGGCTTGGCCGCCTCGAGCAGCAGGGCGAGCTGGCGCTCGGTCGGCCGGAATTCCTTGAAGTATGGATCGGCGATCGCCGCGAAGCGGTCCACTTCCCTGAAAGCAGAGCTCGATCTGCGCTCGAATGCAGGCAGTTCGCGGAACGCTTGGGCGAAGGCCTGGCTGGCTTCAGCCGCCGCATGGAACGTGCGCTCGCCGTTGACGATCGAGCCTTCGAGCTGGTGGTCGCGGCTGGCGAGGGCGTTGAAGACCACGCCGGTGTTGTGCACGACCGCTTTGACGGCGCCTTCCTGGGAATCCAGGATCGTGATCAGTCGATTGGCGCTTTCGACAAATGGTTCGAGCTGAGCGAAGCCGGCATTGATTGCTTCTCCTCGCCCGTTCAGCGCCGGCTCGACCGCTTCCTGCCAGATCTGGAAGTCACGCCTGGTCTTGGCGTTGAATGCCGAGAGGATGTCGTCGAGCGTGACCGAGGGTTCGACCTGGCTGTTGGGAAGCTGGCCACCGTCGCGCAGGAAGGGAGCGCCCTGACCCTCGGGGATCAGCTGCACGTAGGTCTCCCCCAGCAGCGTCTTCGTGCGCAGGATCGCGTGCATGTTCGCGCGGATCGGCGCGTATTTGGCGGCGACTTCCACGGTCGCCTGCGTACGACCTTCGTGGTTCAGCTTCACGGAGACCACGTGACCGACTTCGACGCCGCTGATGCGCACATCGGATTGTTCGGCGAGCGCAAAAGCGCGCGGGAAGGCCACGGCAAAGCGATAGCCCTTCGGTTTCAGCGGCAGCGGGCCGCCGAATGACTCCCACAGGAACATGAGCAGCCCAAAGCAGCTGAGCACGAACAGGATGATCACCAGCAGGTTGCCGAGTGTTGGGGCGCGCTTTTGCATCTCAGCCCTTGCCCCCGAACGACTGCTGTCCGAGGCTCGCGAACGGTCCGCCAGACGGCTTCTGCGTCCGTCCCCGCTCGCTGCTGGCGATTTCGGCCCCGGTGCTGCTGAGGATTTTCTCGTTGATGCATTCCTGCTTGCTGGGAGGCTTCAGCAGGTTGACGAGGAGGTTCACCGTCGGGTTGATTTCCGCCACGCTGTCCAGGATTTTCAGGATTTTGCAGTTGAAGTAGACGAGCGTGCGCCCGACCGCCCCTTCGGCGTCGGAAGTGCTCACCACGCTGTTGAGGTCGTGGGCACCCCAGTCGGCAAAGAACAGGAACCCGCCCTTGCTCGCTCCCGGGTTGTAGGCGAGCTCGTTGAAGAATTCGTTCAGTACCGAGAAGCTCACCGAAAGCTTGGGGAATGCTTCGCCGAGCTTCTGTGTGGCTGGCCCCAGTTCGTTGACGACCGGCAGGATTTCGCGCGCGAACGGGCGGATCTCGTTCTTGATGATCGGCGTCGTCTTCAGTGCCAGGCGACGGGTGGCTTCATTGGCGGGCCCAAGCGCACGGGCAAATGGCTCGAGCTCGCTCAGCGTCGGCCCGAGCACTTTCGTGGCCGCCGCGAGCTTGCCTGTGGCCGTTCCGGTCTTCTTGATCGCCCCGGGCAGCAGCTTCAGGGTTTCCTGGAAGGCCGCGTCCTCCTTGGCAAACGTCCCGAATACGGCGTTGGAGGCGTCCACCAGCTCGGAGAGCTGCTGGTCCTTACCGCCAACAGCTTCGGTCAGCAGTCGGAAGTTGTGGATCGAGCGCGCGATGTTCGCGTGGCGCAGGCTCAGTTCCCGCTGTATTTCCTCACCCAGCCGCGCTGTGGGGTCGAAGCGCTTCAGCGCCGCGGAGAGCGCCTTGCCGTTTTCCTTCAGGCCGATGCCAAGGCCGGCCAGCAGCTCCTGCACGTAGGAGCGCGTTTCGGCATCGAACCCGGCGAGGAATTCGTCGAAGTCCACGTTCGCGGCCGTCTGCGACAGAGGCAGGACTTCGCCGCTGCGCAGTTTGCCCGCCGATGGCGTGCCGGGACTGACCTCCACGGTGATGTCCTGCAGCTGGGTCTTCGGCCGCAGCAGCAATGTCGCGTTGCGGTAGATGTACTTGGCGTACTTGGGGGTCACGTTCATCGACACGATCGCCACCCCGTTGTGCAGATCGACGGTCGCGATTTCCCCGACCTTCGCGCCGGCGATCGTCACCGCTTGACCCTGACCGGGAGTGACGGCCTGAGCCGTCTGGAATTCGGCCTTCAGCGAGTAGTAGCTGCGACCGAGGACCGGCACCCAGCCTGGAAGCTTGAGGTTCTCGTGCGCGAGGATGTAGCCGCCGACGGCAGCCGCGATCACAACCATCGTGACCACGGCAACGAACGCCGAGCGGTAGCGCTCGATCTGATCGCGGACGCTCAGCCCGCCTTCGTGACCCTCGGCCGGTGTCATCCACCGCTCCCGTCGGCTGGGCCTTCTGACAGCGGCCCGTTGAAGTTTGGCAACGTCTGGGTGTCGCAGGCAACGTGCGGCTCGTAAGGCGGCTCTTCCGCGGGGTAGGCCGGCCGTGTGCCAAGCGGCGTGAGCGGCGAGTGCGCCAGCAGTTTTTCTCCTTTGAGATCAGTGCCCAGCACTGACGTCGGCTGCGAGAGCAGCGTCTGCCCGCTGTTGCCGATCAAGAATTTGGCCAGCGGACCATTGCCGTCGAAGTCCTGCCCGATGCTGTCCAGCCCCACGAAGCTGTACCACAGCTCCTTGTACACTTCGACGCCGGAAGTGCTCGACCCGTCCTGGAGCTTGGTGTTACCCGCCGGGTAGATCACCTTGGTCAGGCATTTGTTGAATTCGCCCGTTTCCTTGTAGAGCGGAGTTTGTTCGCTGGTCAGCTTCGCAAGAGACGGGATCGAGGTCTCGAGTCCTTTGCCCACGCCTCCCAGCTCGCTCGGCTGCAGTGATGCCTGCACCTGTTCGATCCACGGCAGCGCGGCGGTAACCGTCGAGTTGGTGTTTTTGAGACCCGGGAGGATGTCGTGGGCAAACGCACGCGTTGGCGGGAACGTGGCGTCGAGACCGGCGAGGCCCCGGTCGAGGCTGGCCAGTGAGGTGGGCAGCTCGGCGACCAGAGTTGTGAGGCTCGTGGACTGTTGCGCGAGTGCCGCGACGAACGTGTTGAAGTTGGGGATCAGTTCGCTCAGATCCTGCTCGTGGACGTTCAATGCTGCCGTGATCTTGCCGATGCTCGCGATCAGTTTGGACAGATCGTGAGGTTCCGTGCCGGTGATCGCCTGGTTGATGACAGCGCCTCCGCGCAGCGCCGGGGAGCTGTGCGTGTAGGTCTTGTTGAGCGCCTGCGCCGCGTTCAACCCATGCACTTCCGGGTCCTGTTCGGCGTTTTCGGGCGCTTCGGGCTTGCGCGTCAACGCTTCGCCGGCGTTGATCAGGAAGCTCTGCAGGTTGGCGCGCGTGTCCGTGTTCAGCGCGTCCAGCAGCTGGTCCAGCTGGACCGGATCCGCAGTCTGGGTGACTGGGATCGTGTAGCCGGAGGAGACGGTCTTCGCGGACGGGCTGCCGGGCTGCATTTCGACGAACCAGTTGCCTTCCAGAAACAGCCGCGGCCGGATCTTGAGCGTGGCGTCGGCGTGGATCGGCAGGCCCTTGGATTCGATTTCCATGTTCACGAGGCCCGTCTTGCCGTCGCGCTGAATCGATGTCACCTGGCCGACGTTGACGCCGGCGATGCGCACGGGCGACTTCGGCTGGATGTCGACGGCCGTCGCGAACTCGGCCTTCAGCCGGAAGCCGTGTTTGAACGGGATGCTCTTGGTGAAGCTGAAGTACACCGCGATCAGGATGATCACGATCAGCACGATGCCCGCCCGCACCGGATTCGCGCGCTGCTGCAGCTCGGAGACGGGCACGCGACTCTGGCGACCCCAAAAGCGGAGGTTCATTTGCCCTTCCCCTTCGCCTTGCTCTTGGCTTTGCTCTTCGTCTTCGCTTTCGGCTTCGCCGTCGCGATTCCGAGTGCCTTGAGCGTGGTGGGCGAGTACTTGTTGCCGAACAGGTCATCTTCGCGGCCGGTGAGTTCGCGATTGTCCGTAACGTCGCTCGTCGGGAGGTTGCCGATCTCCAGGTGTTCGGGCACGTAGGTCTCGTTACCCGTTTCGCATACGTCTCGCTGGCCCGGACCGGTCACGTTCGGATAGGGATTGGTGTGCAGATGATTGTTCTTGGCGTCGTGGTGTTGCAGTGGATTTGTGCCGACGATGGGTTCTTCGGAGGGCCCGTTTGCAGGCGCCGAGGACGGATAGCCCTCGTTGTTGGCGCCGGTGGGAGCAAGCACCACGCTGGCCCGGGCGAGCGTGCCCACGCCGATGTTCTCGGACTCGATGCTCGCCACGTTTCGCAGGGCCAGCGTCAGGTAGTTGCAGTTGGCCTGCTCGGGCGCGATCCCAGCCACCAGCGGATTGCCGATTTCGAGGGTTTCCTGGAAGTCTTGGAGCGAGAGCGGGACCACGGGGTTCTCGGCGAATTCCTGAAGCGCCCCGGAGGATTCGGCCAAGCGCGTGTTCAATTTGGTGGCCGCGGCGAAATTGACGGCCCCCACAGCGATGGCATGTCCGAGCTGCGGTGCCACGGTACGCAGCGAGCTCGCGCTGGGACGCAGCAGGTGCATGAATTCCGCGGCGTCTTCGTAGAACGGCGCCTCGTGTGGCAGCGAGTACGTCCCCTGCCGTAGTGATGCTGGGCCTTCCCTGTCGGCTGCTTCCACGGATGGCGCAACACTGGCCCAGGCGGCAAAGAAGGTATCGAGGTTGCTGAAGAGTTCGGCCTGTGTCTGTGCCACCGGTGCCGACTGCGAGGCCACGCGGTCGAGCGCAACGAACAGCTCGTGCAGGCCCGTCGCGGGGGAGGCGAGGTTGTGCAGCACAGGCACCGCGTTTGTTACGAGCGGACGCAGTTCCGCGATAGCTTTGTTGAGGCCGAGCCCGCGACCGGCGAGCCCATCGCCGAAGTTGTTCGTGTTCACCTTGATCGCCTGTCGCGTTTTCGCATCGAACATATTGAAGAGTTCCTCGATGTCGACCGGTTCGCGCGTCTGGCTGATCGGAATCGTGCTGCCCGCCTTCAGCGTCTGATGCGAGCTGCCCTTTTCCAGTTCGAGGTACTTCAAGCCGATTGCCGAGACCGACTGGACGACCGCCTTCGTGTCGGCCGGCAGCGGCTCGATGTTCTTTTCGAGCTTGAGGTTCGCGATCACGGTTATGCGCCCGGTGCGGGGGTTCTCGTGCGGCGACAGCGAGCCCACCAGCCCCACCCGTGTCCCCGCGATACGCACCTGGTTCGATGGCTGCAAGCCGGTGGCGTTCGGCAGCACGACTTTGATGTTGTACGTCGGCACGAACGGCAGGCCGTTGTTGGCGTTGTATGACAGGAACACGGCGACCACCACGATCAGCGTCGTGATCGCGCCGACCAGCAGCGGGCTCGCCGCTATGGAGCTGCGCCGGCGGCTCATGGGACCTCCGACGGGTCACAGCTGAGGAGTTCGCCGTCGACGAACGGGGAAGAGCCGTCGCTGGCAGGATCGGTCGCGGCGCCCGGACAGCGCCGCAGCTGGCCGGACTTCAGGCCTTCCAAGGCCGCCTGGGGAGTGGAGGCGGGAGTGAGGGTGTTGTTTTCACCGAGCTTGAAGTCGGGCAGGAGCGGTGACGCACGGAAATAGTGGCCGTCGGCGTCGTAGTAGGCGGTGGTCTGCCCGAACGTGCGCAGGGTGCCCGCCAGATCGGGAGCGTATGGGCCAAAGAAGGCGGTGATCGGCACCGATTCCTGGAGCGCGGTGACGCTTGCCGGAGAGGTGCTCTTCAGCTGGCTGGCCAGCGCCGGAAGCGCGCGGACGAGGTCGGTGAGGTCGTTGTTCGCACCCGGGCGACTGAACGCGAGGCTGAAGTCGTGCACCGCCGGCGTGCCCGTTGTGACCAGCCCACGTAGTCGTTCAAGCAGCTTTGTCAACGACTTGGTCGTCGGCCTCGACGCTTCCACGAACTTCGTGAGCGCGGCGAGTGAGGAAGGGAGTTCGGCGAATGTGCGGTTGCCCTGATGGAGCGTCACCGGCAGCTGTTTGAGGCCACTGGCAAGCTGTTTCTGCACGGAGCCGATCGCACCAAACGCCGTATTCTGATTTTCGATCAGATCAGCCAGCTGTTCCTTGCGCGCCGCGATCGTGTCCACCGCCTTGGCCGTTTCCACGAGGAAGCTCGTGAACACCGATTGTTCGCTCGAGAGCTCAGAGAAGAAGTGGCTGGTGGACGTCAGGAAGGCGGGGAACAGTTCGACCGATTCGCCGAAGTTCTTGCTCTGGCCGTCGAACTGTTCGGCCGTTCCCTGGATGAAGCCCTGGAGGCCTTTGCGCGTCTTCGGGTTTAGGGTGTTGAAGAGGGCGTCGAGGTCGGTGACTTCGCGGGTCGCGCTTGCCGGCAGCTTCGCGCCGGATGAGAGCGCCGGGCTGCTGTTGGGCCCCGGGCTGAGGGCGATGTAACGGTTGGCCACGGTCGTCAGCGACGGCACCCGCACCTGGGCGACCGTGCCTTCGTGCAGCGGCACGAGCGAGGAGTCGATCTGGATCGTGATCAGAGCTTTGAAGCTCTTGGTCAGTTCAATGTTGGTGACACTGCCCACCGGCGTACCGCCGACCTGAACCTGGTCGCCCCGGACGAGCTGGTCGGCTTCGGCGAATTCGAGCTTGTAGGTCGCCCCTCCGGAGCCGGCGAACAGCAGGTAGGCGACGATCAACACGACGAGTCCGAGTGCTCCCGCGACGAGGAAGCGAATCGGACCGGACGCGGCCGAGCGCACGCGCGGTGCCGACGGCGGCGAGCCCGGTGGCGGCGGAGAGGCAGGTGAGCTTGGAGGGCTAGTTGTTGCCACCGCTGCTCCCTTCCGCGTTCGCGCCCGCTTCGCCGGCACTGTCGGGGATCGCCGCGCTGGAGTGCCCGCCGCCAACCGTGGGGTCGGGGATCTCGCCGAGCCGGTCGACCAGCGAGATCCACTCGCTCGGCGTGAGCCCTGAGTCGAACAGGCTCGCCGTGTGCCCCGTCTGTGCGTTGGGTGCGGCGAATGACACGTGAATGGCGTCGGCGGCGCTCGGGCTGGTGATCGCGCGAGCGGAGCCCGGGTAGCTCATCAGGCTCACGATCTGCCGCGGCCTAGCGAGCCCCTGCAGCATCAGCAGCTTGCGCACGGTCTCATCGGCGATCGTGCCCTGGCCCTGGTGACCGGCGATCGGGATGCCGTTGACGGCTGTGATTGCGACCGCCTCGCTACTCGCGCTGGCTGGGGCGTTGGAAGCGAGCGCTGCTGGAGTCGGTGGCGCGCACGGCAGTCCTGACACCGTCGGCTTCAGGCCGGAGACCGCCAGATACTCGAGCATCGCCAGCACGCGCTCCTCGACCCGCCCCTCCTGCACGTCCTGACGCGCACATGTCCCCAACTTCACGCCACCGCCGTGCAGTACCAGCGGCTGAAGCTGCTGCTTTGACTCGAGCAGCACCTGGCCAACCGTCGGCGATGTCGCCAGGAACGGGTTCTCCCCCTTGGCTCTGAAGATCGCTGTGCCTTCCAGCGCCACCCAGCCATCGAGGATCGGCTTTGGATCGATCAGCGGCGCATCCAGCCCCGCTGGGCGGATCTGGAAGACGATGTGCGCCGGCGCCGCGGCCGTCGTACCGCCACTCGTTTCAGGGCCGACATGACCGAGCACGGTGCCCGCGATCACCTGTACGCCGGGCGCCAGGGTGTGGAGGTAGACCTCGTTGGAGCCTTCGCTGAAGGCGCGTACGCTCGTGGCTCGCTTGGGCCGCGAATGCGTCCTTGTCACGATTTTGGTCGTCGGTAGCGCCGGGAGGATGGAGGCCGATTCCAGACCGGCTGCCGCCCCGAGCGCGAGACCGGAGATCGCCGCGCCCTCCGAAAGCGGCGAGCGTGGCTGCGCGCCCGCGGTCGCCGGACCGCTGGGAGCCGGTTCGGCCTTGCCACCAGCGTGTGCGATGCGAGAGCTGACCGCGGTGTGCACGCGTGGCTCGAGCACCGGGTAGACCGACGCCACGTCGCCGAGCTCGGCGTATGTGTAGGTGTTGCCGTAGGCATCGCGCAAAGAGACGAAATGCCCGAGCGTCGGTGATTCTCCAACCTGCACGATTTCGCCGTCCTGAACCGCGATCACCGGAGCACCGGCCTGCGAGTAGATCGTCGTCCCGACGAGTGTCTTCGATGCGCCGCCACTGGTGGAGACCGTCGGGAAGCCGTCACTGTAGTGAGAGGCTGCATATACGGGGAAGCGAGCCTCGGTCAGGCCAGTAATCGCACCGAGCAGTTCTGAGGGCGTACCACCCAAAAGCTGGGCACGCAACATCACCGATTCCACATACTCCTGAGAGTGGTTGTAGGAGTAGACGGCTGCCTTGATATTCGTATCACCGCCGGCCGCACTCAGGTACCTGGCGGCGGCGAAGATCGCGTCGGCCGGGTTGTACGGGTCCTTGTAGCCGTCGCCGTTGGCGTCGACGCCGTACTGGGCCCACTCGGACGGCAGGAACTGCATCCAGCCCTCGGCGCCGGCGCTGGAGACGCTGAGGTCGCGCCCGTAGTCGGTCTCGACCTCGTTGATCGCCGCGAGCACTTGCCACGGGATTCCATAGGCAGTGCCGGCGGCCTGGAAGATCGGCAGCAGGAACGGCGGGATCTGGAAGCTTTCGATGAAGAAGTCGGGCACACCGGAGATCGGTGAGCGCAGGTCAAGGGGCAGTGACGGTGTTAGCGTCGCCGGCGATGGCGCCTTGTGCTTTGCGCGCAACGCGCCCGCACCGGAGCCTTCGCTCGCGGTCGCTTCACCGCCGGCGGACCCATTGGATTTGGCGTGTGCTCGATGCGCAGCGGAGCCGCTGGGGGTCGCCCCCTGCGCATGCTCCGCCTGGACTTGCGGGGCCTGAGGTTCGACGACCGGGGCCGTGCTGGTGGGCGCTGCTTCGCCGCTGGTGCCAGACGGCGCGATCGGAGCTTCTGGCTGCGCCGTGGTCACGGTCCCTTCGGCCACCGGGGTGGTGGGTTCAGAACTTGCCGGTTCAGCGGCGAAGCTGTTCCCCGGAGCGCCCAGCGTCAGCGCCCCCAGCACGGGGAGCAGGATGGCGAGAAGTAGCGATCGTCTGGTCATCGCGTCATTCGTTACCGAGTAGGTAGTTGAGGAGCATGCCGCCAGCTTCACTGGAGGAGCTCGAGGGCGTGTAGTACGTCGTGCCTGAAGTCGATCCTCCGACTGGCGCAGCACTCGTGCTGCCCGTCTGCCCGAGGGCGGAAAATTCGCTGGCGGTCGGAGCGGAGCCAGGGTATTTCGCCAGCGCTTGCGCCGGTGTGGCGCCTTTCATGACGGCCAGCGTGCGTGCCATCACGAGGCCCATGGTCGGTTCGACTTTGGCTCCCGTGCTCGCCGCTGAGGCGGTGGCACTGTTGCTGAAGAACTTGCGGCGACAGCCGGTGTCGGATGAAGGCGCGGTGGTGTACGTGATACAGCCATTGCCGACGGCTTCAGCCCTGAGGAAATGCCCGAGCGCGTCGTAGCCATTGGCAGCGCCAGTACCGGTGAAGATGAAGTCCATCAAGCGCTCGAGGCCGCCGCTGTCGCGCAGGCTCTCGAGTAGTTCGGCGAGGCTTCCCGAGAACGGCTCGGCGGCGGTGCCGAGTGTCTGCAGGTGTTTGAGCAGCGGCTTCGTGGCGTTCAGCGCGGGGCCGGTCAGCTTGGCGGTCGCTCCTGTGCTCTCGAAGAACTTTTCCGAGCTCTTGGAGAACCCCGGCAGGTTCGTGAAGATCTTGTCGATCGCGGGTGCGGCCGCCTCGAGGTTGGTGAAGGTGGGCGTGGTTTGTTCGGCGAACTTCTGGATGCGTTCCATCGCCGGCCCGAGTTGCTTGAGGAAGGGCGGAAAGTCTTTGAGGTTCTGGGCGAGAGCGCCGCGGGTGGCGGCGCCTGCCTGCGAGACCTTGTTCGCCTGCACGATGAAGTCCGCGACGCGTTCGCGGACTTTCGCAAACGGCGCCAGCGCCTTGTCGGAGTCGACGGCCAGTTTTGCGAGCACGTGGTTCTCTCCCGCCAGGATCGCGAGCACCCTGTCGAGTTCTCGCAGGGCAGGGTTGGCACGCTTGATCACTTCGCTGAGATCGCTGCCACGTCCAGCCAGACCGGCACCCAGTTCGTTGAGGATCAGCGTGAACCGCTGACGTTCGGGCAGGCGCTGGATGTCGCCGAGCAAGTCAACATCCACAGGGCTCGAGGTATTCTGCACCGGCAGCAGGTAGTCCCCTTCCCCTTCCTGGCCTTTGGGGACCTTTTTCAGAGGCGGCGGCAGCGGCGCGCCTTCGACGCGCGGCTGCGTGGGCAGGCAGTCGACGTACTTCTCGCCGATCAGCGCCTGCGGGCGGATTGTGCAGCTGGCATCGCTGCGGAAATTCTGAAAGCCGGGGTTGGAGATGTTGAACACAACCGCGGCCTTGGCCTGGGGCGTGGGCGTGACCGAGCTGACGGTGCCCACCTTCACACCGTCGATCTTGACGTTCTCACCGGAGATCAGGAAACCGGCGTCATCGAAGATCGCCCGAACGGTGTAGCCCCCGTTGGAGCCACCCGCAGCAGTAGCCAACAGCACCACGACCACGACCGCGGCGGCGCAGGCGGCACCGGCGATGCCGGCCGCCCATCTCCTCCACCCCGCGATCTCCGTCCTCAACCCAATCCTTCCTTGCGTTTACAGCGAGCGGGCGACCCCACCATCCTCGATGGGGCCGCCCACACGGCTTTACACCTGGTCGAGCTTACGCCCTCGGGGG
>JBEKAM010000109.1:0-12477 GCA_050015915.1 Solirubrobacteraceae bacterium
GACCCGGACACGCAGCCGCCGCTGTCCGGCAGCCCCCTTCCGGAGATCGCGAACTCGCATGTCATGTGCTGGGTGCAGGCGCCGCCCGGGTTCCCCGGAAGCGCGGCACTAGCCGGCGTGACCGCGCGACGCATCGAGGAGCTGAACGTCCGACTCGAGGACACGCGCCGGGCCTCGTAGGCACGTCGGAAGTTATGCCGTGCTGAATGCGATCCAGCCAAGACCATAGGCTCCGCGCATGCCGCTGCAGCCAAAGCCCGGTGCCGTGAACGACCTCGAATCACAACCGCAGCTCGCCGAGGAGCAACGCCGCGTCCTGGAACTGGTACTCGAGTTCTTTCACCAGCATCTCCGCTGGCCGACTTATCGCTGGCTGAACCAGCTGCTCTACGTCGAGCACAAGTATGACTTCGACAAGTTGTTCACGAGCATGCCGCCGGGTCTGATGCTGCCGGACGCTAGCTCGCGCGGGAGGGTTAGCGCGAGGCCCGAGGGCGAGGTCTCACTGACGTTGCGCGGATTGGCATGCCTTGGCGCTGCGCACGACCTGGACGTTGTACTCCGGACGCTGGCCTCGCTCGCGGAGAATGCGGGTGGGTTCGTTCCTGAACCTGATGGCCCGCAGGATCTGACGGTCACGAGCGCTGACGTGGCTGCTGTGATCGGCTGCGAGCCGAATGATCCGGCGCTGGCTCTCGCGCGGGAGATCATCTCGAACAGCGTCTGGGAGATTTGGATGGGCCTGGGCGCCAGTCCGGATGGAGCGTGGCAGATAACGCTTGTACCAGAGCGGGCGCGCACCTATCGTGGCGTCGCGTCGGTCAAGGATGTACTGGCTCGCCGTGAGCCTTTGGAACGCGAGCGCGAGTCTTGGGGGAGCGTCGCCCCGGCTCTTACGGCAGTGCCCGTCCAGCCTCCGCTTTATTTCCCGACGCAGTCCTCTGATCATCAGCCCGCGCCGACGTCCTCAGAAGGGGTCGCGTCGCCTCATACGGTGTTCGTCGTCTATGGCCGAAACCTCGCGGCACGTGATGCCATGTTCGAATTCCTGCGCTCGCTCGGCCTAGAGCCGCTCGACTGGGACAAGCTCCTTGCCGCGACGGGGGAGGCTTCGCCGTACATCGGCGATGTACTCGCCGCGGGCTTCCCGATGGCCCAGGCGGTCGTGGTCCTGTTGACACCGGACGACGAGGCGCGCGTCCGGCCGGCATTTGCCGACCGCCGCGACCCGCCGCATGAACTTGAGCTCACCACACAAGCTCGTCCGAATGTCCTGTTCGAGGCTGGCATGGCGCTTGCGATCCACCCCAAGAGCACAATCCTCGTGGAGCTGGGCGAGCTGAGACCGTTCTCAGACGTGGCTGGCCGTCATGTCGTGCGCATGAACGACGGTCTCGAGGCTCGCCGCAGCGTGATCGGCCGGCTGCGCACGGCGGGGTGTCCGATCGACATGAACGGCGCGTGGAAGGAAACCGGAGGCTTCACAGACGCCCTCCTGGTCACGGCGGCGGATACGGGCTTCCAGTCCTCCGGCTTCCCGACCGATCGCGCGACGCCGCGGTTTGCTCTCGCTGAAGAGCCGGGAGGTAGCGAAATCGGCTCGGGTCCGATTGCGCTTCGCGTCGAGAACGTCGGACCTTCCGACCACTTCGAGGCGACCGTCGTCGGCGTCCACGGCTGCCGAGCTGCGCGGCCGCCATGGTATGTGCGCTGGCGTAACTCGGCCGAGCAGACGAAGGAGATCCTCACCGGCCACTCTTGGCTGCTCGACCTCTGCGAGGACGATCACAACGGTGTTCCCTCCGCGGTGGGCGCCGACGTGGTTTGGCGCTTCTTTTCCCCTGGCGAGGAGATCTGCGTCTACCCTGACGGCGTCGATGGCGCCACTGCCCGCGGGTCGGCGGCGATGCGCGTCACGGTCCGAGTGACGCCCCGTAGCGACCCTAGCTGCGCGCTTGAGAACATAGTAACTCTGACGCTCTCCGAGCATGGTCGGGTGGCTGTCTGGGACCAATATCGCTTGGGCTAGGTGACGGTAGGCGAGCGTACAGGGCGCATTCACGGTCTCCTTGTCAATGGCCTGTGCTCGGATCGACGATGCTCGGTTTTCCTAGTCTGCGCTTCCTTGCCCGCGCACGCGGCATGCGACCCAGGCACGATTGATTCTCGCCGGGCGATGACTCGTGCGCTACGGTTTCGGGCCTCGTGAGGGCAACACTGGCAGTCACGCAACTGACCTCGGGCGAACAGCTCGTATCGCTGCTGACGGCGGAGACGCTGGTGTTCGCCGTGTTTGGATTGTCGCTTACATTCGGCGAGAGTCGCATGGCGAAGGTGAACCGCGTCTCAACCGAACGGGCGATAGCGATCTCGGCAGCCGCAATCACGAGCTTCCTGGCGGCAGGTGCGGCGGTGGCGTGGTGGCATATCTACGTCGACCATTGGCCTTCGGCCTTCGGCATCTGGTTTCCTGTTGCAATCCTTGCGCTGGGGATAGTTGCCCTACCGCTCTTCGCCTGGGGAGTACTCTACGCCCTCTTGCGTAAGCCAAAGAGTGGGAGCGTCGTTGTCCCTGGATAGCAACGTCGCGATTCTCCAGGCGCTGCCGGAGATCGAGCTTCGAGCTCTCGTCGATAGCTTTGAGCTGATCGGACTCGTTGAGCATGATCCCCCACGAGGCCGATACTTTCGCCATGCCGAACGGGTCGAGAGCGCGCTGGAGGAAGAGTACAAACACGACGGCATCCCATCCTGCATGACTCGTGAACTAGTCGCGGGCGTCATTGTTCATGGCAGTGATTTCCTTGAGCATGTCGCCCACAAAGGCGGCCCAGAGATCTGGGAGGACAAGAAGAAACTAAAAGCGCTTGCAACAGCTACTGCCGGAGCCGTACTCGCAGCGCGGTCCGCGGAGTCCGCCGCATGAGTGCATCTGGGCTTGGTCATCCCGAGATGGAGCGGTTCGCCAGTGGGCTGGTGGCGAAGCTCGCGGCGAGCGAGGAGCCGCCGGCGGGCGCAAATTCTACGGTCTTGCGAGCCGTGAGCCGCGATCTGGTTCATGCATTCGTGAGGGCCGCATCCGACTTCGCCGTCGTCGACGAGACGGCGGAGACGATGGCTGTCCGCCGAGAGCGTGCCTACGTATCGACCGGCGGCTTTGCTTGGAAGTCGGTCGAAAATCCCCCGTTGAATCTCCGTTACGGTGCAGGGGCTCGCTCGGCTCTCGAGGCGGGCGTGGATGCGGTCGCCAACGCGGTCAAGGTCACGCTCGGCCCGAAGGGCCGCTATGTCGTGCTCGACAAGAAGTTCGGAGCACCCACTATTACCAACGACGGCGTCACCATCGCTCGCGAGATCGAGGTCGAGGATGTCTTCGAGAACCAGGGAGCTCAGCTCGTGCGTGAGGTCGCCACGGCGACGAACGACGTGGCCGGAGACGGCACCACGACGGCGACCGTGCTTGCCCAGGCGATCGTTCGCCAGGGCCTGAAGAACGTGGCAGCGGGAGCGAACCCGCTGGCGCTGAAGCGCGGCATCGAGAAGGCGGTCGACGAGGTCGTCAAGAACATCGCATCGCAGTCCAAGGAGGTCTCCGGCAAGGACCAGATCGCCCGCGTGGCGACGATCTCGGCCGGCGACGAGGAGATCGGCGATGTGATCGCCGATGCGATCGAGAAGGTCGGCAAGGACGGCGTGGTCAACGTCGAGGAGGGCCAGACGTTCGGCATGGACCTCGATTTCACGGAGGGCATGCAGTTCGACAAGGGCTACATCTCGCCCTACATGGTCACCGACCAGGACCGCATGGAGGCGGTGCTGGAGGGCCCCTACATCCTGATCGTCAACGAGGCGGTCAGCGCGATCAAGGATCTGCTGCCGGTGCTCGAGGCTGTGATCCAGTCTGGTAAGCCCCTTTTGATCATCGCTGAGGATGTTCAGGGCGAGTCGTTGGCGACGCTGGTGGTCAACAAGCTGCGGGGCACGTTTACCAGCGTGGCCGTCAAGGCGCCTGGCTTCGGCGACCGCCGCAAGCGGATGCTGGAGGACATCGCGATCCTCACCGACGCCGAGGTGATCACGGAGGAACTCGGCCTGAAGCTCGAGAACACTGAGGTCTCTCAGCTCGGATGCGCGCGTCGGGTGGTCGTGGCGAAGGACAACACCACGATCGTCGACGGCGCTGGCGATGCGGAGGCGATCAAAGGCCGCATCAACCAGATCAAAGCCGAAATCGAGAACACCGACTCCGACTTCGACCGCGAGAAGCTGCAGGAGCGCCTTGCAAAGCTCTCCGGCGGCGTCGCCGTGGTGAAGGTCGGCGCGGCAACCGAGACGGAGATGAAGGAGAAGAAGCACCGCGTCGAGGACGCCCTGCAGGCAACGCGGGCGGCACTCGAGGAGGGCATCGTGCCCGGCGGCGGCGTCGCACTGCTGCAGGCCTCATCGGCCATCAGCATCAGCGACAACGGTTCATCGGCCGATGGATCGGACGACGAGCGCACAGGTGCGCAGATCGTGCTGCGGGCGCTAGAGGAGCCGCTGCGTCAGCTCGCCGAGAACGCAGGCCTCGAGGGCTCCGTCGTCGTCAACGACGTACGCAAAGCCAAGAAAGGCCACGGCCTGAACGCCTCCACTAACGAGATCGTCGATCTCGTCGCGGCCGGCATTATCGACCCGGCGATGGTGACGCGCTCCGCGCTACAGAACGCAGCGTCGATCGCCAAGAACATCCTCACCACTGAGGCGATTGTCACGGAGGTGCCAGAGAAGGGAGCCGCTGGCGGTGTCGGTCGCATGCCGGACATGAGCGGAATGATGTAAGCGAGTTGGCCATCCTCCTTCCGACCGACGGCCACGGTCCCCTTTGGCCATTCGCAGAGATTGTTTCTCGGGGCTTCAGCCTCCGAGCCGGTAGTCCTGGCGCAGCGTTGTGGAAGTGTGCGGGTCGGACCCCCGGAGTTCTGTGGGGAGCACGATAGGTCGTGGCGTCGGTGACCGTATGCTTCAGGAAATGTTGCCGACGACTGCTGACTTGGAGCAAGCGCTAGCTCAGCTATCGACGACTGGGGTTAACCGTGTTTCGCTTGAGCAGATGGTGAACAGCGTCAAACTGTCCCCGGTGCAAGTCGAAAAGCTACTTCAACCGGCGGTAGAAGCCGGCCGTGTGAGGTGGGATTTCGAACGGGACACCTATCAACTGAGGGCGCCTCGGTAGTCCTGGCCGGCGTTGTCCTGTCGAGCGGGCCGGCGAGACGTGGTAGTGACAATTCGCACAGACGACGCGCTACGGCTCTATGCCGGCGCGATCACCCCAACGTGAGCACGACTGAGGGCATCGGCCATACGGTGGTCATAAGTCGCCACACCTGCAAGCTCGGATCCCAGGTTGAGCGCGCTTGCGATGTGGATCGCGTCGAGGGCGCCGACGTAGATCGGCTCCACGCTCCGCGCGGCGGCAACGATGTCGTCGCTCAGCTCGATTATGGCGGCCGAGGCGATGACGCCTTGCAGGATCAGGCTTCCGTCGATGACTGCCTCGGGGCGCTCCTCGCGCGCCCGTGCAACAGCCCGTGGAAGCTCGACTTCGGTGACGACACTCGTGGCGAGGTTGGGCCATTGCAGGAGTTCCGCCTCGATCGCGGTTGACTCGGCCTCGCGCACCAAGAGCTTCAGCAGTGCGGAGGTATCGACGTAGAGGATGCCCGCTCGCTGCGTTGGCGGCTCAGTGCTCGCCATGCTCATTGTCGGCGATCTCGCCGCGTACTGCGAGCAGCGCACGGGTACCGGCATCTGTGACCGGTCCGGTCAGCGGACCACGCTGCTCCATCACGTCTGAGAGCCGTCGTGTGGCTGGCCTCAGACGCCCGGCTCGAATCGAAGGAGCATGCGCCTTCGGCTGCGATTGGCCCGAATCGACTCCTGTGCGCTCCGGCTTTGCCATGTCTACAGGCTAGCGATCACCGCTGCTGATGTCGTCAATTCGACGCTCAGCCAGCCAGGTTGTAGTCCTGGCGCAAGGTTGTCGTAGCGTGCGAGTCCCACCCCCGGAGTGCCTCTTGCCACAACGGCTCCAGGCCGTTGTGGAGCTCGGATCGGTGTTTCTCACGGATTTCCTCACGCATGTATGGGTCGACATGGTGGTATGGCGCTGAGGCAAACGCGGCCGAGCAAAGGCCGGTTCACGCAGGCCGCGCGGTCTGCGTTGTGGAGTCGAGTGCCCGTGAGACGGAGCCCGGCAAACGACTGCGAGGAGATGCTTGGATGACGCTCATTGGAGGCCTTCTATCTCGCCGGCTTGGATCGTTGTTGGCCACGCCGGTGCTGCTCGGCGCGGCGCTGATGGGCGCGTTCGCCGGCAATGCCGGCGCGGCGGAACTCGGAGTTCTGGAAACGCTCACGCCGAGCCCCGTGCCGCTGACCGCGTTGGCGGTCGATCCGACGACCAACATGATCTATGGCCTTCAGTTCGAAGGCAAGCGAGCGTTTCGCTACAACCCGAACACGAATGCCTGGTCGGAATTGCCGGAAGCGGCGATCGACATCGGTAACAACGGTGGCGCCACGTATCTCGATGGAAAGATCTACATGGTGTCCACCAGCAGTGGCGTGCCGATGGAGGTCTACGATATCGCCGCCGGTACCTGGAGCACCTTCGCGAGCCCGCTCGGCAACAGCCTCGGCACGGCTGACATCACGAATGTCGGTGGCGAACTGTATCTCGCGTCCGCTCTCACGTTCGTGAAGTTCAACCCGATGACTGAAGTCACGACCACGCTCGCCGAACCGCCCGCGTTCATCGGAGGTTGCGCCGGTTCGGGCTTCGAACCGTGGGGTGGGCTGCAGGTGGACGACGGCTTGATCTACGGCGACCAGGGCGACGGCTGTCGCGGCTTCGCCGTGTACGACATCACCTCCAACAGTTGGAGCGAACTCCCGGAAATGCCAGCCGCAGAAGAAAGCGAAGAAGGGCCGGTCGCCGGCAGCGCCTTCGACCCTGTTGCGCAGAGCTACTTCGCGTACGGCGGCTATGGAGGGCACACACTGTTCAGGTACAACGTCCCCAGCAACGAATGGACGGAGTACACGCTCCCGTTCGCGGTCAACGACGGTGGCCTGGTGTACGTGTCCGAAGCCGGCCGGCGCGGCATCTACGCGATCCAGGGCCAGGCAGGCGCCGAATTCATCCGCTACACCACCCCTGAACCGTCGAGTGACCTAGTGGCGAGCGCCACCGTGCAACCAGCGTTCGCGACGGTTGGCGGTGAACTCACCTACACGCTCGCTGTCGTCAACAACGGCCCCTACGGCACCGGTGGCGTGACTCTCACGAGCACGTTGCCGGCAGACGTCGAACTGCTGTCGGCGAATCCATCCCAGGGCAACTGCTCGGGCGCGGGGCCGGTCTCGTGCGCGCTGGGGACGCTGGCCGACGGCGCCAGCGCGACAGTGACGTTGACCGTGCGCGCGCTTGGCTCGGGGTCCGCCTTGGCGAGCGCGAAAGCGTCGAGCGAATCGCCCGATCCGGCGCCAGCCAACAATGAAGCGAGTGTCACGGCCACGATCACCACGACCACTACGACCACTACGACCACCACCGGATCGTCGAACACGACGACCGCCACCACTGCGTCTCCGCAGCCCGCCGGTGTATCTGCGCAGGTGTGCTCGAGTGAGCGTAATGAGATCGTGCACTGGAAGGTGCCTCGCCACGTCCGCCTGGACCACATCGTGGTGACGATGGATGGACATCTATACGCGCGGCTGGGCGCAGCCGCGAGGTCCGTGCGCATAAGCCTCGTGGGGCTACACGGTGGCGCCGTCACGATGCAGGTCATCGGCGCTACCCACACGGACAGGCATTACACGACGACGCGAGTGTTTCACCCCTGTGAGACGACACCGAGCAGAGGAGCGCTCACATCTCTCTACCTGCTGCCCTAGACGGGGTGGGGAACCGTCACCGGAGAGTACTGATGTTGTCCCGATCTGTGAATCCGCTGGCCAGGTATGTGGAATCGGACGCGGCGATGGATAGTCTTGAGCTGTGCCTCTACACCCCCTGGCGCTGAAATTCGACGCGGTCGCTGACGCCTACGAGAGCGGCCGACCCGCCTACCCACCGGCCGTGATCGACCGCCTGATGGCTGAGCTCCACGTTGGAGCTGGCGCTCGCGTCCTCGATCTAGCGGCGGGCACGGGCAAGCTGACGAGAGCCCTGGTCGACTTCGGTCTGGACGTCGTTGCAGTCGAGCCCCAGCCGTCCCTGCGCCGCTTGCTCAGCGATGCGGTCGGAGCTGAGCGTGTGCGTGAGGGCACGGCGGAGGCGATCCCGCTCGAGGATGAGTCGGTCGCAGCGGTGACGGTCGCGGAAGCGTTCCATTGGTTTGAGCCGGCGGGTGCACTGGCGGAGATCGGTCGCGTCCTGCGCCCAGGTGGCGGACTGGCGCTGCTGATGTGCGCGGTCGATTGGGGTGGTACATCCTGGGCGCACGAGGTGGGGACGGTGATCGCGGAGCTGCGTCCGGAGCACCCTCTGTTCGACGGCCCTTCATGGCAGGAGGCTGTGAAGGCGTCCGGCGGATGGACGGAGCCGCGGGAGATTCAGCTGACCTTTTCGCAGCAGACCGATGCGCAGCGGGTGATCGACTACATCGGCTCGATGAGCTGGGTGGCGGCACTGCCGCAGGAGCGCAGGGCGGACACGCTGGCTCGCTTGGGGGCAATCATCCGCGCAGGCGACACTCCGTCTGAGCTGCCGGTGCACGTTCGCATCGGGCTGACGGCGCTGGCTTGATGCTCTAGCCCGCGGGAGGCTCTACGCCAGCCAATCCCTCAACTAGACGAGCGGCAGTCTCGCCGGCATCGTGCGCGGCATCCCACCGCGCGAGCTCCTGAGCCTGCGCCCGAATCCCAAGCTCCCCGAGCGCTCGCTCGACCGCCAGCCGCAGCACGCGTGGGGTGATGTAGCGTCGTGGCACGCGCACGCCGGCGCCGGCCCAATCGAGCCGGGCGGCGTTCTCGTTCATGTCGCCGACCGCGGGGCAGGCGACGACAGCGCAGCCTGAGGAGAGTGCGCGCACAAGCGTGCCGTGACCGGCGTGGCATACGACGACGTCGCAGTGGGGCATCGTGCGCGAGTAGGAGACCCAGTCGACCACGCGGGCGTTGTCGGGCACGGGAAGCGCACGCGGCGGCAGGCGGCGGTTGTAGGTGGCGAGCACTCGAACGGGAGCGTCGGCGAGCCCGCGCAGGGCGGCGCGAAGCATGGTGTGCTTGGCGTCCTGGGCGGTGGAAGGGGCGATCAGCACAAGCGGGTCCTCGCGGCCGCCAGTCTCACGCGCTGAAGAGGTGCCCTTGGGCAGCTCAACGTCATCAGCAGGCGGCTCCCACATGAGCGGCCCGACGACGTGCACGTGCTCAGGCCAGGTGCGCGGGTACTCGAGCTGGGGGAAGGTGGCGACGAGCGCGAGCTGTCGGCTGATGCCGCCATGGACGTAGTCGAGCGCGGGCAGGCCAAGCCGGGCGCGCGTTCTGTTGAGATCCACGCGTCCTTGCTCGAGGCCGCGCTCGACAATGTGATGCGCCTGGCGCCAGAATGCGCGGCCGGCGCCACTGCGGGGCATGCGGGCACCGAGCGAGTAGATGGGAAACTCGCGCTGGCCGTGGGGGTAGACGTGGGGGATGAGCGTGGCGTGACGCGCGCCGGCAATCTCGGCGGCGAGGGCGGGGGCGAGGGTGAGAATGTCAGCGACGACGACATCCGGCTGCAGCTCACGCACGAGCGGGACGGTGTCCTTGGTGGCGTGGACGACCGCCTCGTAGAAGTCGAGCGGCTCAGGCCCGTTGGGAAACACGCTGTACTCGGGGGCGGGCGCGAAGTCGATTCCCTCGGCTTCCACGTGCTCCTGCCAGCGCCGCCAGGTCTGCAGCGTGACGTGATGTCCTCGGGCGGCGAGAGCGCGCCCGAGGGCGATCATGGGAAACGCGTGGCCGGGGTCCCCGAAGGCGCCGAGCAGCACGCGTCGGGGCGGTCCCGCGGCGTTGCTCACAGCCGTGTCAGGCGGCGAGCTCGGCGAGCAGTCGCAGCTGCTGCAGGCGCTCGGGGGCGGTGAAGGCGGTGGGGGTGACGCCGAGAGTGCCGACGCCGGCGTCGCGGTAGACGGCTAGCCGCTCGCGGATGACGTCGGGGGGGCCGCAGAGGGAGACGGTGTCGATGAGCTTGTCGGGTATGGCGGCCATTGCCTCCTCGCGCTTACCTTCGAGGTAGAGGTCCTGGATTGTCTGGGCCTCGGCCTCGTAGCCGTAGCGCTGGACGAGCTGGTTGTAGAAGTTCTGCTTGCGCGAGCCCATGCCGCCGACATACAGGGCGATGAACGGGCGCATGGTGTTGCGCCCAGCCTCGAGGTCATCTGTGATGCAGAGGCTGACGGTGGGGGCGATGTCGAAGTCATCGAGCGATTTGCCGGAGCGATCGGCGCCTTCCTGTAGCAGCGGACGCAGCTCGGAGACGTGCTCGGGGGAGAACAGAGTGGGAATCCAGCCGTCGGCGATCTCGCCGGCGAGGGCGGTGTTCTTGGGGCCGATTGCGGCGAGGTAGATGGGGATCTGCTCTTGCACGGGGGAGATGGTGAGCTTGAGCGCCTTGCCGGGGCCGTCGGGCAGCGGCAACTCGAGTGTCTCGCCATGGAACTCCACGCGCTCGCGGGAGAGGGCCATGCGCACGACGGCGACGTACTCACGCGTGCGCTGCAGCTGTTTGGCGAAACGCTGCCCGTGCCAGCCCTCAGCGACCTGGGGACCGGAGGAGCCGATGCCGCAGATCATGCGCCCGTTCGACAGCTGGTCGATGGTTGCCGCGGTCATGGCGGTCATCGCGGGGGAGCGGCCGGGCATCTGAAAGATGCCGGCGCCGAGGCGGATTTTTGAGGTCTGCCCGGCGAGCCAGCCGAGCACGGTGGCGGTGTCCGAGCCATAGGCCTCGGCGGCCCAGACAGAGTCATAACCGAGCTTCTCTGCCTCTTGGACGATGGTGAGCTGGTCCTCAGAGGTGAGGCCCATGCCCCAGTAACCGATGTGCACGCCGAGCTTCATGCAAGTTTCCTTTCAGCGGGAGGGAATTCTTTGCGGGCGCAGATGACGTGCCATACGCTTGGCCGCGCACTACCGAGCATTGGCTGGACAGCCAAGTCGGCGGTGCAAAGCCTATGCGAAACGGCCGCCGCCAGAGCACCAGCCCGATCGAGCGTCTGCGCTTGGCGATCGACTGCATGCCAGTGGCCACAAGGGAAGCGATGCTCGCGGGCGTGCGCTCGAACGAGCGGATCATTGTGGGCGCATACGTGGACGAGCATGGCGGCGTGTGTCCGATGCTGGCGGCTCACCGCTGCGGCGGACGCACAGATTTCCTGTCGTTTGCGAAGTCGTGGGATCGCTTCGCGCGGGCAAAGGGCGGCCCGCGGCGGGCGAGCGAGCGCGAGGTGAGGATCCTGACCGCTCAGCTGGAAGGCAGCCTGGCCAGCACGACGGGCCTCGAGCTGGATACGGCGATCAAGGAGCACCGCGAGCTTATGAGCCGCCGCGTGCGCAGCCGCAGACGCAGCCGCTTGCCAGATTCTGCGGACCCGTCTGGGACGATTCTGGCGAGACGCTTGCGCAGGCCACGGCGTGCGGCTGGTGTTTCTCAGATGCCCTCGCCGGGCCTGACGAACATCATCTCGGGGATGATGCACGCAGGAGAGGTCTTCAGCAGGTAGCGGACGGCCTCGGCGATGTCCTCGGCGCGAATCATGTCCGCGGCGGGCACATGCTCCTTGACGAAGTCGGTCATGGGCGTGTCGACGAAGGCGGGGCAGAGGGCGGTCGACTTGATCCCCTGCGTTCCCAGTTCCTTGTTCATGGCTTCGGTCCAGCCGACCACGCCGTGCTTGGTGGCGGAGTACACCGCGAGCCAGGGCTCGCCGTGCTTGCCGGAGATCGAGGAGGTGTTGACCACGATTGCGTTGTGATGCTCTGCGGCGGCGGCCTGGAGCATCGGCAGGCACTCACGGTAGAACAGCACGATCGAGCGGAGGTTGATGGAGAGCTGCATGTCCACGTGCTTGGTCTGTAGCTCCCCGACCTGCGAGCCGATTCCCACTCCCGCGTTGTTGACGAGCACATCAAGCCGGCCGTAGCGATCGCGGTGGGCGTCGACGACGCTTGCGATCGCGGCCTCATCGGCGACGTTGGCCGCGACGGCCTGCACGTCGAACCCGTCCTCCTTCAGGCCCGCCACGGCTCCATCGAGCTTGTCAGGACGCCGGGCCGCCATCGTCAGGGCGAACCCCTCCTCGGCGAGCACCCGGGCCGTGGCGAGCCCTATGCCGGACGAAGCCCCCGTGACGATCGCTGCTCGCTCTGCCATCTGCTCTCCCTCTGCTCGGTGACTGGAATCGGTGCCGGCACTCCCACTGAGGCGGCGAGCGGGAGCATTCCACA
>JBEKAM010000110.1:0-12381 GCA_050015915.1 Solirubrobacteraceae bacterium
GTCCGGGCGACTGGAGCTCACACGCCGTCGCCGCAAGCGCGTCGCGACCTGATGGCGTCAGGGGTCCTTGACCGATCCCGACGCAGTGGGTCTTGAACGTCATCGCGCTCGACCAGCAGCACAACCGCATATTCCATTGATCTGGCGGGCCACGAACAGCCGCACTACGCTGTGTCTGGGCATCATGTGCCCTGCTGCTGGTTCTTGCGCAACAACACGAGGAAGCCCGGCTGACGCGTTTGTGAGCAGCACCCGGCCATGCAGGTAGCCGAAGTCGAGCGCAAGCTCGGCATCCCTCGGTGCGAAGCCGATGAGGTCGGGCACGGTGACGCGTTCGCTCTCAGTCTCGACGTAACCAAAGGCCGCTCGCGGTTCGGCCGCCAGGGAAAGCCCGCCGATCAACCTACCGGCCAAAGGACGATCCAATCGCAGCACCAAAGACTTTTCTTTCGGTGCTGGGCACGAGACCACGTGCCCAGGGGCGAACACCGCGCCTTCGTCGCGCACCGTGATGGTTACGCTCCTTCGAGTTTCCTTGAGCGTCGCGCGATAGTTCCGCTCGAAGCAGCTTTCGCGGTATGCGAGTTCCAGTGCGTGCCCGTGCTGGCGAACAGCGACTGGGTCCCATTCGGACGTGCCCGGGCGCCATTCAACGGGAGACACCTCTTCGGCGCGGGTAGCGCTCGCCAAAGCTGTGACGAGCAGTAGCGCTCCGCAGCCGGCGGCTACCGCGCAGCGTACGAATCTCAACCGGTGGGATCTCATCCCGCCGGGAGGGTAGCATCGCCGTCTGCCGCAGCACGAGCAGCACACACGCTGGCAGCGATGCTCGATCATCCTGGCTGAGATGACCGGCTGTAGGTGACCTTGACGGTGTTGTCGCCGTAATATTCGCCGCAGTCGGCAAGCGGTACCGTTCGGCCGGGCCCAGAACAGCACAGGAGCGTTGACTGCAATGAAGGCGTACCCGCTTCGCAGTGTCAGCCTGCACGGCAACCACTACGCCTATCGCCAGGCCGGCGCCGGCCCAGTGGTGGTGCTGATTCACGGCATCACGTCGGACTCGACGACCTGGGCGCAGGTCATGCCCGGCCTGGCCAAGCACTTCACGGTCGTCGCACCCGACCTGCTCGGCCATGGCGGCTCCGCCAAGCCGACAGGTGACTATTCGCTGGGCGCCCACGCGAGCCTCGTGCGCGACATCCTGCAGGAGCTTGGGCATGACCGGGCCACTTTCGTCGGGCACTCGCTCGGGGGCGGCGTTGCGATGCAGATGGCCTACCAGTTCCCCGAGCGCTGCGAACGGCTGATCCTCGTGGACAGTGGCGGGCTCGGGCGCGAGGTCAGCCTGCTGCTCCGTGCGGCCACGCTTCCCGGCGCCGAGTACGTCCTGCCGATCCTCACCAACGGGCGGCTGCTCGATGCCGGGCGGATGGTGGGAAGAGTGATGGGGGCCGTCGGCCTGGGGCCGGGTACGGATCTGCGCGAAAGTGCCCGCGGCCACGCCACGCTCGCCGACAGGGTCACTCGTGAAGCGTTCCTACGCACGGTGCGCTCGGTCGTCGAGCCCAGCGGCCAGCGGGTCGACGCCACCGATCGCCTGTACTTGGCCGAACGCGCGCCGATGCTCTTCGTCTGGGGCCAGCACGACTCGCTGATCCCCGTCGCCCACGCCCACAGCGCACACGCCCAGGTCCCTACCAGTCGTCTCGAGGTCTTCGATGACTCGGGTCACTTCCCCCAGCTGGACGAGCCCAAGCGCTTCATCCGGGTGCTCAACGAGTTCATCGCCACCACCGAGCCCAAAGCACTCGAGGCGGATCGCTCGACCCGTCGGCGCCTGGCGGGACGCTCCTCAGCGCGAGAGACGCGCGAGGCGACGCTCCGCTGAGCGCCGCCTCGCTCGTGCCGGCTGCCTGTCCTTCGGATACGTAAATCCAGCTTCGGCGACATCCAGGCTCTTGGACCTTTAGCTCAAGTGCTCGCCGAAGAATGCCAGGATCCGCCCCCAAGCGTCCTCGGCCGCCTCTTCGTTGTAAGCGAAGCCGGTCACATGTAGCAGCGGCGTCAGCGGCCCGACCTTCACATGATTGAGGAAGCTGTGGCCGGCCTGCGGGTACTCCTTGATGTCGTGGGTGACGCCGAGTGAGTCGAGCGCCTGCTCCAGCCGCTGCGCGCGACCGCGCAGCATGCGATCCTTGGCGCCGTAGCTGGCGACTACCGGGCACGCTCCGGCGAGCCGCTGCGCGTCGTTGGGAACCTCGCCGTAGTTGACCGACGCGGCCTGAAAGCCGCGTGGCGCGCACAACAGCGCGAAGCCGCCGCCCATGCAGAATCCGATGATGCCGATGCGCCCGCTGCAGTCCTCGCGCTCGGCCAGGAGCTTCCGTGCCGCCTCGATCTCTTCGTATGCGGGCCCGCTGCCCGAGCGCGAGGCGCTAATCGTCGCCACCACGCAGCGAATTCCGCGGCCCGAGTACAGGTCGGGCGCAAACGCAACATAGCCAGCGCCCGCCAGCCGGTCAGCCTGCGCGCGGATGTCATCGGAGAGCCCGAGCGCGTCCTGGATCACGACCACGCCCGGGTGCGACCCGGCATCGCTCGGCGTGGCCAGATAGCCGCCCAGCTCGCCGGTCGGCGTCGTATAGCGCAACTCGGGCATTGCGGACATTGTGACGACCAGCCGCCGGCTGGAGCCGGTTGATGAATACCACCGTGGCCATGTTCACTCCTGGAGAGAATCTTCAGAGGATCGGCTGCTTCACGGTCGTCCTGAGTCGCGTGAGTCTCGGCGACTCCCGCAGGATGGCGCGTACAAGCAGCATTCGACGCGGCCCTTGTGGACGTGAGACACCGCGTGGCACGGTTACTACCGGAAGCTCATAACCGCCAGCGCCCAGTCGTCCCGTATGCGTTTAGCTACGCTTCGGCGCGTGGAGCTGCAGCGGCGCATTGCCGAGGGGACGGGTGAGTTCCTGCTCTTCGCGCTAACGCCACCGCGCCTGACGACCGAACCGGAGCAAGCCCGTCAGATCGCCGCGAAAACGCTCGAGCGCCTGCGCCCCGTGGGCATCGACGGCCTCGTGCTCTACGACATTGATGACGAGAGCGACCGCAATCCCGAGGAACGCCCCTTTCCGTTCCTACCCACAATGGACCCAGCCGACTACCTCGCTCGCGATCTCGTCGGCTTGGAAGTGCCCGCCATCGTGTACCGCGCGGTCAGCAAGTACCCAGAGCAACGTCTTCGCTCGTGGCTCAGCGAACAAGCCCCAACCCACGCGCTGTCGGTGTTCGTCGGTGCGTCCTCTCGTGAGAAGGCGGTGGCAACCTCTCTGTTGCGAGCCTACGAACTCAGGACCGAGGTGCGCCCGGATCTCCTTCTCGGAGGTGTCGCGATCCCAGAGCGGCACACGCGCGGGCGCCGGGAGCACGTCCGTCTGCTGGCGAAGCAGGCAGCAGGTTGCTCGTTCTTTGTCACCCAGATCGTCTATGACGTCAATGCCGCGAAGAACTTGGTCTCCGACTATCACTACGAGTGTGCCGCTCGTGACCTCAAGCCGGCGCCGATCGTCTTCACGTTCTCGGTCTGCGGCTCGCTGAAGACACTGGAGTTCGTTCAGTGGCTCGGTGTCGATGTGCCGCACTGGATCGAGAACGAGCTGCGCCACGCGGAGGACACCCTCGAAGCGTCCTACGATCAAGCCGTCGCCACGGCCGTCGAGCTGATCGCATTCTGCCGGCGCGTCGGTGTTCCATTTGGGCTCAGCGTCGAGAGCGTGTCGATCCGCCAAGTCGAGATCGAGGCCTCCGTCCGCCTCGCAAGCCGGCTACAGGCAGAGCTACGTCGCTAGTCCCATCGCAGGTGGGGCAAGCAACCCGCCCCACCGCCAGCGCCGCGATTCGACAAGCCACTTCGGGAACGCTGCACCAGCTCAGGTGCTTGCCGGCAAGTCAGGCGTGCGGGAGGGCGCGCATCTGGCTCACCGGGTGACGCCCAAGACGACTCAATGTCGCGTAGGACGAGGCGTGCCCATGCGTGCGGGGCACGACGCTGACGGGCACACGGCCCCTGAGCCGGTCGATGACGCCGCGGCGCAACGGCACCAGCAGCAGCTCGGTGTCCTCGTCGACAAGGACGGTCGCCTGCCCTTCGATCAGGTTGCGCCAGAGAACGTCGTCGGTCCACTCCTCATCGCTGGGAACGAACGCAACGTCCGCCGGGTATCCGAGATCATCGTCGCTACGCGACGCCGCCATGAACAGCTCATCAGTCTTGTCGGTGATCTCGCTCATTGCATGTGCTCCCAATCGGGAACGATATCCCGCCAGCCCTAGCCAAATCCAACGAAAGGCGATACTGGTTGGAAGGGTGCGAAACTTCGCTTGCTAGAGCGGGATGACCTCCGCCTTGTCGAATCGACCCATGGCGTGAACTACGTCGAGCTACGTGGCGAGAACCTAGTGTTCATGCGCGGTTCTAGCGGGGGTCTGCGTCTCGCTCGCGCATAGTTCATCGTTGTTTGTGGGAAGAATGTGGGGAGCGATCCGAGCGCTCCAGCCGGCCTCAGCGCCGCAGCGGGGCATCCGCAGCGGCCCGTAACTTCGATGCATGGCGACGGACCCTCCGAGCAGGACCGACCCCGATGGCCGCCTCGTCGTGTTCGACGCCGGCACCCATCAGCACCTTGCGCTCGGCCGCCCCGAGCTCATGGACGAGGTTGATCCCATCCTCGGCGTCGTCGCTCACCCCGATCATCGTGTCGAGGATGCAATTCCCGGCCGCGAGCACTTCTATCGCCGCGACCTCGATCCGCGACGCTGGCTGCGCGTGGTCGTAGACTTCAACGACGAGCCAGCGTGGGTCGTGACCGCTCTGGCCCAGAACAATCCGCCGCGAGGCTACAAGCAATGACCATCACCATCGCCGGCATCTCCTTCGACCACCACCACTACGACGAGCGCGGCGACGTGCTCTACCTCAACGTGGGCGAGCCACGTCCCGCCGCACGCGGCCTGGAGACGCCCGATGGCCATGCGATCCACTACGACGAGTCGGGGGCCGTCATCGGCATCACGCTCCTAAACGTCCGCCGCACACTCGAACGGGAGGGACAGCTCACTTTGAGCCTCCCGCCCGAGCATCTGGCGGCAGACGATCTACAGCCGATCCTCGCTGCCGCCTAACCGGCATCCGGAGCACAGTCGCGAGAGGATCCGGCCCATTCAGCGCCAGTGGCACGGACGACACTCGCGAACCACGATCTCGGGGGACCAGCGTCCCGGGCGCTTAGCCGCTTTCGCGAGCTTCTTTGGCCAGCTTTTGCAGCGAGTCACCTTCTCCTTCAGCGCCTGCCCCTTCCGTGGGTGCTGCTTCGCTGCTCAATCCCATGACGTAGACGGCCTCGCGCGTAGGTCCACCTACCTCCCGAGCAACACCGGACGCGACGACCACTCCACGGACGAGGACCGTCTCGCCCACGGACGGAGTAGCGCCGGCCGCGGCGAGCGATGAAAGGCCGACGAACGCAAAGGCGCCAAGTTTGCTTCCGGTCAGCACATATTCCGTTGCGAGCGGGGTGTCGTATGCCGAGGAGACGGTTATTTCCGAACGTATCTTGCCGACGAACTCGGTCGGGATGCCGTTGAAATCAACCGCTTTATCTGCCAATTGGGAGATCGAGTGATATTCGACAGCGAGGCCATTCGTTTCCGCCAGCGAACCGTTGTCTGAGCCAGTCGCGTAACCGAACGAGTTGCCATAGAGCGTCGGCGTTCCCTGCCAGGGCGGACGCTGCCTCACCGAGAACTGTTCCCCTGCGCGGATCGCGAATCCGAAATAAATGGCACGGGCCGCTTTATAAGGGAGGGACGGGAGGCTCGTCACGAGCGGAGCGAGAATGATCACGATTAGGCCTGCAACCACGGTCGCCGCGAACACTCCGCGCGCCGTGGAGACGTCGAACACGGTGCGATACCACGGTTTGCCTGCGGGTTTCGGCGACCCCTCTGGCGGCTCTGCGGCCTCCTCGTGCCCGGCTGCGACGGGATCAGCCTCAGGCTCGCTACCTTCTGGCTCGGCCTCGCGAGCACCGCTCCCTGGTTGTGTCGTCGTACGCTCGGCCGAGCGCGCCTTTTCGACCGGGATCGGCGGTGGATGCAGGAATCGGTCGGTCACGTTCTCGCTCAACTCGATTGCCTCCGTCCAGCCTTGGCCCCATGATCGCTGGGTGGAGGTGTCAAGGCCGGTTGAAAAGTAGGCCACCTGCGCCGGTTGAAATCTAGGCCACTCGAGGGTTGTTGCGCCGGCGGTTTCTGGAGCGAGCCGTAGGCGAGCGCAGGAAACTGCCGGCGGCGCGACGATCAGGCGGGGTCTGCTGGTGGCGTGGGGCGGGGTCCGAGTTCCTTGCCGCGTAGGCGGTAGCTGTCGCCCTTGAGGCTGAGGATTTCGGCGTGGTGGATAAGCCGGTCGATCATTGCTGTGGCGACAGCGTCGTCGCCGAAGATCTCGCCCCAGCCTGAGAAGGGCTTGTTGCTGGTGACGATCATGCTGGCGCGCTCGTAGCGTGAGCTGACGAGCGCGAACATGAGGTTCGCGGCCTCGGGGTCGAACGGTATGTAGCCGACCTCGTCGACGATGATCATGGGGATCAGCGTGAGGCGTTTGAGCTCGGCCTCGAGCTGGCCTTGGCGCTTGGCCTGCCCGAGTCTGGCAACCCATTGGGTGGCGGTCGCGAACTGGACGCGCTGGCCTGCGAGGCATGATCTAACGCCGAGCGCAGTCGCGAGGTGGGTCTTGCCGGTCCCAGGGCGGGCCGAGCAAGATCACGTTCTGGCGGCCGTGGAGGAAGTCGAGCTGCCCGAGGTGCTCGATGACCTGCTTCTTGATCGAGCGCTGGAAGGTGAAGTCAAACTCCTCGAGCGTCTTGCGTGCGGGGAACCGGGCGGCTTTCATTCGGCTTTCCCCGCCGTGACTGTCGCGCGCGGCCACCTCGCTTGAGAGCAGCGCCTGCAGGAACTTCTCATAACTCCAAGACTCCTCCCGCGCCCGCTCGGCCAAACCCGGGAGCGCCCTGGCGGCTGCGGGTGCCTTCAGCGCCCGGAAGAGGTGCGCCAGCTCAGAAGCAGTTGCGCCGCGCATGCGATCAGAGCGTCGTAGACGGACAGGGGACGCTGCTCGACATCGACCTGGTGTCGTTGCCGGCGGCGCTGACGCTGGAGTTCGAGATGGCTCTGATGGGCTGGGTCGACGATCGTCTGGAAACCCGCGAAGATCCGGGTGTGATGAGCGGCGAGCTCGCCCGTGTCCAGGACGGTCGCGGTGATCTCGCTCTGGGAGACCCGCACCTCGACACGCCTGCCGGCGAACACCGGGGCAACGGAGTAGTCGTTGCGGTCGACCCTGACCAAGGGCTGCTGCGGAACCCTCAGTACCCAGCGGCGATCCGTATCGACCGGTGTTTCCCCGAGGGGCCGCTGCTGACGCTCCTTGGCTAGCCGCTCGGCCGGGACGCCACGGATTGTGCGGTGTGCCCGGCCGTTCACCTTCTCAGCCCACCGGTCCAACTGATCCTGGAAGTCCAGGTGGTTCGCGAAGGACCGGCGCGGCTCGAAGTTCGAGCGAAGGAATCGATGCTGACGCTCCAGCTGCCCCTTCGCTTGAGCATCACCAGCATCAAGGATGATCCAGCCGACCTCCAGCTGGCCGCAGAAAGAAAGAAACGGCTCGCTCGGCTTGCCACCCCCCGCGATCGCCGACTCGCGGTCCCAGACCAGCTTCTCCGCTCGCACCCCCAGCCGCGTGAGGTTGCGGGCCAGCCCGGCAAGGATGTCCGGCGCCTCCTTGCTGAACACCAAAGTTCCGGCGAACGCACGCGACCAACACGACTGGCAGGTCACAACCCACCCGCGACGGGTCTGGCCATAACCAACCGCGACGTGCTCGCTCGGCTCCCACAAATCGCACTGGATCAACTCCGCCGGCCGATAGACCGTCCGCTGGAACGTCCGCTTCACCAAGAACCGCGGCCTGACCTCCCGCACATAAGCGTCAAAGATCGTCTTGCCGCCCGCATAGCCGTTCTCGACAGCAAGCTCCCGCAACCGCTGCGAGGAGACCTTCGGCTCGGCCTGCAGCTCCTCACAGATCCAGTCCTTGAACGGATCCAAAATCGACCCTGCCAGCGCCCGCGAATAGCGCGGTGGTGCCTTCGCCGCCAACAACCTGCCCACCGTGTCCCGCGCCAACCCCGTCCGACGACTGATCTCCCGCGCCGAAAGCCCCTCAACCCGCTTCATCCGTCTGACCTCAGCCCACTGCTCCACGCCGACCACCGCCTTCCTCCCGTCCCATCCAATGAAGATCGAACGAGCGTCACGACCCAGCCGGACACCCAGCCGCCACGCCAAGTGGCCTAGATTTCAACCGGCGCAGGTGGCCCAGTATTCACCCGGCGCCCACACGTGACCACGCCGCACCAGCGGCAGCCCGGCGGGGCGAGGCATAGCGGCGGATTGAGCCGGAGAGGCCATCACCCCGTTAATGCAGGCTGGCTCCTCAGCGCGACAACCAATTTCGTCCAGGGGCCCAGAAGCCGTCGGCAACGACGGCCCCGTACCGGAGCGACGGCTGTTCCAGCGCATACTCGATCACGTCCCCTATTCTCAGGACTTTTCGGGCAGACAGGACACGGGCTGTAGACGCGCAACCCTCCCGTCAACGAGCTTTGGAATGGGGTTCGCGCAGACAATGATCGGCATTCCATGGAGGGGCGCAGACAAGTGTCGGCGGTCGGGACAGCGCACATGCTCCATGCGGAGAGGTCACTGCCCGAGTGCTCGAAGGAGCGCTCACCCATTTCTCGCCGTCTGAAGCGGAGCTGATAACCACGTTGCAGCCGCTGCCGCACGTTTCGGCTCCAGTCGCCCGATCTGTCGCACGAGCGATCCTTGCGTTCCAAGCCAAGAGGTACGAAGAGGCTACGACCGTCAACCAGGGGGCAGTACCCACAGTTGGGCGCCCCGTTGGTTGAGGTCAGGCCGTGGATGGATCGCTCATGCGATCGATTCCTCTGGACATTTCTGGTCAGTCCATTCGGACCGAACTACCGTAACGCGCTTCTGCACGGCTACATGGGACGATGCAACGAGACTCCTCGCAGCACTCACGATCCTCGCGGCCCTGAGACTCGCCCTGATCCCGCTCAGTGCTGAAACGGCCACCGGGCCTTCTGGCGCATCATCATCTCAATGATTTTGGGTCCTGCACCGGCGCGAACTAAGATCATCTCGCGCCGATAACAGGACACCGAACATAGAACGTAAAGTAAAAGATATAAGTCACAAAATCAAACAATATACTTCACTCTTATCTATTTATCTATCTAGTAAGTGCTTTGTAGATACAGACCTGAGCAATTACGATCGCTAATGAAAGTAATGTTATGCTGATTTCAAGCATTGCATTCTCCGCCTCCTTTCTCCCCTAAGTCAGGGGCGCCTATTTTACTATAGGCTCGGCGGGCCAACGCCCATGCGTTACGGAATCTACTGCCCCTCCGTGCAGCTCGCACGCCTATGTCGAGGCTCTTGGCCGTCGCGGATTCGGCTCACAAGGGATCGATACCGACGGCGTCGTAAGCCGCTTCCACCGCGGCGACCTTTTTGCTCGCCTCGTGGGGGAACCCCGCGTACCGAGTCGCAACGACATCGACCATCTGCTTGCGCGCCTCTGCGAACGTGGCCTGTGCGGTGAGGCGCTGCAGTGTCGCGTAATAAAATCCGGCAACCGCGCGGGGCGTGAAGTGCCTAGCGCCTGAGGCGTCCATGCTGCGCAAGAGATTGACTGCTGCAAGCGTATGGATCCCGGAATTGATATGCACGCCGCCGACGTCGTAGGCGACGACCCGGTAGTCTCGCATGTGATCTGGGCACCCGCGCCGTGTCGGCTGGCTCGCGTCGCGGATCGGCTCCCCGTCACTGCTGAGACCTGGCCCAATCTCCCAGTCCCAGTCGTCCACGTTCGATTCCTCGCCGCGAAGGTACCAGTTGTTGACGATAACCCCAAAGATGTCAGACAGCGACTCGTTGAGCGCACCGGACTCGGCTCGGTAGACGAGTGCTGCTGTGTGTGTCGTGATGCCGTGCGTGAGCTCGTGGGCGATCACGTCGAGGAAGGTTGCGAGACTCTGGAACTTCCCGTTTTCGAGCTGCCGCTGCCCGTAGACCATGCGCCCTTCTTTCGGGCGCCACTGCGCGTTGATCCACTCAGGCGGCGTCGGAAGGCCAGCCCGCGTGCAGTTGACGACGGAGACCAGCGCCATCCCCTTCCCATCGATGCCGTCCCGATGCAGCACTGCCTCAAAGAAGTCGTGTACACGCGTTGCGTTGACATGCGCCGAGACCGCAGCGCGGTTGCTTTCCCCCCAATCGGCGCCCGGCGCAGCGACCGGCGGCGGTGTGGGTGCCCCGTCTATCTCCCCGAAGCGGATGTCATGCGTCGTGACAAGGCGGTCCGGATCGGCCATCTCGAAGGTGTTGCCAACCTTCCGACCGTAGAACTCGTGCTGGCCGCCAAGATCGTCGACTCCTCGACACAGGCTCGCGATATCGAGCGTCGGCCCCGACGGGTAGGAGAAGACAATGTCGCCGTTCGTTGCGTCGACGAGATAGTTATAGGCCTCGGGCGCGTCCGAGTCGAGTGTCACTGCTCTGAAATCGGCCGGAGGCTCCGCCTCCGCCCACGGCTCAAGCGGACTTGCCGGGACATCCTCGACAAGATAGGCGAGGAGTAGCCTGCGGTCGTGGACGTTGAAGAAGACGAGGGCGGGTCCTTTTGCCACCGCGAACGTCTCCAGTTTGAGCGCGGTGATCAGATTCGCAACGGCGTCTGCAGGCGAAAGCCACGCCAAAGCGTCAACTTCTACCCGGCCGATCTTCATATCCACCGAGACGAACTCCCGCTCCGCACCGAGCTCCACGACTACCCGCGACCCAAAGACCGGGATACCTCGATGCGACTGACGGAATCGCACTACGCGATTCCCTTCGACAGGCGAGTCCTGAATATCGAGGATTGTGAGCTCCGGCACCTGTGCAGGCCCGTCAGGCGCCATGATGTTGGGGAAGTCCTCGGTAGAACGCGGATCCAGGATCCGGTGAAGGTAGAACCGCGCCGCCGCCTCGTCGGTGACGAGCCGTGACGTTTGCACGTCACGAGCGCGTTCGGCGTAGACGGATACGCCTGGATAGGGCGGAGCGAGATGAAAGTGGAATGTGTCGAACCCGGACATGATCGCGCCGCTTACGCCTCGACAGGGTGCCGGTCAGGCGTCCAAAGACTCCGACGTTACGTTTGCGTTGTCACCAGCGGCTTGCTTCACCGCATCGGCGATGGCTTCGACCGGCTTCGTCACGATGCCCGTGAGAGCATCGAGCACGTCCTTGATGACCTGGCCAAAGAAGCCCTTGGGCTCCTTGACTTCGACCGTGACTTTGCCGTCAGCCGTATAGATCAAGACGAGTCCGTACTGCACGTCCTTGCTTCGGTACTCCCGCTTCTCTGCACCCTCTCGAAGATCGATGACCTGGCCACCGTTGCGCCGATCGAAGATGTACGCCACTGTGCCGCCGACAAAGCTCCCACCCCCGATAATCGCGACGGCGATTAGTGGCGCGAATCCTTCGCCTTCGTCGATCATTTCGAGTTCGGAGCCTGGCTGCGCTGCCACCTCCGCCTTGAGGATCTCGAGCTCCTCGGCGCTCACCTCGATCTGCTGCCGCTCAGCCTCGCTCGCCATGACGCCTCCTCATCGACGGACCCCAAAGATGCAACATAGTCGATCAGTGCGACTTTGGGGGGCCACTACGGCGCCTGATCCGGTTCTGTCCTGCTGATGTTGCGCAGTTGGAGTCCTCGTCGGGATCGCCTGAGTAGGCTCTGGTCCATGCGGGTCGCCGGACATCTTTGACAAGCGCAGCGCGATGTTTGAGCCCCGTGAGGCGTCACAGTGCCCGTGATCGGGGATGCAAGCACCGGCACAGGTTGGCGCCTAGAGCTACCGATCCTCCACATCAGCACCCAACGAGACGGGTTGGACGTGGCACGCCAGGCGGTCGAAGCGTGGCGCCGACTGCTCACCGGTTGGAAGCTGCTGTAGTCGGCTGACGTAGCGGTGCGCTCACCGCTACGCTGCCGTTTCGTGCCGACCTTTTGGAACGACATCGAGATCCTGCGGTTCATCGACGCGGCGGAAAAACGCGAGCACGTCACCGTTGGCAGCGGCCTGGACATGCTCAAAACGCTTGGAGCCGAGCGCGGCGTTGGTTTGGACGACGGCGACTACCAGCGCTTCTTGCGTGAGCTTTTCGCCCTGCAGGAAG
>JBEKAM010000111.1:0-16315 GCA_050015915.1 Solirubrobacteraceae bacterium
CTCGCCAGGGCGATGCCGGCGGCGATCGGCAGGTTGCCGCCGACGATCCCGTAGCCGCCCATGAACCGTCGCGCGAGGTCGAACATGTGCATCGAGCCCCCGCGTCCGCCCGAGCAGCCATCGACACGACCGAACAGCTCGGCCATCACGTTCTCCGGCGGCGTGCCGCGTACCAACGCGTGCCCGTGCGAGCGGTAGGTGGAGATCAGGTAGTCGCTGTCGTGGAGCGCCCGTGCGCTGCCAACAATCGTCGCCTCCTCGCCGATCGATAGGTGCAAGAAGCCGCCGATTTTTGCCCGCGCGTACATCTCGCCGGCGCGTTCCTCGAAGCGACGGATGAGCGTCATCGTCTCGAGCCACTCGCGCGCGCTCGCCGGCTCGGGAAGGTTCAGCTCAGGGGTACTCGCCATCAATGCTCCACCGTACTCCAGCGCGCCATGAACTCCTCTTCCTCGAGTTGTGTCAGGTCTTCGCGCAGCGCACGCGAGAGCTTCGATGCCTCGCGTGGCGGGCGGTCCCAGAACAGCACTACTTCGCCGCTGTTCAGCTCGACCACCTCCACGTGGTCCACGCGCGCCGGGTCAGCCAGTGGCGCGGGTGTGAGCCCGCCGCGCGTGACGATCAGGCGGTAGGCGTGGGCGGCCTTCATGACGAACGGGGTCCCGTCTGCTGGATCTGCAGCTCATAGCTCGCATCACTTGCGTCAGGCACTGAGCGATCTCCGGCTCGGGCGCGCATGCGCTCGGCGGCGCGCTCGAGCGCATCTTCGCCCGCGAACACGTGCTCACCGATGAGCACGGCGGGCACGTCGGTGACCCCGGCTGTAACCGCCGCCGCTGTGGTCGCCTCGAGCCGCTCGATGGTCGAGCGCATCTCGGCACCGCGCAGCACCGCCGTGGGGTGCATCTCGCACGCTGCCGCCGCGATCAGCACGAAGTTAGGGTCCTCGAGCGAGTGGCCGCCGGCGAACGCCTGGCGGAAGGCAGCCTGCGCGAACGGCACAGCACGGCCGATCGAAGCTGCGTACGTAGCCACGCGCATCGCCAGGGAGCTATCGAACGGGAACGGCGCGGGCCAGCGAATTGGCTGCAGGCCGAGCTCCTGCGCACCACGCTCGATCTCCTCACGTGCAACGTCGTGCTGCTCTCCGAGGCGCACTGGACGCCATTCGGCGGGACCGCCGAGGATGTGCAGCACACGCTCTGCGGCGAGATACGCCAGTGGGCTGGCGAGGTCGAAGTAGAAGGCGGCCGATGTGGGCACCTTCCCGAGGTTAGTGGTGAAAGGGGGCCGGTCCGTGGATGGCAGACGACGCACGCGAGCGCAGGCAGAATGATTTCCCACCCACCCGAACGTCGAGCATCGCGGGTGGCGTCTGACGCCGCGGAGCGGTCACCTTTAGCCGTGGATCAGCCATCCGTCGGTGGCGCGTCCTGCTTCCATCACGGCCTCCGACAGCGTGGGGTGCCCGTGGATGATGCGCGCGAGCTCCGGGAAGCCCCCCTCGAGCGCGCGTACGTTGACGAGCTCCTGGATCAGCTCGGTCGCGCGCGAGCCGACGATGTGCCCGCCGAGCAGCTCACCGTACTTGCTCTCGCCGACTACCTTCACGAGCCCGGTGCGGTCGCCGTAGACGGTGCCGCCGCCGACCGCGCCATAGGGCACCTTGCCGACGACGACGTCATAGCCCTGCTCGCGCGCCTGCGCCTCGGTCAGCCCAAACGATCCGACGTTCGGCGTGCAGAAGGTCGCGCGCGGGATGTCCACGTAGGAGATCGGGTGGGTCTCGCGTCCGGCGATCGTCTCAGCGGCAATGACGCCCTCGTCAGATGCCTTGTGCGCAAGCGCTGGGCCGGGGACGAGGTCGCCAATCGCATAAACGCCCGCGCGCGAGGTGCGCAGCGCGCCGTCAACCTGGATGAGGCCACGCTCGCCGAGGGCCACGCCGGCCTCGTCCAAGCCGAGACCCTCGACGTCGGCGCCACGCCCGGCAGCGATCACCAGGTAGTCGACCTCCGCGGACTCGCTGCCATGGGAGAAGCTCACGCTCGTCTCGCTGCTGGCGACGTCGGCCACGGGGGTATTCGTGTGCACGCCGATGCCCTGGCGCTTGAGGCCACGCTCGACCAGGCGCGAGATATCGGCGTCCTCGGTGGGGAGCACGCGGTCGAGCGCCTCGAGCAACAGCACCTCACTGCCCAGACGGGCGAATGCGGAGGCGATCTCCGCCCCGGATGCGCCCGCGCCGACGACCGCCAGGCGCGCAGGCACCTCGGGCAGCGCCCATGCCTCCTCGGTGCCGATCACGCGCCCACCGAACTGCACGCCGGGAATCGGCCGCGGGACGGAGCCGGTGGCGAGGATCACGCTGCCGGCGCCAATAGTCAGTGGCTCGGCGTCGAAGACGTCCACTAGTACGTCGCCGTCGGCGGTCAGCTTGCCGTTGCCCTCGATCACGTCGATGCCGTCTTTCTTGAACAGCCCGCCCACACCGGAGGTCAACGTCGAGACGACCTTCGCACGCCGCGCCTGCACGGCGGGGTAGTCGACCTCGACGCCACTGACCTTCAGCCCGAACTCCTCGGACTCGCGGATCTCAGTCAGTAGATCGGCGGAGCGAAGCACCGCCTTGGCTGGAATGCACGCGTAGTTCAGGCAGCGACCGCCGAGCTTGTCGCGCTCGACCACTGCGGTCTTCAGGCCAAGTTGCGCCGCGCGTATCGCCGCCACGTAACCACCCGGCCCGGAGCCGATAACGATGCAGTCGTAAGCGCTCTCGGGCATATGACTCCACCCTAGCGAAGGTCATGCGCGGTCGCCCGACCACCCCCCGATCACTGGTCCAGATGCGGGTTTCTACCCTGTTCCCCTGCCTGGATGCGGCCCATAACGCGGACCAGCTTCCAGAACAGCCAGCCCGCGAGGCCCACCGCCAGCAGGCACAGGCCGGCGGTAACCCACGAGGAGGCGATCACCAGCGCGAGCGACGTGACGATGATCTGGAACGTAAGCAGTGCCTCGAACGCGAGCACGGCGAAGTAGCGGCGCCGGTACATACCGATGCCCAGCGCCGCGAGGATCGCCGCCAGGAAGATCGCGCCCGGTAGCGATCCGCCGTGGCGGGAGAGGTTGTGGATGGTCAGCCCGCCCACGAGCACGACGATCGCCACCACCGCACACACGCCGATAGCGACCAACAGCGGCGTCGGACGCTCATCCTCGCCGAGCGGCTGTAGCGGTGGCGCCTCGACGGTCACCGGGAACCGTCCATGGGCCGGGCGTCGATGATGTCGCGCAGCTCGCGCGCAGCTCGCTGGGGTTCCGCTGCATCGGCGATCGCGCGCAGCACGCACACTCGCTGTGCCCCTGCATCGAGCGCGTCGGCGAGGTTGTCCGCGCCCAGTCCGCCGATCGCGAAGAACGGCACGGGAGCGTGGTCTGCGGCGTAGTGGATCAGCTCGATACCCACCGCGGGGCGTCCCGGCTTGGTGGGGGTGGCGTGGATGGGGCCGACACCGATGTAGTCAACGAGGCTCGCGTCGACGGCGTCGATCTGCTCAGGGGAATGAGTGGACAGGCCGATCAACATGTCCGCGCCGACGAGCGCACGAGCCTCGGTCACGGGCATGTCGTCCTGACCGACGTGGATCCCGTCCGCGCCAACGTCCAGCGCGATGTGTGGACGGTCGTTGACGACCAGGAGCGGACTGGGCGGGCCGAGTCGCTCGCACAGTGCACGGGTGGCGTTGGCGACGGCGGTGAGCTCGTCGTCGGGGAGATGCTTGTCGCGCAGCTGAAAGATGTCGATGCCGCCGGCGACAGCTCCTCTCAACATGTCGGGCAGCTCGCCTGCGCCGGGAGAGGAGTCGCACACAAGGTAAAGCCGCGCGGCTGCCAAGCGCTCGCGGCGCTCTGCGCCCAGGTCTCGGGGTGACATGTCCGCCAGTCTGGCAGGAGCAGGGTCACCGGACCACGCCTGCGGCCCACAAAATCGGTCAACCAGTCGTCGCTGCCGTCGCTCGCTCGCGTCGTTCCTGGCCTTCTGCCTGCCTGGCGCGGCGGCAGCGGTCGGGCAGCTCGTCCAGCAACTCTGCAGCCTCTGTCCGGTCGCGATCGCGCAGCACCGCGTGAACCCTGCGCCCGGCGGTATCAAGGTGAATGCTGGACAACTGCAGGCGACGCTGCACAGGGCCCTCGACTAGGCGAACGCTTTGCACCTTGGCGAGCGGCACCCAGTCGGTCACGCGCCGCAGCCGGCCGCTGGTGGTGACCGTGTAGCGCTCGTTGGTCGCGCCAGACAGGTATCGAAAGCGCAGTGGTGACTTCCAACGGGCGCGAGCGTCCACTTCGAGGCGGCACCAGCCGAATGGCCTCCACGCCAACGGCTCGACCATGCGGATGGCCTGTATCCGGCCGGGGGGAATCGTCTCGGCAGAGGTTTCCACGAGCCCCGAACGCAGGTGCATGCCATCGGTCGCATCGCTGACAGCGAGGCGATAGTCGCCGTTGAAGCGGCGAAACAGGGAGATGGCAAGGACAAACAGGCCACCGGCTCCAGCGCTAATAGCAGCTGCCTCGATCGCTGGGGCGACGACGGCGAGGATCAAGAGCACGATTACCGCCAGCTCGAGCAGAAGGCCGCTGCCGGTGAGCAGGATCGAGGCAAACAGCCTGGCAGGTGCGACGGTGACGAGCGTCTGCTCGGGCGGAGGGGGTGCCGCCTCGGCCTGCCCATGACTGAGGGCGAGCAGGTGCGCCCGCAGCGTTTCGGCCTCGGCGTTGCTCAGATAGGCGAGGCGCCCGGCCTTGCCGCTACCGCTGGCGAGTCGGATTCGCAGCTCGGCGACGCCGAAGACCCGTGCGAGGCCCGGTCGGACCGTGTCGATCGCCTGGATCTGGTTGAGCGGGAAGCGCTCGGAGGTCCGTCGCAGCAGTCCGCTATCCACTCGCAGGACCCCGCCCTCCACCCTCCATCTGGTGACCAGCCAGGTGATCACGCCGAGCACAAAGACCACGCCGATGATGGCGAAGTGGGCGAGATCGGAGCCGAGGTTGCCGTGGCGACTCGACCCTGCGGGGATCAGCAGCAGCACGACAATTGCGATTACGCCTCGTCCCGCTCTCACCAGCGGCGAGAGCGGGTGCAGGCGTTGCCAGTCGCCCTGCAGTCCCGCAACGGCGCGTGACTCCGCTGAGGAGTGCACTGGCCGTCCATGGCCCGGTGGCTCGCTCATAGCCCCATTGCGTTGGCCTCGCCCAGGGATGTCAGCTGGTCGCGAAGGCGCGCCGCCTCGTCAGCAGGCAGCCCGGGGATGCGCGCGTCACTGGCGGCTGCTGCTGTGTGCATCTGCACGGTGGCGAGCCCAAACGCACGCTCGAACGGACCGGCGGTGACCTCGATGTATTGCATGCGCCCGTAGGGGATAACCGAGGTGCGCCGGAACATGACGCCTCGTTTTACGAGAAGATCGTCGGCCCGCTCGTTGTAACCCCACGCGCGCACCCGTCGGCCGGCGACCACGTCGGTGCCCGCGCCTGCGGCGAGCACGCAGATCACGGCGATCACCAACGCGAGGGTCGTCCCGAGCGCAATGGTGATGCCCACAGCGAGGAGAAGTGCGATTAACGTGCCCGCTGCTACCTCGTAGTGGCGCAGGAGCCTGAGCTTCGGCGACGGTGCGTTCCAGCTCTCTTGTTTGTTGTCAGTTGCGTCAGACACAGTCCTCGCGACGATACCGGGCAGCCAAACGGTGGGTGTATGGTTGGCTCGTGTTGCAAGGGAAGGTGGTACTGATCACCGGTGGCGCTCGTGGCGTCGGCGCCGCGACGGCCTCACTGCTGGTTGCACGTGGCGCGCGAGTGGTGTTGGTGGATCTCGAGCAAGAGCTGCTGAACGAGCTCGTTGTGCGTCTGGGCCCCGAACGTGCGACGTCGATCAGCGGCGATGTGACGGACCTCGACGACATGGAGGCTGCTGTCGCCCATGGGATCGAGCGCTTCGGCGGGATCGACGTTGTCGTAGCGAATGCTGGGATCGCTAGCTACGGGTCGGTTGGCGTTGTCGATCCAGTGATCTTCCGGCGAGTGATTGACATCAACATCACCGGCGTGTTCCATACTGTGCGTGCGGCTCTGCCGCAGCTGGAGCAGCGTAAAGGCTATGTCCTGGTGGTCTCATCAGAGGCGGCCTACGTACCGGCTCCGGGGCTCGCCTCCTACAACGCGAGCAAGGCGGGTGTCGAGCACTTCGCCAACGCTCTGAGGCTGGAGCTCGGCTACAAGGGCGTGGCGGTTGGCAGTGCGCACATGTCGTGGATCGACACGCCGATGGTGCAGGACGCCAAGCGCGACCTCGCGGCCTTTCGCGAGATGCTCGACTCACTCCCCGGGCCGCTCGGTGCGACGACCTCGGTGGAGGAGTGTGCTGAGGCGTTTGTGCGCGGCATCGAGAAGCGTGCCAGCCGCATCAACGTCCCTGGCTGGGTCGGCTTGTTGCGGGTGCTGAAGCCGCTGCTGAGCTCGCGCTTTTTTGAGTTGGTGAGCAGGCGTGACGCCAAGCGGACCGTGCCGCTGATGGATGCGGAGGTGGCTCGGCTGGGGCGCTCGGCGAGCGCGCGCGTGACGGTGCCGAGCGCAGACCGCGACGAGTCAGCTGAGGCGGTCGAGTCGGCGGGATAGACAGCTGGGCCTTTCGGCGGGATACTCGCCTGGTGTCTGGGCTCGGTCGCTCACGCAAACGTCTCGCAGGGGTGTTGAACTCGGCGTTTGCCGAAGGCTTGCTAAGCGAGGAGACCCACTCGTACCGGCTGGGACTGCTGTTTGGTCCTCATCTGATCGACCAGCAGCGTCTTGTAGGCGACCTCACGCTTCGCCACGGCCGTCCGCGGCCATGGGTGATCGCGTCGCATGCCTGGCATGCCCTGGCTGCGAGCATGCGCGATGCGCTTGGCTTGGGCGGATCCCCAGGCACGCCACTGTTGCTTGCTCTCGACCGGGCCGAGAGCGAGCTGCTTATTGGACGCCATCCAGCCTGCGACGTCGTCGTTGCCGACGCAAGCGTGTCGCGCAGGCACGCGCAGCTCACATTTCGTGACGGCGTTTGGGTGCTGCAGGACCTAGCGTCGACGAACGGAACGACCGTGAATGGCGAGCGCGTCGGCCGCGCTGCAGTGCGAGCCGGAGACATCATCTCGCTCGGAGCTCAGAGGATTCAAGTCGATTGAGAGCCTAAGAAGTCACGCGGGCAGTCCACGCCCGCTCGACCTCGTGCATCAGCGCTGGGTACACGATCAGATATCGAAACGGCGCGATCGCGGCCATATATGCCGCCCCGAGCCTGCCGCGCGGCTTGACGTATACCCCCATCTGTCCTTGGTATGCGCCCACGCCCTTCTGGACCCAGGCCAGGTGCACGACGCCGTGAACGGTTCGGTTCGAGATCTCGGCTGCCCACTCGACGTCGGTGCGGTAGAGCGGCTTGAATCGCACGAGGTCGCCGAGCTCCTTTGAGGTGACGGTTGGGCCCGTTGCTGTGTCGAGTAGATCCTCGGGAAGCCTGGCGCGCAACGTCGACTCAGCGGCATCGCGGCCTGGCACAGAGGACTCACGATCCCAGCCGAACAATCTCCCGAGGTGATGGCGGATGCTGAACAGTGCCCGGGTTAGATGGGACTGTGTGGTGGCAGGATCGAGCGCTGTGATCACCTCGAGCAGTGCGTCGAAGTCATCGAGGTCGCCTTGCGCGGGCAGCGCCCGGGCATCCTCGAGCCTGAAGTCGGGGACGATCTCGCATATCCGCCATTCGTGGGATTCATGCTCGCTGTTGGAAAGCCTCATGCCCAGTCTCCTGCCGAGTTACCCTGCGAGGTCCGTGCGGACCATAACATACATACACGCACGTATGCAAGTTCTGCTTGACTCCCACCAAGCGTGAGGCAGCACACGGCCGGTCCGGCTGTTTACATACGTGAAGCATTCGCAGCTAACGCCGAATTCGCGCAATGAACCATCCGACATGGCTGTTCATCGAGATCTGCTGGATCGCTTGGGTGATCTATTGGGTGCTCATGGCGTTCACGACGAAGCGCACGGTCGAGAGAAAAGGGTTCTTTGGATATCGACTGGTGGTGATCGGCACCGTCATCGGCTGTGTGCTCGTCGGACGGCTTTTGAACATCTCGTCACAATCTCCGCTCTGGCGCACAGGACCCGCCTTGGGGGTCGTGACGGACTGCATCGTCGTCGCGGGAGCTGCCTTCACTGTTTGGGCACGAATCACGCTGGGTCGCAACTGGAGCGCGGAGGTCACGTTCAAGCAAGACCATGAGCTGATCGAGTCTGGCCCGTATGCGCTGGCGAGGCATCCGATCTACACAGGAATCATCGTCATGGGGCTAGGCACGGCGATCAACTACGGGCGGGCGATCGACGCTGTGTTGTTTCTTGCGCTGTGCACTGGCCTGTGGTGGAAGGCGCGACAGGAGGAGCAGATCATGAGCAGTCACTTCCCCGACGCATACGCGGAGTACAAAGCGCGCGTTCACGCGATCGTTCCGTTCGTGCTGTAGTGACGGCGTGTTGAGATCGCCTGATCCGCAGAGACCCGGTGGTCTCGGTTGGGCACGACGCACCGGAGGGCGTCTGAGCTCGCGCGAGCGCAGCCGGCTGCTTGCGGCAGTCGCGCTGGGGCAATGGGAAAACGTGCTTGGCCGCGCGAAGCTTGCATTTGGGCGGCTCCCGGCGGGAGCCACAGATGTTGATCTCGACACGTTCGTGGTGCCGGATTCAGTGTTTGCGCGCGAGGCCGAGCAGGCGTGCGCCGAGTTGCCGGCAGCGCTCGTGGGCCACTCCTATCGGACGTGGCTATTCGGACGCGCCCTCGCCGCCATCGACGGGAGCGATCTCGATGTGGAGCTATTCTATTGCGGCTCGCTACTGCACGACCATGGGATAGCCCAACCCACTCAAGGACACGACTTCACGCTCGCGAGCGCAGACCGAACGCTCACGTGTGCGTCCGCGGCTGGAGTGGACGATGGTCGTGCGCAGGCTCTCGCTGACGCTATCTGCGTTCACACCACACCCGGCGTCAACGTCGAGCGCGATGGAGAGCTCGGCTGCTACCTGCAGTGGGGCGCGATGGTCGATGGCGCGGGGCTGCGGATCTGGGACATCGCCCCGGCGAATGTCGAGGAGGTGCTGCGCCGTCATCCGCGAGAAGACTTCAAGCACCAGCTGCTTGCGATGATTCGAGCAGAGGCGGCAGCGGTGCCGCAGGGGCGATTCGGGTTGTTGGTCAGGTGCGGTTTGCCGCTGGCAGTGCGCATGGCCCCCTTCGATAGCTGAGTTGGCGAATGGACGCGCCGATGATCCAGCCCGACGTCCTGTTCCTCGACGGGCTGCCGAGAGGATCGTCGGCCTGAAACGTCCGTCCGCGTGGCGGAGCAGACTTCGTCGGTGGCAAGTTCGACTGCGACGCAGTGGATCGGGGCCATTGGCGTACTCGGTGGAGTGCTCGCGACGGGTGCCATCGCTCTCGGAACGGCGATTCTCAACCACCGCTGGCAACGATCCGATACTCGCGAGGACCGTACCCTCGAGGCAAGGGAAGCACGGGCGGCCATCCGGCGGGATGCCTACGTCCGGTACTTCGCAACCAAGGAAGCTCTTGAGTCCTATCTGAAAACGAGAGCGCAAGAGCCGGGCTTGTCGCCGCTCGACAAGCTCCGCGCGATGCATCAGGACAATCCCGGGCTCGTCAACGAGTTCAACGCCGCGGCGGCGAACGCACGGCTCGTTGCGGGCCAGCCAGTTCTCGATGCGCTCGAAGCAAACGACGCCGAGTGGGGGGCGGTCTTGGGGCGCCTGGTCCAAGCGGCGGACCCGCTTGAGGTCCAAGATACGTCGTCTGACGGTCCCGAAAGAGCGCTGCTTCAGGCCATGCGCGAGGAGCAGGCTGCCGTGTTCGAGTCGTCTTGAGCGACATGGGTGAGGTTGTGACCTAATCTGACCGGTTAGGTCAACTCCCTGGACCGTGCCTATCGCGTGACGATCTCCCGGAGTTTTCGCGCTCGACGCGTGAGCCGCCGCCGCAGCGCCCCCGAGCAGACTGCGTGCCGGTGATGCGATCGCTGCTTTCTTACGCGATCGAGCGTCGTCTCGTGGGACGACTGACGCTCGGATCGACAAGCAGCGCTGAACGAAAGATCGACGGCTGGCGAAGGCGTCCTCTACAGGCGACGCTACAAACGCAGCGGAGCCACGCCGCAGACAGCCAGCGGCAATATCTTCATTGGACGACGTGATATTGCGTCAGCGCCGCGAGGCCCTAGTAGTCAACCCTCGCCCGATGCGAAACAGTAGCGCGGCACGCAGGCAGGCGAACTACTCCATCTCGTCCCGAGCGGGCGCGAAACCGGAGGCAACGCGCGGTACCGCTTGCGGTGGCAATGCAGGCGCGAACGGTGCTCCTTTCTGTCCTGTGTTAGGCGACCTGTCGCCAGCGCAATGCCGCTCAGTGCGGCAGATAGACACCATCTTGGGGACCGCAGGTGCCCCCGGCCGAGCACGCGTTGTAGTCGGACTCTTCTGTGAAGGGACCCTTCCAAGTGGTTCCGCCGCCGGTCCCTGATACGTAGGCCGGGCGATAGGGATAGCCGCAGAAGTAGAACCCCATACGACCGCCACACACCCACCAGCGGCCGCCAATCAGTACCGGCCCAGCGTCGCCGGTGGCGGCCCCGTCCGCGGTCAGTTCGATGTACTTGGCGTGTGGGTTGATGGCGCCGGCAAGAATTGTCCGGGCCCGCGCGCATGACATGTGCCACGGATAGATCGCGTCCTTGCCGTAGAAGCCTTTGGCCGCGTAGCCGCAGCGCTTGACCGTGACCGTCGTCAGTGCGGACGCTGCGCCGACGCCGATCATGAGTGACGCGAAAGCGATCAAGATGCACCGCCGTCCCCTGAACATGCGCGCGAGCCTAACACGCGGCTACGCGCAACGTTCCTACATCGGTGAACATTCGCGCCTCCCCAGCAGCGGGCTAGCATCATCTGTATGCCTTTGAACGAGCAGCCAGACGTGGTGATCGTCGGTGGCGGCATCATCGGCATGGCCATTGCATGGCGCGCGCGCAAGCGTGGCATGAAGGTGACAGTGCTCGAGCGCGACATCGTCGGCCAGGCAACATCGAGTGTGGCCGCCGGCATGCTCGCGCCCGTCGTGGAGGTTGAGTTCGGAGAGGCGGGGCGACGTCTGCTCGAGCTGGGATTGCGCTCGGCAGAAATGTGGTCGGCATTCGCATCGGAGCTGGAGGCCGATGCCGGCGCTTCGGTTGGGCTGATGCGCACGGGCACGCTGCTCGTGGCACGCGACGACGACGACGCGCGCGAGCTCGAGCGTCAACTCGCCTTCCGTCAGTCGCTCGGTCTCGCCGTTGAGCGTTTGCGCCCCAGCGAGGCGCGCGAGCACGAGCCGGCGCTTGCGCCGACGGTGCGGCTCGCATTGGAGGCTCCCGAGGATCACTCTGTTGACCCACGCCGTGTTGTCTCAGCGCTGCGCACGGCCTGTGAGTCGGTGGGCGTGGAGCTACGCGAGCACACGTCTGTGGCCCGGGTCGAGCTGGACGCCTCGGGAGCGCGCGTCACCGGCGTAACCCTGGTAGATGGTGGGCAACTGGCTACCGGCCAGGTGGTGCTTGCGGCAGGACCATGGAGCGAGCAGATCGAGGGGTTGCCAGCGGCTGCTCGGGTTCCGGTACGGCCGGTCAAGGGTCAGATTCTGCGACTGCGCGACCCCGCGGGACCTGGGCTTTTGCGGCGCGTGCTGCGCTTCGGTGGCGGCTATCTGGTGCCCCGAGCGGACGGCCGCTACGTGCTCGGCGCAACGGTCGAGGAGCGAGGTTTCGAGCTGACAGCCACCGCGGGCGGCATCTACGAGCTGCTGCGCGATGCCCACGAGCTGGTCCCTGGCATCAGCGAGCTGGAGATCGAGGAGCTGTCCGTGGGTCTGCGCCCCGGCACACCCGACAATGGCCCAGCGATCGGCCCTGCGACCGTGCAGGGCCTGATCTGGGCGACCGGTCACTATCGCAACGGCATCCTGCTCGCGCCCCTGACAGCCAAGCTGGTCGCTGACCTGCTCATCGATGACGGTAGGGAGCCCGACCCGCTGCTCTACGCATGTGCTCCAGAGCGCTTCATGCCTGCGGCCGGGTCCCGGCGTGAGACCGCCCCGCTCGCGGGCTCGCCCCCCGCGCCGGAGTATCCAACAGCGGTGCTCCCAGCATGATCGTTCTCAACGGCGAGCGCTCCGATGTGTCTGCCGGCGAGACGATCGTCGCGGTGCTCGCTCGTCTGGGACTGGAGGCCGATGCTCGGGGCGTCGCGGTGGCGGTTGACGACGAGGTCGTGCCACGTGCCGCGTGGGAGAGCTTTGCTCTTGGTGAGCACGCGCGGGTGGAGGTGCTCACGGCGATGCAGGGAGGATGATCTGGGTATGGCCGAATCGCTAAGTCCCACGCTTGCCGGTGAGAGCGGCAACGGCGCGTCAACGCCTGCTCCCAGCGTCGGCGGGCCTGTGCAGGACGCCCTCACGATCGCTGGCAGGACGATGCGCTCGCGGCTGCTGCTGGGCACAGGTGGCTTCCCGTCGCTTGAGCTGTTGGCTGAGGCGATTGCCGTCAGCGAATGCGAGCTCGTGACGGTTGCGCTGCGGCGTGTGGATCCGAGTGCACGCGGCTCGCTGATGGACGTGATCGCCGCCGCGGGAGTGGAGCTGTTGCCGAACACCGCAGGCTGCATGACCGCGCGCGACGCGGTGATCACCGCGCGGCTGGCGCGAGAGGCGTTTGCCACGGACTGGATCAAGCTGGAGGTGATCGGCGATGAGGACACGCTGTTGCCGGATGCGCCCGAGCTTCTGCGCGCGGCGGAGGAGCTCGTGGACGAGGGCTTCGTGGTCTTGCCGTACACGACCGACGACCCCGTGTTGGCTCGCCGTCTCGCGGACATCGGCTGCGCGGCTGTGATGCCGCTTGGCTCTCCCATCGGCAGTGGCATGGGCATCCGCAACCCGTACAACATCGCGCTGATCCGCGAGGCGGTCGACGTGCCGGTGGTGCTCGACGCTGGCGTCGGCACCGCCTCGGATGCGGCCTTGGCGATGGAGCTCGGCTGCGACGCGGTGATGGCCGCGTCGTCGATATCACGCGCACAGGACCCTGTAGTGATGGCGCGTGCGATGCGCGCAGCTGTGGAAGCTGGTCGTCTTGCGCGCGGCGCGGGCCGGATCCCACGCCGCCTGTATGCAACCGCGTCCACGCCTGACCAGGGCCTGCCAGAGTTCGGTGTCTAAATGGCGTTGTTCAGGTCGAGCTCCAGCAGGATGTCCGCTCAGCTGACCACTTCGATCGTGCCGTTCATGGTCGTCGGGTACAGCGTGCACTCGTAGTGGATGACGCCGGGCTTTTCGACCTTCACTTCGAAGCTACCGCCTTCGCCGAAGTCCTTTGAGGCGATCCGCTGCGGGCCGTTGACGCTCGTGACATTGGCTTGGGTGGAGTCGTAGTTGGTCCACTTGATCGTGCTGCCGACCTTCACCCTGACCGTGTCCGGGTCGATTGCGATGTCGCGGTAGGCGATCTGCACGACCCCGCTCTGCACGGGTTCGGACGCTGAGGGCGAGGCGAACTTGGGCGCTGTGTCGCCTTTGATGCCACCGCCGGCAGCGCTGGAGCTCTTCGTTACCGCTGTGGCGCTGGCGCTTGTCGCAGCTGTTGTGGTGCCCGTCGTCGTTGAGCTGCTCGGGCTGCCAGACGAGCCGCAGCCTGCCGTGAACGTCACCACGCAGCATGCAATCACAGCGGCAATCCCCGTTTTCATCGATCGCGGTCCTTTCTAGACAAGTTCATATGACCGGACAATCGCATATGACGCCGTTGGCGGTCGCAGGCTCTTGCCCGCATAGCGCCTACACTGGCCGATTCGATGAGCACACGCCACTTCCTCACAGGTGCTGAGCTGAGCGCGTCCGAACTGGACGCGCTGCTCGACCGTGCGCTCGAGCTCAAGCGTGCGCCGCTGTCCTCGCGAGCGCTTGCCGACCGCAGCGTCGCGCTGATCTTCGAGAAGCCATCCACGCGCACGCGCGTGTCGTTCGAGGTGGGTATCGACGAGCTGGGCGGGCACGCAGTGGTGCTGCGCTCCGACGAGCTACAGCTCTCGCGCGGCGAGGCGCCGCGCGACACGGCGCTCGTGCTCTCCAGGCACGTAGCGGCGGTGGGGCTGCGCACCGGCTCGGACGACATCCTCGAGGAGCTCGCGGAATCCAGCTCGGTGCCGATCGTGAACATGCTGAGCGCGGGCCATCACCCCTGCCAAGCGCTTGCAGACCTGTTGACGCTACGCGAGGCATACGGCTCGCTCGCAGGTCTGCGCCTGGCCTACATCGGCGACGGCAACAACATCGCCCGCTCGCTGGCGGTGCTGGGGACACTGGCGGGGATGCATGTGGCGCTCGCCTCGCCCGCCGGCTACGCGCTGGAGGACGATCTCACCCTGCCGGCAGAGGCGTCAGGCGAAATGACGCTGCACACGGACCCATACGAGGCGGTGGCGGGGGCGTGCGCGGTGTATACAGACGTGTGGGTGAGCATGGGCGATGAGAGCACAGCAGCAGAGCGTCGCTCCGCGCTGGCTGCATACAAGCTGGATGACGCGCTGCTGGACGCGGCGGCCGCGGATGCCTTTGCGATGCACGACCTGCCGGCGCACCCCGGCGAGGAGATCACCGCAGAGGTGCTCTACGGACCGCGCGGAGCGCGCATCTGGGATCAAGCAGAGAACCGGCGCCACGCCCAGAAGGCACTGCTCGAGCTGCTCGTTGCCCCGGCCGCACAAAGCGCGTCGCGATGAGCACCGACACACCGGCCACCTCTCCTGCGGTCCTCGCCGCGGACCAGCCTGCTGCGCCCGGCGACACTGGGCCGCGTCCGCAGCGCGGCGATGAGCTCGAGCTGACGATCGACTCGCTCGCGTTCGGCGGCGAGGGTGTGGCACGGCTAGGTGATGGCGGATACGTGGTGTTCGTGGCAGGCGCGATTCCCGGCGATCGGGTGCGTGCGGTGGTGCACAAGCGCAAGCGCAGCTACGCGAACGCGCGCACACTGGAGGTACTGGAGCCGAGCCCCGAACGGATAGCGCCGACGGCTGATCACCCGGGCGTGCCATGGCAGGTGATCCCCTATGAGCGCCAGCTGGAGATCAAGCACGCGCAGGTGGATGAGGCGCTACGGCGGATCGGTCACCTGGATGGCTATGAGCTACAGGAGATCGTGCCGGCACTGGAGCAGTGGCGCTACCGCAACAAGCTCGAGTACTCCTTTGGCACGGGCGCAGATCCAGCCGACTCGGAGCTGGTTTGTGGCTTCCACGCTCCCGCTGGCGGTAACCACGTGATCGCGATGGGAGACTGCATGCTGGCGTCCGAGCGTGGCAACCTCGCCCGCGAAACGGCTCTCGCGTGGTGCCGGGCGCAGGGGCTGAGCGCATGGGAGCGCAGCAGCAGGCGGGCGCCCGGCGAGCCGAGCGAGCGCGACGCGCGAAGGGACCGCTCAGGGCGCGTAGGACCGGCGCCGGACGGCCGCGCGCGTCTGCGCAACCTGGTCGTCCGCGAAGGACGGCGAACGGGCAAGCTGCAGGTGCGGATCGTCAGCACCGACGGCGAGCTGGAGCCTGGCCTCTTGGCCGCGGCACTCCACAAGGCGCTCGGCGAGAGCCTCAGCGGCGTGCTGTGGACCCGCTCACGCAGCCTCGCGGAGACGACTGCAGGAGGCCAGACGGAGCTTGTGTGGGGCGAGGCGGAGCTACCGGAGCGCCTGGGCGAGCTCGACCTGCTGATCTCCTCAGAAGCGTTCTTCCAGACGAACACAGAGATGGCTGAGCTGCTGTACGGGGTGGCGGAGGAGTACGCGGCGCTGCAGGGCTGGGAGCGCGTGTACGACCTTTACTCAGGGATCGGCACGATCGCGCTCACGCTTGCACCACATGCGGGCGAGCTGTGGGGGATCGAGCTGATCGAGCAGGCGGTCGCCGACGCGATCGCCGGCGCCAAGCGCAATGAGATAACCAACGTGCGCTTCTTCGCCGGCGACACTCGCCTGGCGTTGCCAGAGCTGGTCGAGCGTGCCGGTCGTCCCGATCTCGTGATCGTCGATCCTCCGCGTGCGGGCCTGTCCAAGAAAGTCGTTCGCCGCATCATCGAAGCGGCGCCTAAGCGCATCGTGTACGTGTCGTGCAACCCCACCACGCTCGCTCC
>JBEKAM010000112.1:0-12108 GCA_050015915.1 Solirubrobacteraceae bacterium
GGCGTGCTGTGCGGGCGAGCCGTGCGCCTCAGCGATGTAGGCGACGATTACCGCGCCGAGGAACATCACCATCATCGCGCCGTAGATGGCATAACCCTGGCGGCGGTTGCCGGTCATGCGCCCGTACATGAACACGAGCGCAGCCGGGATCACCAGCACGGCGAGCATCTCGAAGAAGTTTGTGAACTGGGTGGGGTTCTCGAACGGGTGCGCCGAGTTGGTGTTGAAGAAGCCACCGCCGTTGGTCCCAAGCATCTTGATCGCCTCCTGGGATGCAACAGGTCCCATCGCGATCCTTTGCGTGAGGCCGGTGATGGTATGAACCGTCAGATAAGTGGAGAGGTTGGCGATCACACCCTGGGAGACCAGCACGATCGCGATCAGAACCGACAGCGGCGCGAGCACATACAGGATCGTGCGCACGATGTCCTGCCAGAAGTTGCCGATTCCCTTACCGCTGCGCCCGACGATGCCGCGCACGAGCGCGACCGCAACGACGATGCCGACACCGGCAGAAAGCCAGTTCTGCACGGTCAGGCCGATCATCTGGCTGAGGTAGGTCATCGTCGTCTCACCGCTGTAGTACTGCCAGTTGGTGTTGGTCATGAACGACGAGACGGTGTTGAACGTCACGTTCCACGGCGCGGAGTGATAGCCGAGCGGGTTCAGCGAATGCGGCACCCACGGCGCGTTCTGCGTGCGCAAGATCAGGTACAGCATGAGCCAGCCCCCGAGCGAGAAGATCAGCAGGCTTTTCGCGTATGCCTTCCAGTCCTGGCTTCGCTCAGGATCGGTCCTGAGGATGCTGTACAAAAAGCGCTCGGGTCCAGCGAATATGGGCGAGAGAAAGACCCGCTCGCCGGTGTACACCCTCGCCATGTAGCTGCCGATGGGGAAGGCAAGCGCGGTCAAGATGACCACGAACAGGATGATCGTGAGCCAGCCGGCGAAAGTCATGATCGCCTCAGAGGTTCTCTCCGCGGATTAGCGCGTAGAACAGGTAGGCGATCACGAGCACCGACACGACGAGGCCGAAGAAGTCGGCGCCGCTCATGTGCGCGATGAAGAAGCCGAGGGGAAGTGAAGGGGTCATACCCGGTCGATCCCCTCGACCATCAGCAGGAGAATCGCGAACATCGCGATCCCGATAATTATTGCGACTGCGTCCATGAGGACACTATTGGCGCTACCGCGTCACGGCGGCGTAACGAATCCGGCCCGGCGTATAACGATTGTGTTACGGCCCGCCCCAGCGGGGACTTTGCAGCCCACTCAGGGGGGAGATTGCAGTGTTCGTAGCGGGGAGATTGCAAAGCCTCTCCCCCGCAAGCGGCCCACGTTACTCCGCGAACCGATACCCGACCCCAGGATCGGTGACGATATAGCGTGGCCTCCCACCTACCCCGCCCGCCCCGCGCTGCCCGTCCTGGCCGTCGGGCTCGATCTTGGCACGCAGCCGCGCGATGTGAGTGCGCAGCGGCTGGATGTCATCGACGTACTCCGGTCCCCATACCTCGGCCAGCAGCTTGCGGTGCGTCATCAGGCGCCCGCGATTACGCACCAGCACGCGCAGCAGGTCGAACTCGATCGGCGTCAGGTGGATCGGCTCGCCGTCGCGGCGCACGACCCGCGCCGCCAGATCGACCTCCAGACCGTCGGCCTGGATGCGCGGATCCTCCTCGCCACGCGCCGCGCGACGCAGCGCGGCGTGTAGCCGCGCGACCAGCTCGCGCGCCCCGAACGGCTTGGTGATGTAGTCGTCCGCCCCAGCCTCGAGCGCCCGCACCTTCTGCTCCTCCTCGCCGACTGCGGACAGCACGAGAATCGGCATCTCGCTCCACTCGCGCAGCGTGCGCGTCACGGCGATGCCGTCCATGTCGGGGAGCACGAGATCGACGATCGCCGCATCCGGTGGCCGCACCGCCGCAAGGTCGAGTGCCTCTGCACCGGTCTCTGCCGGCACCGCCTCGAACCCCGCCTCGCGCAGGACGACCTTCAGCGCGCGCACGATTTGCGGCTCGTCGTCGACCACGAGCACGCGCGGCTTGCGCGCCGGCTCGACAGGCTCCCGCGCGCTCACGCGCTCACGCCGGTACCTGGAGCCCCGATCCCCGCCGTGCCGGCATCGGCTGGCTCCGTCAGCGGCATCTCGAACACGAATGTAGCGCCCTGGCCGGGTAGCGACTCGACGTGCAGCCAGCCGGCGTTGGCCTCGGTGAAGCCACGCGCGATCGCCAGCCCGAGCCCCGATCCGCGGTGCGCGCTGCCCGGTGTGCCGGCGCGGTAGAACGGCTCGAACACCCGCTCGAGCTGTGCGGGCGGTATTCCGGGGCCGCGATCGACAATACGGACGATCACGCGGTCGCCGGTCGGGCGCTTGCCCTCTGGGAGCTCCTGCTCGCCGGGGCCGACGGTCGCGGCTCGGGTGCTCGCCAGCCGCCGAACCGCACGTGCCCGCACCGACACCGGGTGCCCACCCGAGTGGCGGTGTGCGTTCTCGAGCACGTTCACGAACGCGCGCTCCATCTGCACCGGGTCGACGCTCACCAGAGGCAACTCGCGGTCGATCGAAAGCGCGAAGGCGTCCTGGCCGGCTCCGACCTCGTCAACGGCTGCGCGAATCAGCTCCTCGATCGAGCTCCACTCTCGGTGCGGCTCGGCGGCACCGGCTTCCAACCGGGAGAGATCGAGCAGGTTGTCGACCAGCCGGGCGAGGCGCTTGGTCTCTTCCTGAATGACAGCGACCATCTCCGTGCGCTCCTCTGGTGATAGCGACGGGGAGCCGATCGCCTCGCCGGCGGCAGAGATCGCGGTCAACGGCGAGCGCAGATCATGCGACACGGCCCGCAGCAGGGCTGTCTTGACCGTGTCGGCCCGGCGCAGTGCAGCGGTCTCCACCACGCCGCCGAGCAGCGTCTCGCGCTCGAGCGCGGCGCTCATCAACGCCTCCAACGCCGGTACCACGCGCTCCTGCAAGCGGCGTAGGTTGGCCTCTGAGGTGCCGGCGCCGACGAGCAGTGTCCCCAGGCGGTTGGTGCCCTCCCGAAGCGGAAAGGCGATGCTGCGCTCGTCCGCCTCGACGGCGTCCATCTCGATCGCGGCGGAGCTGAGCTCGAGCGTCTGCGCGAGGCGCGCCGCGGCGGTGGGCAACGCCTCCGCTAGGTCGTTGCCGCGCAGCAAGAGCCTTGCCATCTCAGCCGCAAGATCGGCCTCGCGACGGCGCTCCTCGGCGTCACGGGTGCGCGCGCGGGTTATCTCCGCGACGGAGCTCGCCATCACCGCCACCACCAGGAACGCCGCCAGGGCAACCCAGTTGCTGGAGTCCTGAATCGTGAAGCGCCCGACCGGCGGTAGGTGGAAGAAGTTGAACGCCGCCGCACTGAGCACGGCTGTGGCGATACCGAGCCAGGCGCCCCAGATGACCGACACGACGAGTACCGCCGGCAGATACACGACGCTCAGCGAGACCACCGGCGCGACGTGGGCGAGCGGGTACACGATCAGGGTGCAGAGCGCCACACCGATCAAGGCGGAGATCAGCCCCACCCGGCGGGGCGGCTGCTCTGAGGCCAGAAGAGATCCAAGTGGTGAGGCCATCTCACCTCAGCCTAATGGCGAACGGGGCGGGGATTGGCTCCCGCCCCGTTCTGTGCGCCCTGCGCGGTTCGGTGCGCGTGCGGACCGGCGCCCCACATCGACGTGGCGTCCTGCCTGGCCGTGTCCGTGGCCTGTTTCCACCGTTCCGAGCGCCATCATGGCGTCGCCCGAAACCGATCACGTGACCCTCCGGTGACCAGCTTGTGACGATCGCGTGACCAACCAGCCTTGCGTCTGCCGCCCACAGCCGATGCTAAAGGGCGAGATCTCCCGCGCCGAGGAAAATCCGAGCCGCACCACCGAACCGATGACAACACGCATGCACCGCAGAGCAGCACTGGGCATGACCACACTGGTGGTCGCTTTCGCCGTGCTCTGCGCCCAGGCGGTGGCTGGCGAAACGGTCTCTCCGTTGCCGCCGTCCGCTTACACAGTAAGGCCTGCCTGCCCTGCACCTGCGCCTGGGCACGCCGCTTGCCTGGCGCTCGAGCTCGTCCCCCGGACAGCCGCGGCCATGGCACACAGCCACCCTATCGGCATGACTCTCACCGCCAGATCGATCCCGTCAGCAGCGCCGTCGCCGAAAGCCGGCCAAGTCGGCCTGCGACCTCAGGATCTCCACTCCGCTTACAGCCTTCCCAGCAACGCGGCTTCCACCCAAACGATCGCGCTCGTCGATGCCTACAACGACCCGAGCGCAGAAGCTGACCTGGAAACCTTTGACAGTGAGTTCGGCCTGCCCATATGCACACGGGCAAACGGCTGTTTTGAGCAAGTCAACCAGGAAGGCCACGCCTCACCGCTGCCGTTCCCGCAGACCACGGGAGAACTGGCTAAACAAAAAACGCTCTGCGAAAAAGAACGCAGCGAAGAAGCCTGCGTACCGGTGGAAGAAGCCGAAGGCTGGTCGGTTGAGATCTCGCTGGACATCGAGACTGCTCATGCGACGTGCCAGAACTGCCACATCGATCTGGTCGAGGCGAGCTCCACCGAATACGCAGCCTTTGACGCTGCTGAGAACACGGCCGCGAATCTGGGGGCAGAGGAGATCTCCAACTCCTGGGGCGGGCCGGAGTGCGTCGAAGGCTATGGGTGTGTTGGAGCAGATTCCGCGTTCAACCATCCCGGCCTGGTCATCGCCGCGTCTGCCGGCGATGACGGCTACCTCAACTGGCTTGCGGAACCGCGCTCGCCTTACGCGGACTTCCCTGCGGACCTACCGCAGGTGGTGTCAGTAGGAGGCACGCGTCTGAACACCCTCGGCACAAAAGGCGAATGGGCCGGCGAGAGTGTTTGGAACGATGGAGGCGAAAGCGAAGGGAGCAAAGACGGGTTCGGTGCGGGCGGCGGTGGATGCTCGACCCAGTTCACCGCGCAGCCATGGCAACAGGCGGTCTCTGACTGGGCGCAGGTCGGCTGTGGCACCCATCGTGCGGTCGCTGACATCTCCGCCGATGCGGACCCCTACTCGGGCGTTGCGGTATACGACTCCAGCGAATCGTGCTACACGCCATATCGCGAAGGGGGCAAAGCACACGTGCTGGCCGACTGGTGCACGATCGGCGGCACGAGCCTCGCCTCGCCCCTGGTGACTGCGACGTTCGCCCTCGCCGGCGGCGCCCACAGCGTGAAATACCCGGCGAAGACGCTGTATGAAAACGCCGCCAAATCGCCGAGTTCCCTGCACGACGTGACGCTGGGCTCAAACGGCGAATGCGCCCTGCCGTTTGACGAAGAAACCGGACAGGCGGGATGCACGGCTGAACAGGAGGCCGAAACCAGCTGCTCCTCGCACCTGATCTGTCTCGCGGGACCAGGCTATGACGGACCCTCGGGGCTGGGAACTCCCGACGGGATCGCAGCGTTCGAACCACCCGCGGGCGCAGCCAACGAAGAAGGCTCCGGCGAAAGGCCTCCGACGGCCCAGGGTCCTGCGCCTGCAACCGCTCCTGCCGCCACCTCGACCGTGAGCAAGGTGACGACTAGTTCTGTGACCCTCGCGCCGCCCGTGCAGCTGACCGGCCTCGCACTCACGATCAACGCCCTAATCGCACTGAACAAGAGCCACCCGAAGATCGCGGCGCTCGCATTCACGTTCACCCTCAACCTCTCCGTCCACGTGCACACCGCGCTGGAAGAGCGAGTCGGCCGGCACGGACACCAGCATTGGAAGACGGTTGGGCACTCGCTGACGATCTCGGCGTCGAGCGGCCACAACATCAGACGTCTGGGTGGAGCGGGCGTGCTGAGTCCAGGCGCCTACCGCCTGACGCTCACCCCGACTGGCGGGATCTCGCGCGCGCTCAGCTTCAAGATCGGCTAGCGCCGCAGCATCTCTAGTGGGCTAAGCGGAGAGATCCCTGCCCCTTATGTTCGCCAGCAATGACTCGCCTCGGTCGGTCAGCCGCCAGGAGTTTGGCGCTCCGCGCGCGGTCCTGGCGTCGCCGAACTTGATGATCAACTCCGCTGCCTGCAGACGACCGAGGAGCTTTGAGATCTGGCCCTGGTCGGTGACACCGGCGCGGTCGGCGACCTCGCGGTTACTGGCGCCGGGATAGTCGGCAATCGCACTGAGGACACGTGCGGTCCTGTAAGTCAGCCTGACGTCCTCGAGGGCTCCCCTGGCTGCTAAGGCAACGCCTGGCACACGGACTGGGGGCGCGGGCCGCGTGAGCTCGCGCCGCGCAACGCCAACCCCCAGGTAGGGCAGGACGATGATGCTGATGAGCGACCCGAACAGCTCGATCACGCCAGCACCGTCGGCGCGAAGCAGCCGGTTCTGCAGGACGGCGGTGACGGCGCCGACCACACCCTCGCCTACGATCGCAGCTGGTTGCTGGCGGTCGGAGGGAGCCTCTTGGCGGCCGCGATCGACGACCTCGGCGAGCGTGGCGAGCACCTGCGCGCGGCGGCGCAGCAGCTGCTCGCTGCCGCTCATGGAATACACGATCAGTAGACGCCCCCACTCTGGCTCGTCTTCGAGGAATCGCAGCAGCTCCGCGAGCCCCGCCTTGACCGCGTCGAGCCAACGCGGCTCGGCGTCGTAGGCAACCACGGTCCGCTTGCGTGCGCGTGCGAGCGCCAGCTCACACGCGGCTAGAAGACACGCGTCACGGTCTATGAACAGCGCGTGGAAAGTCTCGCTAGATACGCCCGCGCGCTCGATTATCTCCTCGGCAGTGACAGAGCCGCCGTCGATTCCTCGAGCGTTGGCCGCCTCCGCCGTTGCCTCCAGAATCCTCGTTCGCTGCTCGTCCTGCACGCCTTACCGCTCCCTATCAGCTTGACAACGGCCGGGGAGCCTATCTACTTATTGTCTACCCCTACGGTTCTGGCTCGAGCACTGGCGGTGAGCCGTACGGCACGAGGCAACCCGGCAGATCGACGCCCCCATCAGCGCGCTGGCCGTTCTCGAGTAGGGCGACGATCGTGCGCCCGACCGCCACGGCTGTGCCGTTGAGCGTGTGCAGGGCCTGGGTGCGCTTGTCAGCGCGAACGCGGATGTTCAAGCGCCGGGCCTGGTAGTCGGTGGTGTTCGAGCACGAGGTCAGCTCGCGGTAGCGCCCCTGGCTGGGAATCCACGCCTCGCAGTCGTACTTCTTCGCTGCGGAGTTGCCGAGGTCGGTAACGGCGATGTTGACGACGCGGTAGGGGAGCTCGAGCTCAGCGAGGATCTGCTCCTCGATCGCGAGAATTCGCTCGTGCTCCTCGGCTGACTGCTCAGGCGCGATGAAGCTGAACATCTCCACCTTGTCGAACTGGTGCACGCGGATGATGCCGCGCGTGTCCTTGCCAGCCGCGCCGGCCTCACGCCGAAAGCAAGGCGAGAAGCCCGCATAGCGCAGCGGCAAGCGCTCACCATCAATGATCTCACCGTCGTGCAGCGAGGCGAGCGCTACCTCAGAGGTGCCGACGAGGAACAGGTCATCCTCAGGCAGGCTGTAGATCTGCTGCTCGGTGTCGGGCAGAAAGCCAGTCCCATACAGCGCACGCTCGCGCACAAGCACCGGCGGGATCACGGGCTCAAAGCCGGCGTCACGGAGTTTCTCGAGCACCCAGCGCACAAGCGCCAACTCGAGCATCACAAGGTCGCCTTTCAGGTAGGCAAAGCGCGTGCCAGAGAGGTTGGCAGCGCGATCCATGTCGATCCGCTCGCCGGCCAGCTCGAGGTGATCGCGAGGCGTGAAGTCGAGCACAGGCGGCACACCAACCTCACGCAAGAGCTCATCCTCAGGCCCAGGCGCAGCGGTGGGGTCGGGCAGGTTAGGCAGCGGCGCAAGCGCACCCCGCAACTGAAGCTCCACCTCGCCAAGCTCCTGCTCAAGCGCCTTGGCCTTGGCGGCAACCCCGCGCATAGCCGCGATCTCACGCTCGCGCACACCCGCATCAGCCGCGGAGCGAATACGAGCATTGGCCTCGTTCTGCTCAGCCCGCAACCCCTCCAGCTGGGGCAGCAGCTCACGCCGGCGAGCATCAAGCGCGATCACAAGATCCAGCCCATCAGCCTCCCCACCCCCACGCCGCGCCAAAGCCGCACGAACAAGGTCAGGATCCTCGCGAATCAACTTAAGATCAAGCACGGAGGGAGCCTACCCGTCTATGACAGCGCGCCAACGCCTACCGAAATCTGTCCACGCCCAAAGCAGGTCGTGTCTTCGGGGCGATCGCCGCAAAGTCGCGGTCGAGCCGAAGACACGGGCCTGCGTTATTTCGTGGACAGCGTAATTTCGGTGTGAGGCACCTTTTCCGCTTTCAAACCGGAGTACTTAGCCAGGAATTCCGCGACCGCCTTGGCGTTTTCGCCGACGACGACGTTCTCGGGCATGATCGCCCCGGAGAAGCCGCCATTGCGGATCGCGTAGAGCACCTGCTGGACGTTCTCCTTGCGGAAGTTGAAGTTCGGCCCGTTGGTCTTGATGCGGTTGGAGATGTTCGTCGCCGAGCCCTCCGCGCCGACTACAGCGAGCGTGTGGCAGCCGGCACAGTGGTCGGTGAAGAGCACCGCACCTTTGTAGTACGGGCTGGTCTTGGCGATCGAGATCCCCTGCGAGCCGCATGCGCCGAGCAGTACGGCGCAGGCGAGCAGAGCGATCGTCGTGGCTGCGGCCTTCATGCGCCGGGAATATATATGGCCGAGCCCGGCACGGAGCGCCGGCCGACTTACGCGATCAAAACCCGTGGGCCGTGCTTGCCGCGCGCAGCGCGAGGAACACCACCACGAGCGCCGATAGAGCCATTACGCCGATCTCCCTGCGCACGATCGCCGCGACCACCTCGTGCTGCTCTGCGTCGGGCAGATCGCCCACCGCCGCGGCGTTCTCGAGCCCACGCTGGTCGAGGATCGTCTGCGCAGAGGCGATGCGCAGCTGCTCGGCCACGAAGCCGATGGCCAGTGGCAGCAGCGCATACAGGTAGAAGAGGTGTTCGCTCGAGTACTTCCCTGCCGCGGCGAGCGAGCCGATGGCGATGGCGAGCGCGAGCGCAGAGCCCTGCCCGACGCGCAGCATCACCCAGAAGCCTGCCACCGCGCGACTGGCGGAGGTGGGATCGTTGGGCGCGGCGATCGGAGTCCGGTACCAGACGAGTCCACCGACGACGCCCGCGACCGCGTTGAGTGCCGCGACCGCCAAAGCGCCCGCCACGACGGCCTCTTTCACGGTGTTGATTTCGAGCCGATTGCCACTAGTAACAGCCTGCCACAAGCAGTGATATAACAGCGCTCGGTGCTGCGCACTTATCTCCCGGCGATCGTATTCCTCGTTCTAGGTGGGGCGGTGGGCGGCGCGTTCGCGGTGCTCAACTCGGTCATGGGTCCGCGCCGCGCGACCCCCCACAAGCAGGATCCGTACGAGTGCGGGTTGCCGTCTGAGATCAAGCGGGGCCTCAGATTCGGGATCAGCTTCTACCTGATCGCGATGCTGTTCATACTGTTCGATATCGAGGTCGTCTTCCTCTATCCGATAGCAATCGAGCTACGCGCATATGGCAGCTTCGCGCTGGTCGAGGCGATTGTGTTCATCCTCTTGCTGTTCGTGGCGTTCGCCTACGTGTGGCGCAGAGGGGCGCTCGAGTGGCGATAGAACGCCAACCACTTGGCCCGCTGGGCGCTGGTGGCGCCGCCGATCTGCGCGTGCGCTCGCTGAACTCGCGCCAGCTGTTGCGCGGCGGCGAGATCGAGGGCCCAAACGCCTCGGCGCACCTCGAGGGCGCCGACTTCGAACGCTACGTGGAAGAAAGCGTTCTGACGACCACGCTCGACAGGGCAGTTGCGTGGGCGCGCTCGAACTCTTTCTTCCCGGCTACATTCGGCCTGGCCTGCTGCGCGATCGAGATGATGTCGATCGTGGCCGCCCGTGTGGACGTTGCGCGCTTCGGCTTTGAGGCGTTCCGCGCCTCGCCACGGCAGGCAGACCTGTTGATCCTGTCGGGACGCGTCTCGATCAAGATGGCACCGATCGTGCGGCGCATCTACGACCAGATGCTCGAGCCCAAGTGGGCGATCTCGATGGGCGCCTGCTGCAGCTCGATGGGCGTGTTCAACAACTACGCCCTCGTGCCGGCCGACAAGTTCATGCCGATCGATGTGCACGTCCCCGGCTGCCCACCCCGCCCGGAGGCACTGATGCACGGGGTGCTGAAGCTTCGCAAGATGGTTCAGGATGACCCCGACATGGGCTGGCGCGAGCGTTACGAGGCACGTGGCACCGAGGAGGTCGTGCCGGAGCTGACCGCTGCGACGCCGCCGCCGGCGGCGGCCGGCGTGCCTGTGGATGGGGACACGGCCGGTGCCTGACGCCACCGGGCTCGAGCTGATCGCCCAGGAGCTGCGCGACGCACAGGGCGAGGACGTCGTCACCGACACGACGTTCTTCCGTAACCAGGCCACTGTGAGCGTCGCGCCCGCATCAATCCGGGCGGTGCTCGCACAGCTGAAGAGCAAGGGTTATGCGTTCCTCGCCAGCGTGCACGGTGTCGACTACTACCCGCAGGAGCCGCGCTTGGGCGTGGTGTACGAGCTACTGAACATGAGCAGCGTGGACCGCATCGCGGTCAAGCTGCGCGTACCCACCGATGCGCCTGACGTGGAGTCGGTGACGGAGGATTGGCCGACCGCCAACCACCAGGAGCGCGAGGTTTACGACATGTTCGGAGTGGTCTTCCACGGTCACCCGGACCTACGGAGGATCCTGATGCCAGAGGATTACGAGGGGCACCCGCAGCGGCGCGACTTCCCGATCGGCGGCGAACCGGTGATCTTCACGTTCAACGAGGCCGACTCCGTGGGGTCACCCGAGTGAGCTCGACCGAGCAGCCGACGATCTCTGAGTACCGCAGGCGCGAGCAGAGCATCACGCTCTCTCCCCTGGAGGAGCAGTTGGGTGAGGGCACAAGCGATGGCTCTACTCACGAGATGCTCACGCTCAACTTCGGCCCGCACCACCCGGCCACGCACGGGGTGCTGCGGCTGCTGGTGACGCTCCAGGGCGAGCTTGTGCGCGACGTCAAACCAGTCATTGGCTACGTCCACACGGGTATCGAAAAGACCGCTGAGGACAAGTCCTACTGGAAGGTCATCCCGGTGATCGAGCGGATGGACTACCTCTCCTACTACTTCAATGCGCTGGCGTTCTGCGGCGCGGTGGAGACGCTGGCGGAGGTGGAGGTGCCCAAGCGCGCGCAGTACCTGCGCGTGATCCACTTGGAGCTCAACCGCATCATGTCCCACCTGGTGTGGCTAGGGACGAGCGCACTGGACCTAGGCGCGATCTCGATGTTCTGGTACTGCTTCCGCGAGCGCGAGAAGATCCTTGACCTGTTCGAGATGTCCTCGGGGCAGCGCATGCACACGCGCTACTTCCAGATCGGCGGCGTGATGGAGGACATTCCGGTGGGGTTCGCGGAGAAGCTGCGGGGGTTCCTGAAGGAAATGCCCTCTCGCGTGGACCAGTATGGGGCGCTGCTCAATCGCAACGAGATCGTGTTGCAGCGCCTACGGGGCACCTGCCCGCTCGACGCCGAGAGCCTGCTGGCGCTGGGGGTCACGGGACCGCTGTTGCGCGCGGCAGGCAACCCGTGGGACCTGCGTAAGGCGGCGCCGTACTCGTCATATGAGGACTTCGAGTTCAAAATCCCCGTAGGCACGCATGGCGACAATTACGATCGTTTCGCGGTGCGCTTGGCGGAGATGTATGAGTCGGTGAAGATCGTCGAGCAGGCGCTGGAAGGTCTGCCGGAGGGGCCGCATATCACCGAGGACCGCAAGGTCGCGCTGCCGCCGCGCCACGAGCTTGCGACGTCGATGGAGGCACTGATCCACCACTTCAAGCTCGTCACCGAGGGCATGCGCGTCCCGCCTGGAGAGGTCTACTACCCGGTCGAGGGGCCGCGCGGCGAGCTCGGCTGCTTCGTGCGCTCTGACGGGTCCTCCAAGCCCGCACGCGTGCACATGCGCGACCCCTCGTTCGTGAACCTGCAGGCGACGGCGCCGATGGTCAAGGGCGCTTACATCGC
>JBEKAM010000113.1:0-11834 GCA_050015915.1 Solirubrobacteraceae bacterium
CATTTTGTTGCACACCAGTGCCCGGATCGCCTCCTTCTTACGAGCGAACGGCCTCCTTGATCGGTGACGGGCCCGCAGTCGAGTGCCGAGCAGAGCGCCGCCGCCCGCCGCTCCGCTCTGCACCGGGCCGCACCCGACGCTCGCCGAGGTCTGCTGTGGCCGCTAGTCAGCGCGCCTTGAGGACCGTCCCGTCTCCACCGAGCGCGAGAACCAGGTCGCATGCGGTCACCTCGCCGGGCGGCGCCACCGAAGGCTACTCAGCAGTCGGAATCTGGACCAGCCCGAGACCACGGTCCTGCATCCAGCGCTTGAGGACCTCCAGGGCGTCCTGCACTGGACGGGTGGGATGGACGAGGACTCCGACGCGCTCCATGTGCGTTGCAGATTAGGGCGCCGTCGCCGACCGCGGACCGGCGAGGCGTAGGCTGAGGACACGCTCAGGTAGCGTGCCGCTCGGCGGAGATCGTGTGCTCATCAGGACGACCATGAGGATTTGCCATGAATAAGCCGGTGTTGTTCTGCTACGACGGATCAGACGGCTCGAGGTCGGCGATGATCGCCGCCGTCGACCTCGTAACTCATCCTGCCGATGCCGTGGTGCTGGCCGTGTGGACGCCGGCGGTGGTCAGCCTGGTTCGAGCAGGCTCGTTTCTGACGGCCGTCCCCAACGAGGGTGAGATAGACGAGCAAGAGGCCGCCTCCGCGAAACGGATCGCCGAGGAGGGTGCCGTGCGCGCTCGCGCGCACGGCTACAACGCCTCGGCACGAATCGCGCAAGCCGACGTCTCAGTCGTCGGGACGATTGGCGAGATCGCTCAGGAGATCGACGCTGGACTGATTGTCTGCGGCCAGCGGGGACGCGGCGCAATCCGCAGCACCCTGCTTGGCAGCGTCTCGCATGGACTCTCGGCGCACGCGCAACGGCCGGTGCTGATCGTTCCTGACCACGCGGCATAACCGTCGCTCAGCTGCTGCGGGACGCGGTCGCCCCGTCTTCCGGGGCGCCGTCCAGCAATGTGATGTGCTCGATGTGAGCCGTCACGGCGAAGTGACAACAGGGTCCTGTGACCAAGATGGCGGTCGCCGGCGCCGGTGCTTTCGCCGGTATTTTCGACGCGATTGCTGTTCGGTGATCCACGGCCTGCTCTGGTGCCGGGGAACTGCTCCTGCCCTTTGACGGAAGAATGAGCAGTGCCAGTAGCAGCCCCAGGGCGAAGATTCCAGCGGCCCAGGCGAACGCGGTGGTGTAGCCGTGGATTGCTGCAGCGTTGCCGACTCCGGGCGTCCCGGCGTGGCTGGAAGCGTAAGCGGTTGTAGCGCTGGCGAAGATCGTGCTCAACAGCGCGGTGCCGACCGAGCCGCCTACCTGCTGGGAGGTGTTGACCATCGCGGAGGCGACGCCGGCCTCGGAGCTGTCGATGCCGAGTGTGGCGGTGCTGAACGCGGGTGCGAAGATGCAGCCCATTCCGAGGCCAACAATGAGCAGCGAGGGCAGCACATGGCTCGTATAGCTGGCACCGGGGGAGAGGCGGGTGAGCAGAAGCATCGCGATCACCCCGAGCGCCATCCCGACGGCAATCAGCGGCTTTGCGCCTGTCCGGTAGAGCACCTTGGTCTGGACCGTCGTGGAGGTGACGACGAGCACAGCGGTCAGCGGCAGGAACGAGAAGCCGGTCTTCACGGGAGAGAAGCCGAGATTCTCTTGCATGTAGTAGGTCAGGAAGAGGAACACCGCGAAGACCCCGGCGCCCGCGAGCAGGATCGACAGATAGGCGCCGCCGCGGGCGCCGTTGCGGACGATGTGCAGCGGGAGAAGGGGATCCTTCCTGCGGCTCTCGACTGCCACGAACGCGGCGAGCAGCACCACGCTGGCGGCGAGCGAAACGATCGTCAGCGGTGTCGTCCACGAGTGCGTCTCGGCATTGGAGAACCCGTAGACCAGCGCGAACAGGCCCCCACAGGCGAGTAGGACACCTGGGATGTCGATCCGCGGGCGTCCCTCGGGCGGATGGTTCTGCAAGAGCCTCAGCGCTACCAGCACCGTTGGTATGGCAATAAGCACGTTAACGTACAAACACCACCGCCAGGACAGTGTCTGCGTAAGCACCCCGCCGAGGACAAGTCCGACCGACGCGCCACCGCCGGCGATCGCCCCGAAGATGCCGAACGCCTTTGCCCGATCGGGCGAGCCGGCAAAGGTGACCGTCAGCAGCGATAGCGCCGACGGCGCAAGCAGCGCGCCGAAGGCACCCTGCAGCCCCCGCGCGGCGACGAGCATCGCGAAGGATTGCGCCAACCCTCCGATCGCGGAAGCTCCCGCGAAGCCGATCAGCCCGGCGATGAATGTCCACTTTCGCCCGAACAGGTCACCAAGCTTTCCTCCCAGCAGCAAGAGGCTCCCGAACGCCAGTGCGTATGCGGTGACGACCCATTGCCGGCTATCGGTTGAGAAGCCCAATGACCGCTGCGCTGAGGGCAGCGCGATGTTCACGATGGTCGAATCGAGCACGACCATCAGCTGCGCGACACCCAGTAGGGCCAGGACCGCCCAACGGCGATCCCCGGATGCGGAGCTCGCCGCGTCCGTCAGCGGTGCGACTCCGATGCGCTCGCTACTCGCCATTGACGGCATCCACGGTACGCGATAAGCGCAGTCCGATGAACGACGACGAACTATCGTCGCACGGGCGACGTACCTGATGCCTGAGCGGGCCCGGCCAGATCGCTAGCCTTCGTCGTGGCCGCGGAAGGGTGGCAGAGCGGTTGAATATGACCGGGGCTCTTGCGGCGCGGTGGGGTCTCGCGCGTATCGCGCGAGGCCGCTATCAGCTCCCGCCGCTGAGTCGGGCGACCAGTTCGATCATTGCGTCAAGCGCGGCTTTTAGCGGCTGGGTGTCGCGTTTGACCTGAGTGAGGAGCAGCCCGCCCTGCAGTGCGGCTAGGAGGGCGAGGGCGAGGGTGTCGGGGTCGGTGTCGGGCGGGAGCTCGCCTCGGGCTTGCATCGCTCGCAGACCGTTCTGGATCGTGGCTTCCCAACGTTTGAAGCCCTCGGCGACGTGAGCTCTTGCGTCGGGATCGGTCTCGGCTAGCTGGCCTCCGAGAGAGCCGATTGGGCAGCCGCCGCTGCAGTCGTGCTCGCGCTGGGCCGCGATCACGAAGTCGCGCCAGGCTCGGAGGCCATCCAACGTGCTGAAATCGAACATCTCCTGCCCGCCGACCATTGTGTCGGCCTGGTGGTCGACCACGGCCCAGACCAAAGCCGTCTTGTCCTCGAAGTAGTGGTAGAGCTGAGAGCTTGAGACGTCCGCTGCCGCGCGTACGTCCTCGATCGTCGTGTGGGCGACGCCTTGCCGGAAGATCAACCCGGCCGCCGCGTCGACGATGCGCTGACGGGTCTCCTGGCCCTTGCGCGTCAACGGGCGAGAGGAGGGGCTAGTCGTGTTCATATCGCAGATTCTACCAACAGAATGGATCGCCCTATCCATTCTGTGTTAGAGTGGAACACACGATCCATTTCGAGGGTCGCGACAACCACTCAAAGGGAGAACGCGATACATGTCACTTCAAGGCAAGACCGCCCTCATCACCGGCGGCACATCCGGGATGGGTTCCGCCACCGCACTGGCGATGGCCGAGAAGGGCGCGTCGGTGATCATCACCGGCCGCGATGAGACCCGCGGCGCGAGCACCGTGGAGAAGATCCGGGCGGGTGGGCACGATGCGCAGTTCATCGCCGCTGATTTCTCGGAGATGTCCGAGGTGGGGCGCGTTGCCGACGCAGCAGGCGAGATCGATGTTCTGGTCAACTGTGCCGGCTTTGCCGCCCTCGCACCGACGGCTGACACCGACGAGGCGGCGTTCGACGGGCTGTTCCAGATCAACGTCAAGGCGCCGTTCTTCCTCGTCGCCGCCCTCGCCCCGAAGATCGCCGCCCGCGGCGGCGGATCGATCATCAACGTCTCAACGATGGTCGCGAGCTACGGCCAGCCAGGCATGGCTGCCTACGGCGCCTCTCGCGCCGCGATCGAGCTGCTCACCAAGGCGTGGGCCGCCGAATACGGGCCGCAGAACGTCCGGGTCAACGCGGTCGCCCCCGGTCCGACGTTGACCCCGGCATTGGAGCCGAGGTTGGAGATGGCCAAGGAGTTTGCCAAGCAGATTCCGCTCCGCCGCGTCGCTGAAGTGCACGAGCTGTCCGACGTCATCACGTTCCTCGCGACCCCGGCTGCCGGCTACATCAACGGGGCGATCATCCCCGTCGACGGCGGCCGCCTCGCGATCTGAGAGCACCAATGACCATGTCTGTACCTAAGGAGCCAAGCACTCAAATGCAAACCACCGCAGAAAAGACCGTGTTGATTACCGGCGCCAACGTCGGGATCGGCAAGGACGTGGCCCGGCAACTGGCATCACGTCCCGAGATCGCCCGCATCTACCTGGCGTGCCGCAACCAAGACCGGGCGGCAACCGCAAAGGCCGATCTCGAAGCGGAGACCGGCCGGCGCATCTTCGACATCGTTCTCATGGACGTTGCCGATCCGGCCTCGGTCCGCGCCGGCCTGGCGGGCATTGACGGATCGCTCGACGCGGTGGTCATGAACGCCGGTGGAATGGGCGGCAAGACGCCGATGAAGTTGACCCCAGACGGAGCCACTTACATGTCCGCGCAGAACGTTCTTGGCCACGTTGTCCTCCTCGAGACCCTGCTGGCCGAGGAGCGACTTGGCGAGGTGGCGGTCTTCGCCGGAAGCGAGGCAGCCAGGGGAATCCCGAAAATGGGGTTCAAGCGGCCGTCGTTTGACTCAAACTCCGCTGACGAGCTCGCCACTGTCATCGACGGCAGCTATTTCGCCGGCGGCAAACCTGACGTCAATTTGGCCTATGGGCAGGCCAAGTTGATCGGCATCCTATGGATGGCCTACCTGGCCCGCCAACACCCCGACCGCCGATTCATCTGCGTGAGCCCCGGCAACACCACCGGCACCCAAGCACCCAATGACCTGGCATTGCCGCTGCGCATAGCGGCCAAGTACGTCATGCCCCGCCTTCCGGGTCTCGCCCACAAGCTTGACGTGGGCGCGAAGCGACTGGTCGACGGCGTCACCGACCCGACCCTGTCCAGCGGCGTGTTCTACGCCAGCGCGGCCAACACGCTTAAGGGTCCCGCAGTCGACCAAACGGACATCTTCCCCGATCTGGCCAGCCCGTCGTTTCAGGACAACGCCAACGAGGCCATCCACCGCTTCATCACTTAAAAGACATTCACGTGATTTTCAGGACAGCAGCAGTGCCGTTCAGGATGGACGTCTGGCTCCATCGCGAGCGCACTTGCGATCGGCAGCGCCGTCCGGCCAGGCGATCTCAGGAAGCGGGCCGACCACGATGATCGGCGCGTCACCGGCGCAGAGCTTTGGGCCGCGCGCTCGTCCTTTACAGGGGAGGACCATGGATCTAAATATCTTCGCCGAAATGCTCCGGCGCTTGGCTCAAAACTCGTCGAATACAGGCGAGCGGGTCGGGACGCTCGTCGACAAGGCAACCTCGGTCGCTGTGGCGGCGTTGGCGGCCGAGCTCGGCGTCGATCTGGGACGGGCTGATGTCATCGGCGTAAATCTGACCTGCTCGGTAGAACGAGACCCGGGGGTCCTCCAAGCCACAGTTGTGCGGCTCGAGCCAAGACGGGGCTCAGAGACGAGTTGACTCGATGCGGGCAAGCACTCGCCGAGGTGGAGGTGCAGATCGACGCCGATTCGCAGCCGCGAGGTGACCGCCAGGCCGCTGGATGATCGCCTGAGCCTCCCGCTGGCGGCTGGCGGATCGACTAGCCTTCCCATGTGCCGCGCTCGGAAGGGTGGCAGAGCGGTTGAATGCACTGGTCTTGAAAACCAGCAAGCGGGCAACCCCCGCTTCGGGAGTTCGAATCTCCCCCCTTCCGTCCAAGTCCTACCCCAACCCGCTCTCCGAAACTGCCGTGGAGCTCCCAAGCACCTGCCCAGCACTGCCAAGGGCCTGAATAGCCAAGTACGGCCCGGGCGTCCCCGCTGGGAGCGGAATGGCGGTCTCGAAGCCACTGCGCGCAACCTGCGTAACGGCGGCCATGCTCGATGCGCTCGCGCCCGCAAGCACCCGCCAGGAGGCGACGGACGTGGCGCCGTTCCAGCTGGCGTATACCACGCTCGGGCCGCTGGCGCCCGGCACGAAGGCAAACGCGGGCGAGTGTGCCGGTGTGCCGTTCCATACGAAGCGGAAGTCGCGGTAGGAGCGCTCATGCACGGGAAAGTGCGCTTCGAACAGCAGCGCACCTTCGGGGCTGAGCTCCGAGAAGTACGGTTCCTGGCCCCAGCCGATGAACCAGTCGCCGTTGGCGAGCGCCTGCACGCTGCCCTCGCTTTCCACCACCAGCCCCGGCGCGTGCGTGAAGCGCCCGGCCAACGTCGCCGTATCGCCTTCTCCGTTGAGGCTGACCACGATGCCCCGCGATTGGCTGTGGACCGTCGGGGAAGCGCCATTGTCGAAGATGCTGATCGCCCCGTCGGGTAGTTCGCGCGGGTCGTGCTGCCAGGCGGTGCCCGTGCCGGCGCCCATCTTGAAGCTCGAGTGCCTGCCGCCAAGCCGCCAGATGATCTGCCCGGTCTGAGCATCGAGCTTGTAGATCGTCCACGTGTTGCGGGAGGAGATCAAAAGACCGCCTTCGCGATCCACGTCGATCGAGTTCAGGTGGAAGTAGTCGTAAGGCTCAGCGGTGTTGGAGCGTGCAGCAGATTCGTAGGATTCTTCGATCCCCACGTGGTCGACGGCCGTCCATTCGTACATCACGAGACCCGTCTTCACGTCGATCTCCTGATAGACGCTGTCTGTCAGCCCTCCATAGGCGGGGCCGCCGACAGACGAGAGATTGCACAGGATCGGGTCGTACGCGGTGATCAGGGCCGTGCCCTGCGGGGTCAGCTGGAACTCGTGCAGGTCGGCCTGCAGGCCGTTTCCCGCCCTCACGTGTGCGATGTCCGTGTAGGTGTCGTTGGCGATCACGTCTTCCCCCAGTCCGAAGCCATGCCTGGAGACGTCTCCCTGCCACCACGTAAGCACCGGCTGGCCCTCGTATTCCTGAACCTGCAGGTTCGTCGCCGCGGTGTTCGTGGGCATCGGCTTGAACCACACGAGTTCCCCGCCCGGACCGAGGATCATCGGTCCCGCCTGCCCGGGCCCCGCATAGGGCGCGACGAACTCGTCTCCCGGAGCGACGGCTGGAGAGTTGGCAGTCACGGTCAGCACCGGCGGGTGCAGTTCCGGACGCGAATGAAAGCTCTGCACTTCCGCCGCGCTCCCGGGGAACGTGGGCGCCGGCGTGGAGGTGATGTGGTCCTCGTGCGCGATCGCGAACACGTCGCTGATCTCCTTCACCGAGCCGCCTGCGCGTACTCGCGCACGCACCGTGACCCGCTCGCCTTCGGCGAACGGTCGCGAAGGCAGGAAGCTCGCCCCATCGCCCTGCGAGTAGGCGGCTAGGCGGCCGCTGTGCGGGCCTGTCTCCGATCCCACTATGCTGATCCCCGACAGCTCGCCCGCAGGCACGCCGAGGAAGCTGATCTGCGTCTGCGGTGAGGCCACGCGGCTGCCCGGTAGCGGCGATATCGTCACCGACCCGGCCTGCAGAGCCGAGTTGTCAAGCGTGCTTGGAACGCACGCCGGTGCGGCCTGCGAAGCGGCGGCGACCTGCGCCGCGAACCCCAACCCCACGGCCACCGCAGGCCCTAGGATGAGAGCGCGAATGGACAGCATCGACCCGCCGGAGCATAAAAGAGTTGATAGACGCACGTTCCTGAAGGGCAGCCTCGTCGCCGGCGGCGTGCTCGCCGGGGCCGGCGTGGCGATCGCCGCGACGACCAACACGAACAGCAACTCGAGCTCGTCGCAAACCCCTGCGACTGCACCGGTGAGCACGACCCCCACGGCCGCGAGCGGCAAGCCGAACATCCTCGTGATCGTCGTCGACCAGCTGCGCTTCCCGCAGTGGTTCTCGCCCGACCCCAGCGGCATCGGCCTGCCTCCCAACCTCCAGCGTCTGCGCCAGGGCGCGGTGTCCTTCGGCAGGCACTACACCGCCTCGAACGACTGCACGCCCGCGCGCGCAACGCTTCTCACCGGCCTCTACACCCACCAGACGGGCTGCATGATCACCGGAGGCAGCACGCTGGACCCCGGCTTTCCCACCTGGGGCACGATGCTGCGCGACCAGGGCTACCGCACCCGCTGGCTGGGCAAGTGGCACCTGACCCACGGCGATAACCACTGGAACGCGCTCACCGGCGAAGAAGCTCTCGAGCGCTACGGCTTTGATGGTGGTATCTACCCGTCCCCAGACGGTGCCCCCGGTCAGGGCTGGAAGGTGGACCCGCACATCGCCGCCCGCTTCGCCGACTGGTTCGCCGAGGAAGGCGGCTCCGGTCCCTGGTGCACGACGGTCTCCTTCGTCAACCCGCACGACATCGCCTGGTGGTACAAATGGACCGACCGCGTTCCAGCGGAGCTCACCGCGCCGCCGACCGTGTTTCGGCTGCCGCCCAACTACGAGACGCCCGAGCTTCTGCTCGAGCGGCACAAGCCCCGCCTGCAGCGCTCCTTTCAGGAAACCGCCGCGGCTTCGTTCGGGCCGGTGCCCTTCACGGGTCCCGAAGCAAAGGGCATCTGGCTGGAATTCCTCGATCTCTACATGAAGATCCAGCTCGAGGTCGACCGCCACATCGGACACGTCCTGCGCACCCTGGAAAGCCGCCCGGAGGTGGCCGCCAACACGGTGATCGTGTTCACCTCCGATCACGGCGAGTACGGTGCTTCGCATGGCCTGCGCGGCAAGGGCGCGAGCGCCTACGAAGAGGGGATCAGGGTGCCGTTGCTCGTGAAGGACCTGCGCGGACAGCTCACGAGCGAACCCGAAGTCGTGCGCACGCAACTGACCTCCAGCGTCGATGTCGCACCGCTTTTGCTGACGATCGCCACAGGCTCCAACAACTGGCGCCAGGACTCGCACTACTCCTACCTCGCCAACCGCCTCGATCTGGCGGGCATCCTCGCCAACCCGGGCGCGCCCGGACGTCCATACGTGCTGCACGCCACCGACGAGACGGTCACGGAGTTCGCGATCGAACCGTATGACGCCAACGCACCGCTGCATATCATCGCGATGCGCACCCCCCAGGCCAAGTACGCGACCTACTCCTACTGGCCGGAAACCGGGATCACGCCGCTGTCGATCGGCGAGGAAGTCGAGCTGTATGACTACAGCACGCACGCCGGGCGCCTGGAGCTCCACAACAGCGCCGGCCACAGCCCACTGGAGGGCGCACTGCGCGCCCAGCTCGAGCTCGCCATCAGCGAAGAACTACGGGGGCCGCTGCCCAAACACCTGACCGAAGCCCACGAGCGCGGCTTCTCCGACTACTTCTCCAGCGCCAGACACGCCGCGGTCAGTGCCGCCGCACGGCGCAAACACCGCGTCGAACGCGAAGGCGGGCAGCTCGCGGAACCAGGGCTGCCCGGAGAGACTCCGCTCAGGCGGCGGCCGCTATCTTCACCGCCGCCGACGCGCCTATGACCGCGCCCGCACTGTTGAGCGCCTGCACCTCCACGTAGGCGCCGGCGGATACCGCGGGCAGCGAGATCGAGGTCTCGAATCCAGTCTTTGCCGCGCTAACTGCTGGCGCCAGTGCCGACGGCGAAGCACCCTCGAGCACGTTCCAGGAGGCAACTTCCGTCGCGCCGTTCCAGCTCGCATAGACACTCGCGCCGGCCTGCGTGGTCGAGGAGGCCACAGCGGCAACCGCCAGCGGCTGCGCGGGCTGTCCGCTCCAGGGCAGCACGAACGTCCGGTAAGACTCCCACCCGGGTGGTAGATGCGCGTTGAACAACAGCTGCCCTGCGCTGCCGATCTCCGACAGGTAGCCCGCCTGCCCCCAACCCACCATCCAGTCGCCGTTGCTGAGCGCCTGCAGGTTGCCCTGGCTGCCTGCCACGAGCGGGTTCTTGTGTTCATAGCTGCGCGTCAGCGTGGCCGTCATGTCGGCCGTGTCGAGCGTCACTTCGATCGCACGCGACTGCGGGTGCACCTGGGGTGAGGCGCCATTGTCGAAGAACGTGATCGCACCATCCGGCTGCTGCACAGCGTCGTGCTGCCACGCCGTGCTCGCTCCGGGTCCCAGCTTGAAGCTCGAGCGCTTACCACCCAGCTCCCAGCGCACCTGCCCGGTTTTCGGGTCGACGTCATAGGCGGCCCATGTGTTGCGAGAGTCGACCAGCAGGTCGCCATTTTGCTCGACGTCAACCGAGTTGATGTGGAAGTAGTCGAAGGGTTCCTTGCGGCTCGTGTGTACCGCCGAGTCGTAGGCGTTCTGTAGCGGCACGTGGTCGAGGCTGTGCCACTCATACATGACCAGTCCCGTCTTCAGGTCGATCTCCTGTAGCAGCGTGTCCGCGACCGCGCCATTGGCCGGCCCACCCACCGCTGAGAGATTGCAGTCGATCGCGTCATACACGGTGATCAGGGCCGTGTTCTGAGGCGTGATCTGGAATTCGTGCAAGTCCGGCTGATAGCCGTTCCCGGCGCGAACTTCGGCGATGGTCTGGTAGGCGCTGTTGGCGATCACCTCGCCTGCTTCCTGGTGGCCAGCTGCGATCAGCGGATCCTGCCACCACGTGAGCACGGGCTTGCCTTCGTATTCCTGCACACGGAAATTGGCCGCGCGTGCACCCGGCGGGGACAGCGATTTGAACCACACGAGTTCCCCGTGTTCGTTGAGGATCATCGGGCCGTATTGGCCGACTCCAGAGTATGGGGCCAAGAACAGATCGCCCGTCGCGGTGCGTGCGGTGCTTGACACGGTGATCGTGGGCGGGCGCAGTTCTGGAGCGGAGTGAAAGCTCTGGTATTCCCCTGGCGCCGGGGTCGGTGTCGAGCTCGTGCCTGGAACGGTGTTCGTGGCGCTCGCAGTCCCGGGGTTATCGCGCACAGCAATGGTGAACCTCCAGGCGAACGGGACCGTCTTGCCGTCTTCTTCGAGCACCTCGGCGTGGACGGTCACGACCTCGCCGTCGCCAAACGGGCGCAGCGGTAGGAAGCTCGCGCCGTCGCCCTGCGAGTAGGCCACGATGCGCCCGAAATGCAGACCCGTGCGCGACCCCCTCACGGTTATGTCCGACAGCTCCTTCGCGGGGACGCCGAGCATGCTGATCTGGGTGTTGGCGGAAGCGTCCACCGTGTCGGGCCCGGGCGAGACGGTCACGCGCTTGTCCGCCAGTGCCGCTGACACGTTCAGATGCGCGGGGACGCAGCTCGGCGACACGGACTGCTGTGTCGTACTGGCGTGAGCCGCTGCCGGCACCGCCAGCGCGATGAACCCGGCCAGCACCGCCAGCGAGCTCGCCCTGACAGGCAGCGCGCGCACCACCCGACGAGCCAGCGCTCGGGGCACTAGTCCCTGATGGTCGCCGAGGTGCCGATCACGGCACCCGCTGAGTTGAGCGCCTGAACCGCCACGTACGGTCCGGCTGACGGCACTGAGACCGTAGTTTGGAAGGCAGCTGTCTTGGTCGCGGTCGCGACCGGGCTGAGCGCACCCGTCGACGCTCCAGCCAACACCTGCCAAGAGGCAACTTGCGTCGCTCCGTTCCAACTCACCGAGACGCTGATCGTCCCTCCGGAGCCCGGCGAGGCCACTGCCGAGGGCGCACCTGTTGGCTGCCCGTTCCATGGGGACAGGTAGGTCCTGAAGTCCTGCACGTTCTTGCCTAGCGTGCCGTCCAACAGCACGTGCCCAGAGTTGTTGTACTCGGTGAAGTTC
>JBEKAM010000114.1:0-13832 GCA_050015915.1 Solirubrobacteraceae bacterium
ACCGGAAAACAAGGGGTTCGAAACGAGGTCTGCGACCAACGTCCTCACCGCCGCCGGTGGGACCGAACGAATAACCTGCGCCGCTTCCACGAGCACAGGCGAAATCACCGGAGCGAAAACCGTCGGCAAGGTGCTCGTGGTGTTCACCGGCTGCACCTCCGCCGGGCTAGGCGGTGAAGGCTGCACCGTCCAGAGCAGCGGAGCCACGAAGGCCGGTGAAATAAGGACAGCCGTTCTGAAGGGCGAACTCGGCACCGTTGCCGCCGCTGAAGCTCCCTCCGAAAGGGTCCTGGTGATCCGTCCGGAAACGGGCAAGAGATTCGCCCTGATCGAAGAAAATGCATGCACGGAAGAAGCTGCCGTGACTGGCTCGATCGCCGGCGAAATCGAACGAATCGGCATACGCAGCGTCAAGAACGGCCTGCTGTTCAGGGTCGTCAACGGCAAACAGGCCATCAAAAGAGTCAAAACGGCCGCTGGCGAACTGAAACCGGAACTCTCCGCATTCGGCACCGTCGTCACCGAGAGCTCCAGCCAGGAATGGGAATTCCGGGAAGCGATCGAAATTACCTAGCAGCCACCTCGCCCGAGCGTCGTCGGCGACGACCGTGGCTCTACGCCTTCAGGATCTCCTCGATCGCCTCGTTGAACAGGACTGTACTGCTCAATGTGCGTTCTGCGGGGCCTACCCGTACTCGCTCGCCGGGCGATTCGGCGGCTGTCCGATGCTCTGTGCAGAAGCGCGACTACGATCAGCGTCAGCACGGGCGACATTGCCGAGCTAGAGAGGATCGCTCCAGCGCTCCCTACTTCCCCTCCCGCCCCCGCTGGCGCAGGAACCGCTGGAATTCACTCGCGATGATGTCCCCCGACGGCACGTCCTCCGGCGCCGACTGCTCTTCGCTGTCCGCCGCCTGCTCCAGCCGTTCCACGAACGCCTGGATGTCAGGGTCGCTGCGCACCGCCAGGCCCACCTGGCGTTCGTAGTCCGCTGCCGCCACCTCGAGCTCCGACACGTCAACCGACACGCCGATCAGCACTTCCACCCGGCGCAGCAGCGCCAGCGCCGCCTTCGGGTTGGCCGCCGCCGCCACATAATGTGGAACCGACGCCCACAGGGTCGCCGACGGCAATCCAGCTTTCGCGCACGCCGTGTGCAGCACGCCCACGATGCCCGTCGGGCCCTCGTAGCTCGACGGCTGGATACCCAGGCGCTCCAGCAGTACCGCGTCCGAAGCGTGGCCGCTCAGCGACACCGGGCGCGTGTGCGGCACGTCGCCCAACAGTGCGCCCAGCGTCACCACCAGCTGCACCCCCAGCGCCTCCGCCAGATCGACCAGGTGCGTGCTGAACGCGCGCCAGCGCATCGACGGCTCCACGCCCTGCACCAGCACCACATCCCTTGGTGCCCGCGGTGCCTGCGCCTCGAAGATCTCCACCGTCGGCCACACGATCTCCCTTGTTTCCCGCTCATCGAAACGGATCGTCGGCCGGTTCGCCTGGAAGTCGTAGAACTCCTCCGAGTCGATCCGCGCGAAGCTGCGCGCCTCGAGCGCCGATGCCAGGAACGACACCGCGTTCGACGCCGCGTCACCAGCGTCGTTCCAGCCTTGGAATGCGCACACCATCGCCGGGGCCCTCAGGCCCCCCGGACGGCGGTCCCAGATGAGCGGCTGCATCCGAACCACCGTACATCATGAGGCCATCGCCTCCGCCACAATGTCCACCCTGCCCGAGCAAGCCCAAACCGTCGCCACGCTGCGTCTCGACGACGAGGTCGACGCCGTCTTCGCCTGCACCCGCAAGGAGCGCAAGCTTTCCCGCGCCGGCGCCCCGTACCTGACCGTTGAGCTCCGTGACAGCAGCGGGGCGATGGTGGGTCGCGCCTTCCGCGATGCCGACGTGCTCGCCGGCCGCTTCGAGCGCGGTGAGCTCGTGCGCGTGCGCGGACGCGTGCAGCGCTTCCGCGACGTGCTCCAGATCGAGCTGTCCGCGATCACCCGGGCCGACGGCGACGATGCCGATCCCGCCCGCTTCCTGCCCACCGCCTACCGCGATCGCGACGAGCTCGAAGGCTTCCTCGAGCACCTCGCCCTGGAGGTGTATGACCCTCCGCTCAAGGCGCTACTCGAGGCGTTGATGGGCGATCAGCGGTTGCGGGCTGAGATCCGTCGCGCGCCCTGCTCGCTGCCCGGGTCGCCCACACCGGCCGCCTCCGCCGGGGGCGGCGCCGGCGCAGGGGGCGCAGCCCGTGCCGGGCGAGCGCCCTCCGGCCACCACGCCTACCTCGCTGCTCAGCGCCGCCATCGTCCACGACCTCGGCAAGACCCGCGAGTTCAGCTATGGCGCCGAGATCGAGCGCAGCCGCGAAGGCGCCATGCTCGGGCACATCCAGCTTGGTCTGCGGGTGATCGCCGAGCACATGCCGGCAGCGCTTGGCGGCGAGCGGCGGCTGGCGCTCGAGCACTGCGTGCTGCTGCACCATGGACCCGAGTCAGCCTCCGGGCAGCGCTTCGCCTCGCCCGAGGCGCTCGCCCTGTATCGGCTCAACGCGCTCGACGCTCAAGTCAAGGGCGCGCTCGAGCACGGCGGCCTCGCAAGCACCGCCTGATACAAGGTCAAGCGGCCCCATAGGGATGCCGATACAAACCCGTAATGGGCGATACCGCCATGTCAACCGTCGGGTCAGCCGCTGACGCCGACGTCGAGACTGCCGAGGAGCGCAGGAAGAACGGCCCACGGCCTGAAGGTCAGGAACAGAAGGGCCTCTATGCGCCTCGCACCTCCGGGCGCTCGCAGCGGATGATCGGCGAGGTCGTCGTCGACCTCGGTCTCGCCGACCGCGAGACCGTCGAGGCCGGCGTCGCCGCCGCGCGCGACCAGGGCCGGCCCACCGGGGTCGTGCTCGTCGAGCGTGGCATCCTCCGCCACGACCAGCTCGCACGCGTCGTCGCCGAGCGCTTCGGCCTCGACTTCGTCGACCTCAGCGTCTTCGACCTCGACATGGGCGCCGTCAACCTCGTCGGCATCCAAGCAGCCAAGCGCTACCAAGCGCTGCCCGTCGGCTTCACCGACGACGGCGCGCTGCTGCTCGCCATGGCTAACCCCACCAACGTCCTCACCATCGACGACGTCGGCATGATGACCGGCCGGCGCATCAAGCCCGCCGCTGCCTCCGTCGAGGACCTCAACCTGCTGCTCACACGGCTCGCCCGCATGGACGAGTCGATCGAAGACATCGTCGACGACGAGGCCGAGGCGGAGGGCGAGCAGGTCTCCGTCGACGAGGCCGATAGCGACGCGCCCGTCATCAAGCTCGTGCACTCGATCGTCGCCCAGGCCATCCAGCAAGGTGCCTCCGACATTCATGTAAACCCCGAGGAGGGCGACACCAAGGTCCTCTTCCGCATCGACGGTGTGCTCACGCCCGCCGCCACCGTCAAGCGCAGGATGGCGATGGGCGTCGTCTCCCGCATCAAGATCATGGCCGACCTCGACATCTCCGAGAAGCGCGTACCCCAGGACGGGCGCTTCGCGCTCACCGTCGAGGGACGGCGCGTCGACATCCGCGTCGTCACCCTTCCGCTCGTCAATGGCGAGGGGGTGGTCATGCGCATCCTCGACCAGGGCGCCGGTGTCGCCGTCAGCGGACTCGAGTCGCTCAACATGGAGGGCACCGAGCTCAAACGCTTCTCCGGTGCCATCCACCGTCCCAACGGTGCCGTCCTCGTCACCGGCCCCACCGGATCCGGCAAGTCCACCACTCTGTATGCCGCCCTGCACGAGCTCAACGACGGCGAGCGCAGCATCCTCACCATCGAGGACCCCGTCGAGAAGCGCATCCCCGGGATCAAGCAGATGCAAATCGCGCCCAAGGCCGGCGTCACCTTCGACGTCGGGCTGCGCTCCATGCTCCGCGCAGACCCCGACGTGATCATGGTCGGCGAGATCCGCGACCGCGAGACCGCTCACATCGCCATCGAGGCCGCCCTCACCGGCCACCTCGTGCTCTCAACGCTCCACACCCGCGACGCGCCCAGCGCGCTCGGCAGGCTGATCGACATGGGCATCGAGCCGTTCCTAGTGTCCTCCGCCGTCGATTGCATCGTCGCCCAACGGCTCGTGCGCACGCTCTGCAAGCACTGCAAGAAGCCCCAAACCGTCTCTGAGGCCGTGCTTGCCGAGCACGACCTCGCCGGCGCCCAACCCTACGAGCCCGTCGGCTGCTCGCGCTGCGCCGGCACCGGCTACCGCGGGCGCGTCGCCTTGTATGAGGTCATGACCGTCTCAGAGCCCATCCGCGCGCTCATCCTCGAGCGCTCCTCCGTCGACGACATGGTCGCCGTCGCGCTTTCCGAAGGCATGCAGCGGTTGCGCGACGACGGGTTGCGCAAGGTCCGCGACGGGCTCACGTCCATCGCTGAGATCGAACGCATGACCACTAGCTTGCTGTAGGCGCCCGGCGACGCCGTTCTTTGGCGCCGCCGGGGTGGATGATCAGGTAGGCGGGTGGCCACCTACTGACTACTACCTACTTCTTCTTGGCGGACTTCTTCGCTTTGGCCTTCGCCTTGTTCTTGCTCGACTTCTTCTTGTGGCTCACGATTGGCGCCTTCGGTTCCAACCGAGTGCTACCCGAGTACGCGTCAGGCGGGCAGCCTTTCGGGCGACCCAGGTCGAACGGCCCTGCGATTGCCTGTGTGACGACACCCTTTTCCAGGTACGCATAGGTGACTGTCAGCAGCGGATCCACACGCGGCTCCTTGCACAGCTTCGTGCCGATCGCGAACTGTCCCGTGATCGTTTCGTATCCACCTTTTGCCGCACCCACGCAGTTGAGCGCGATGCCGGGCACTTCACCCGAGCAGGAGAACGTCTCCGCCAGCGGCTTGGATGTCGCGTTGGAGGTCACAACCGGGGGCTGGCCTGCAATCCCCGTCATCGGGATCTGGGCCTGCACCTGGTAGCCGGTGATCGGTCCGTCGCAGTAGAACTGGTACTTAACCTGCTGTTCTTCGCTGCCTTCTTCGGCTTCTCCCGCGGCGATGCTGCCGAGACAGTTGTAGTTGTTGGGGTTGCTTTCTTCAGCGTGGCTGATCGCCGGGGTCACGAGGAGCAGGGCGAGAAAGCCCACGATCGCGGCGAGCCACCATGTCGCTTTGCGGTGGGCTGGTTCAAATGCGTGCAACGGGGGTCTCCGTTCGTTGGTTGATGGATCTGTCATCGCCGCAGGAGCTTTTCGAGGCTCTGCTTTGGTGAAGTTGGGTTGAAGGTCGCCACGGACTTGGCTCCCACGCCCACGAAGGGCGAGATCAACAGCACGCCCGCGGGGGGCTGGGAGGTGAGCGTCGCCGTCGCCGCGCCCGCCGGCAGGCTCGTGGCTGTCGCTGATGCGACCGATGCGAACGTCACCACGATCAGCCCGTTTTCGCGGAACGCCGCCGCCTGAGTGATTGTCGGCACGGTCGTCTTCAGAAATTCGTCAGCCGCTGTCAGCGCGCCCGTTTCAGTCGCGCACGACGCGCCCGCCGCCCCTTCCGGGCACGGCGGCTGGACGATCGTGTCGAGCAGTTGCGGCGGTTCGCTCGCCACCAGCGCCGCATCGTTTGCGAACGCGCTGCCGTCAACGCCTGACCAGCCGCTCAGCAACGTTCCCGCCGCGATCGCCTGTGTATCTATATACGGGGCGGCTGTCGGCTGGGCGCTCGCCGCAGCAAACGACGTTCCCGCAAGCTCGATCAGCCATACGTGAGTGACCGCAGGCAGCTTCGTCGTTTTGGTCGTGCTCTTCGGCTTAGTCGCGGTGGGCGTCGTTGTTTCCGACGCTTCAGGAGTGCTCGCCGCGCTAGTTGCTTCTTCCGCGGCTGTGTCTTTGCGTTTACGCCTGTGTCGTTTGCGCGTGGGCGTCGCTTCCGCGACTATCGCCGGCGGCTGCACAGATGCGGCCGTGGTCTGCGCGTCCCTAGCGGCTGCGGTGCGCGCCAAGGTCTCCAGCAGCGCCGGCAGGTTCGGTGCCGCCTGGGACGGGGTAGGGGCAGGGCCGATCGCAGCGCCCACCGCCACGCCCACGCCGAGCATCGCCGCGGCCAGCGCAGCGGTCACGCGAGCGGATGGGGCGCGGAAGGGCGACTTTTGGCTCTCTGGTGTGTTGTTCATTGAGTGGAGAGAAAAACTTGTGAAGCAAGAACGTGTTCTTGAGCAAGAACACAGTCTGGACCCAACTGTTCCGGACCTTGCCTATAAAATAGCTAATGTCGATCAGAACTATGGGGTTATGCTATGTTCGCCCCTCCACGTTGTCAACTCTTTGTCAACCAAACTTGAAACGGAGCCTCACTTCAATGCATCGAATCCGCCGTCTCTCCGTCGCCCTTACGGTGGCTGGCGTGGTCGGGGTTGCGGCGCCTGTAGCCGCCAGCGCCACCTCGCTCGTCACCATCAGCGGCGCCACATCCTCCTACCCGCTCGTGTCTCTGCTGGCGGCCAAGTACGTCAAGCTGCACCCCAAAAAAGTCAGGTTCAAGATCGCCCAGGGCGGCACCACGGTCGGCCTCAACGACGTCAAAAATGGCCACGTGACGATCGCCGACGTGGCACAGGAACCGACCGGCGCTGACGCTGGCCTCGACTTCTACCCGATCGCCAAGTACGCGATCTGCGTGGTCACCAACAAAGCCAACACGCTCAGCAACCTCACGCCCAGCGAGGTCACGGCGATCTTCACCGGCAAGACCAAAACCTGGAGCAGTGTGCCCGGCGCCACCGCCACGGGCAACATCGACGTCTACTCCCGTACCTCCGTTGCGGGCGTGCTCACGAGCTTCAAGTCGTTGCTGCTGGAAGGCAAGAGCGTCGTGTCAGCTGCAACCGAAGAGGCCACCGAGGGTCTGATGCGTCAGGCCGTCGAAAGCGACCCCAGCGGGATCGGCTTCCTGTCCAACTACCAGGCCAACAAAGGCGGGCTCAACTCCGTCTCCTACAACGGCGTTGCCTGCAACCAGACGACCGCCGCTTCCGGCCAGTACGCCGGCGTGTCGGTGTTCTTCGAGGTCACCAAAGGCCCCGCCACCGGCGCAGCCGCGGCGTTCATCAACTGGATCGACAAGTCACCCGCAGCGAAGAAAATCATCGCCAGCGAGTGGATCACGATTGGGTGATCGAGCGGCTTCGTAAGCCGTGGCCGGACCGCCGCGCCGAGCGTCTGCTCGGCGCGGTGTCGTTGCTGATCGGTGTCGGCGTGATCGCGATGGTCGTGTTCGTCGCGAACAAGGCATGGCCGATCTTCCAGCACAACGGGCTCAGCTGGCTGACTGGCGGAGGGGACTTCGAAACCGAGGTCGCCAAGATGACCGCCGCCACGACCAATCCGGCTGCGTCCGTCTATCACCTGCGCGCGTGGCCGCTGATCTACGGCACGATCCTCACCAGTGGCATCGCGCTTGTGCTGGGCATGGTGATCGCTGTGCTCTCGTCGGTGTTCATCGTCGAGCTTGCGCCCGCGCGGGTCAGTCGGGTGGTCATCCCGATGGTGCGCCTGCTCGCTTCCGTGCCCTCCGTCATCTATGGGCTGATCGGGATCCTCGTGCTGGTGCCGTTCGTCGGCAACCACATCATCAGCAACCAGGAGAAGACCTCCGTGCAGGGTGTCGTCCAGTTGACGGGCCAGAGCCTGGGGGTAACCGTTGTGATCCTCACCGTGATGATCACCCCGATCATGATCGCGCTCATCTGCGAGGCGCTGACCTCGGTGCCTCCGGCTTGGCGCGAGGGGGCGATCGCGCTTGGCCTCAACCCCTTGCGGGCGGTGCGCGCCGTCACGCTGAAGGCGATTAGGCCGGCGATCGTGGCCGCCGGGGTGCTCGCTACCGCACGCGCCCTCGGCGAGGCGGTGGTGGTCCTGATGGTCTCCGGCGGCAAGACGTTCAGCCCCAGTCTGTCCCATGGCATTGCCGTGTTTTGGTTCGAGCCGCTGCGCACGCTCGCCTCGGGAATTCTCGACTACCACGACGGCGTCAGCTCGCCACCGCTCGGCGCAACCGTCTACGCGCTTGCGCTCCTGCTGTTGTTTGCTGCCTTTGCGCTATCCGTGACCGGCTACCTGGTCAAGCTCCCGCTACGCAAGTACCAGACACGCGGATGAGTACGCCCCCGCCATCCTCGCCGTCGCTGTGGAGCTGGCGTGATCCGAAGCCAGACCCGCTCAAACCGAGCGGCAGCGGAGGCGGCCGGCGCTCCTCGCCGATGAGCTGGCGCTGGGGCGATCGGCTGGTGCTCGTCGCCGCGTGGGGGGCAGGGATCTTCCTGTGCGTGGTCGCGGCCGCGATCGTCCTCTACATGGGCTACCGCGGCATCCAGTACCTGCGTCCGGATCTGATCTTCAGCCACCCCCGGGTGGGCTCGGCCGGGGGCTATGCGGGCGGGTTCCTGGACCCGTTGCTCGGGACCATCTTGCTAACCGTGATTGGGATCGTGGTCGCGCTGCCGCTGGCGCTCGCCAGCGCCGTGTGGATTGCTGAGTATGGCCGTCCGAGCTGGCTGGCACGCGTGGTGGAGTCGAGCATCGAGATCGTCGCCGGTACCCCCGACATCGTGATCGCGATCTTCGGCCTGGCCATCTTCCAGGTCTCGCTGCTCGCCCCCTTCTCCTTCACCTCCGAAGGCGGGGGTGTGTATGGGCGCTCGTTCATCGCCGCCGGCGCGATGATGTCGCTGCTGGCGCTGCCGCCCGTGTATGCGGCCACCAGGGACGGACTCCAGTCAGTGCCAGCGCACATGCGCGAGGCCGCGTTTGCGCTCGGCAAGACCCGCATCACCACGATCCGGCGGGTGCTCCTCCCGAGCGTCCGCTCCAACATCGCCACCGGCGTTACGCTGGGGATCAGCCGCATCATCGGCTCGACTGCCATCGTGATCATCCTGCTCGGAGGGCTGACCATCGAACCGCAGGGATCGGTGCCGGGCATCGGACTGCTACGCGGCACCGGCTCCTCGCTGACGAGCTACATCTTCGAAGCTTCGCCAGCAGGCGAAGGCGGAGCTCCGGGAAAGGCGTATGCCGCCGCGTTCCTGCTGTTGATCTTCGTGCTCCTGCTCAACCTGCTCGTCGACCGGATCGGTCGTGCGCAGGCCCAAGCGACGGGGTCGATAGCCATCGGGGCGGTCGTCTAGGCATGGCTGAGAACTTTTCACATTTCTTTGAAAAAGCCGCTAATCTCAGTGTTCTGATGGCCAAAGTCATGTCGATGGAGTTTGTGGTCGATGCGCCCTGACGAGATGGTTCTAGATCCCTGGAGCTTCATCAGCGACGACCCGCAGGTGCGGGAGTCCAGTGAGCGTCAGCCAATCGCTCCGCCACCGAGCGAGCCGGCAGTGGGGCCGGCAATACCGCCCGTGCGTACGATCGTGCTCGATCGTACGCCCACGCCCGTGCGCCCTGTGGACGAGCGCGAGGCGGTGCGTAGGCCCGAATCGGCAGCAGGGCCAGAGCGCCTGAGCTTGCGCGACGTGAGGATCTCCTATGCCGGCAAGGAGGCCGTCAAGGGAGTCTCGCTGTCGATCCACCAGGGCGAGGTGTTGGCTTTGATCGGACCCTCCGGCTGCGGCAAGACGACGCTTTTGCGGACGCTCAACCGCCTCACCGAGCTCACCGCCAGCGCGTCGCGCTCGGGGGAGATCCTGCTCGACGGCGAGGACATCCACGAGCTTGTCGACACGACGCTGCGCTCGCGCGTGGCGATGGTCTTCCAGCAGCCCAACCCTTTTCCCATGTCGATCTTCGACAACGTCGCCTTCGCGCTGCGCGAGCAGGGGCGCAAGCGGCCCGGACGCCGTGAGCTCGAGCCGCTTGTGATCGACGCGCTGCGCAGGGCCGGCCTCTACGACGAGGTGCGCGACGACCTCGACCGCCCGGCGCTGCGCCTATCAGGCGGCCAGCAGCAGCGGCTGTGCATCGCCCGCGCGATCGCGCCGCGACCAGAGGTGCTGCTGATGGACGAGCCGTGCAGTGCCCTGGACCCGATTTCCACGAGCGTGATCGAGGAGCTCATCGGCGAACTACGCCGCGACCTAGCCGTTGTGATCGTCACGCACAACCTCGCGCAGGCGCACAGGGTGGCTGACAAGGTCGCCTTCATGTACCTCGGCGACCTCGTCGAGTACGGCACCACCGAGGACCTATTCGAGGACCCGCGCGCCGAGCGCACGCGCGAATACGTGCGGGGAGCCTTCGGATGAGCACCGATGTCAGCCTCGCGCCAGCGCTCAGGTAGGTACCGCCATGGCTAACCTGGCACCAGTGCCATCCGAGAGCTCCACCTGTCCCAACTGCTCCGCGCCGCTCGTCGCGGACCAGCGCTACTGCCTGTCCTGCGGGCAGCCCACCTCGCCCGTGCGCCTCGCGTTTCTCGACGTGCTCGAGTCAGAGCACAAGCCCCAGCTGGGCCCCGGTGCGATGACCACCGCCCCTGTGGCGTACAACCCCTACATGGAGCCTGCGGCGGGACCATTGTGGCTGCGCCGCTACGCGCCGCTGTTCGGCGTCATGTCGGTGCTGCTGCTGGCGATGATCGTAGGGCTGCTCGTCGGGCACTGGGTAACGCAGAGCAAGACTCCCGTGAGCACCAGTCCGCAGATCATCAAAATCGAAGGCAATCTCGGCGGCGGCGGCGCGGCGACGGGGAGCGCGACCACGCCAACGACCGCCACCACGCCCACGGCTGCGTCGAAATCCAGCACGTCGACGAAGAGCGAAGAAGAAAAGGAACAGGCCGAAGCCAAGGCGGAAGAAAAGGCCGAAGAAAAAACGCCCGCCAAAGCGCCCGCCGCCAAAGCACTCAGCCCCTCGGCCGCGAACAAACTCGAAAAAACGACGGGCAAGGCAAAAGAGAAAGAACTCAACAAAATCAGCACCGCCCCGATCGAAGTCAAATGAGTGCCCACGGCGGCAACGGAAGCAGACCCTCGCCATCCGCGCAGCCCGCGGCGGCGAGCACTGGCGCAGCCGCGCAGGAGGACACAGGAGTGGGCGGGATCGTGCTGCCCGCAGGTGGGCTGCCAACCCCCAGCGGTTCCATGTCTGAGCTACGCCGCCGCCGGCTCGAGCTGGCCGAGCGCGTGGCTGCGCTCACGTGGGATCTCGGCGGGCTCGCCTACGAGATGGCGATCCGCGACCACTATCGCCTCGACGTGCTCGCGCGCAAAGCATCAGAGCTGCAGGAGGTGGACGCGCAGCTGGGCGAGGTACAGCGACTGCTCGCCACTGCTGAGGCCGGCGTTCACGGGCAGTGCCGCTCCTGTGGCGCCGTGCATAGCCGCGGTGCTGCCTACTGCTGGCACTGCGGCGCGCCGCTGTTGGAAGAGGCGCGCCCGTCGGTGCTGCACGGCGACCAGTCGGCTTGATTCGGCGAAGTCACGTCACTTGCCATGATGAGCCTGTCGGGGTGCCTGTAGAGCGTGGGGCCTCGAGACACGAAGCACGCCGGCCCGAGAGTTCGGCGCGGCTCGGTGCGCTCGACTGAGAAACATGCCTGGACGTAGCGCCGCGCCAGAGCTACCGTGGGAATGTGTAGTGCTAGCAGTCTAATATCCGTCATCAGTCAGCGCATGTCGACAGCTGGCACGATCATGGTCTCTGTCCTGGGTGGCGCGACATTGGCTTGCCCGGTGTCTAGCTGGCCATGCCAATTTTCGTTCCAAAGCGAAGGAAAGCCGAAAGGAGCAAGCGATGCGATTAGCAGCAGCGTTGTGGGTGGTTGTGGTGGGCTGGAGTCTTGTGCTGGGAGCCTCTGCGTTTGCGGCGGAACCGTTATTCAAGCCGGTGAGCGGCCAGACAATTACCGGGACGGGTGGCGCGAGCTCACTGCTGTCGGGCCAACACGATGAAGTCGCGTGCGAAAAAGACGCTTTCACTGGTGTCGTGTCGAACGCATTATTAATCGGTGGTATCGTCATCCACTACTTAAACTGCACGTGGCGGCAGGGCCAACCAGCCTCGGGTTGCGCGGCTAGTAGTGTTGGTGCGCCAGAAGGATTAATCTTAACAAAGACGCTCCACGCGATCCTCGGATTAGTCTTACCAGACTCCGGGTCGGGTGTTGGGCTGCTGTTCTTACCGGTGAATGGAGTGACTTTCACGACGTTTGCAACTGCGCAAAATACAGATAAAGAAGATTGCTTTGAAGAAAGCGCCGCCACCGGTAACTTCGCAGGCTTAGTGACGCCAATTGGAATATCTTCCACCACTCTGAAAGTGATCATCGCGTTAACGGGTGGTCGCAGCCAGGAGATAAAAGACATCGACCTGACCCATGGCCTGGGTTTAGTGTTACCGAAATTTGTCGTGGGCTCCACGACGGCACTCGTCGAACAGACCGCCAACTTCACGTTCAGTGTCCCGACCGAAGTGACCTGACGCGAGCGGGCGGCTCGCTGGCGCTGAGCTGGGGTGGGACGCGGCAGTAGCGTCTCACCCCACGTGGGCTCGCCCAGGGCGAAGGTTCCAGACGTCCGGCGTGGGGGTGTCGTATGGATGCGGTTGGGCCCGCCACGGCATGCGCTGTGACGGGCCCGTCCCTGCCTATCGGCTTGTGCTACTTAGCCGCCAGTTGGCTTGGGTTATTCTGATTCTTCTACTAGTTCGGACTTGGCGATTTCGACGTAGCCGTTGAGGACCGCCGTGTTTTTGCTCGAGGGTAGACCGATTTTTTCGTCGATCAGGCCGTTGAGAATCCCCAGCTGTCGGTGATCACGCAATTCTCCCCGGATCTGATCATGGAAATTCCCCACCTTTGATGGGGTAGCGGCGGCAGCGCGCGGACAGGCCCCAGGCAGACACGCACACCATGGGCCGAGAGGCAGCGTGGCCCCGAGAGCGGCGACCGAGCCGGGCGCGGTGAAGAGCCGCGACGGCGAGCATGCCGCGGTCGTCCAGATCAACGGGCCCAGCTACCGCATGCGCCACCACCAAGCTGACGCATACCAACCGGACGGCGCAAGTCCCCCACCCCTGCTCGTGCAGCCACGATTCGCGGCGGCGACGACGCCGATCACGACGGCGAGCGCCAAGGCCATCGCGGCGGGCGTGTGGCGCGGGGGTCGGGGCGTCGCGGTGTGCTCCGGGTCCGGCCGTGGTGGGGTCAGTGTAGGGGTGGGTAAAGGCGAAGAGAAGGATCGCGAGGAGGATCCCGGGGCCGGCGGGCGGCCGCTACTTCTTCTTGACGTGGTAGCGGGCGCGGGCCTGGCGTTCGCACTTGACGCGCTTGGTCTTCTTCCTGCCCTTGCGGCAGGCGGTGAGGGCTTTGCTGAGCTTCTGCCTGTTTGTGAGGTGCGACGGGCCGCTGTTGACGGCCGGGTGTTCTTCGATGTTCTGCTGGCCAGCCTGGATCGGTGCGGTCAGGGCGGCGGCGGGGACGGTGAGGAGATACGACAGGCCGGCGGTGGTGAAGGGCTCGGGCTGCCCGTAGGTGGTGCCGTCGCTGTTGGTCGCCCGCAGACGGTAGTAGTAGGTGGTGCCGGGCGCGAGGCCGGTGAGGGCTGTGGAGACTTCCTGGGTGGTGTTGCCGCCGACGCCGCCGAGGCCCGTCGGGGACCCGTAGACACCGGGTTCGGTGCCGACCTGAAAGCTGTAGCTCGTGGCGAGGCCGTTGGTGGTCACGGTGCCGTTGAGGGTCGCCGAGGTCTGGCCGATCGCGGTGGCGAGTCCGGTGGCCGCCCCGGGCGGGGTGGCGGCCGTCGTTTTCAGGGTCTGGTACTGGCCGATCGTCTGGGTGCCGTACTGGTTGGTGGCGATGAGCGCGTAGCGGTATCTGGTGCTCGGCAGCAGGTCGCTGGCCTGT
>JBEKAM010000115.1:0-11605 GCA_050015915.1 Solirubrobacteraceae bacterium
TTCGACGAGCGACTTCTCGGGCTTTGACTTGGTGATCTCAGCGAAGTCCGGGTATGAGACGAATCGCATCCCGGGGCTGGTTGGTCTTGGCTTACGTATCGGCATCAGTAAGTCCTACGAGTCGAGGGCAGCCAAGCCCTGGAAGATCGGGATGCTCTCGCCGGCGCGTACCTGCACGATGGCCTTCTTCCATGCGCGGGTACGCCCGCGGGCACTGTTGCCGCGTCGCTTGGGCTTGGTCTTGACGCTGAGCGTCCTGACCTCCACCACGTGAACATCGAACAGCGCCTCGACTGCCTGGCGGATCTGAGTCTTGTGGGCGTCGGTATGAACGCGGAAGGTGTAGCGGTCGGCGGCGGAGAGCACGTAGCTCTTCTCAGAGACGACCGGGCGGATGATCACTTGCGTGTGCTCCATCAGGACTTCTCCTCCCCAGCTGAGCGTGGCTTGCCGGTGCGAGCGGTGAGTGCATCGAGGGCTGTCTCGGAGATGACCAGCGAGGCAGCGCCCAGCAGATCGGCTACCCCAACGTTCTCAGCGGCCAGCACTGCGACACGTGCGAGGTTGCGGAACGACAGCGCCGCGGATGACTCCTCGGGGGAGAGCACCACGAGCGTGGGAAGTGACTGTCCCCAGTCTTCCAAGAGGTCCTGCGCGTCACTCGTCTTGGGCGCTTTGAAGCTGGCTGCGTCGAGCACGGCGATCGAGCCCCGGCCGGCGTGCAGCGAAAGCGCACTGCGCAGCGCAGCGCGCTGCTCCTTGCGGTTGACCTTGAACGTGTATGAGCGCGGCTGCGGCCCGAACACGGTGCCACCACCGGTCCAAACGGGAGAGCGGCTCGAGCCGGCACGGGCGCGACCGGTGCCCTTCTGACGCCAGGGCTTAGCGCCACCGCCGGAGACCTTGCCACGAGTTTTCGTTGCGGCGGTGCCACGCCTGCGCGCTGCCTGCTCGGCACGCACGCTTTGGTGCACTAGTGGACCGGCGAAGCGCGCACCGAACGCTGCCTCATCAAGTTTGGCTTTTTTCGCAGCCCCTCCACCGGAGCTAAGAACGGGAGCGTCAGGCATCGGTGCGCACCTCCACGATGCCGCCGGGAGGGCCAGGTACGGAGCCACGCACTAGCAGTAGGTTCTCTTTGGGGTCCACGCGGATGATCTCAAGGCCCTTTTGGGTGGTGCGCTTGTTACCCATCTGCCCCGGTCCACGGATGCCTTTGAATACACGCGAAGGTGTCGCGGACGCACCGATCGACCCCGGGGCACGAACGTTGTGGGAGCCGTGGGACTTGGGCCCGCTGGCGAAGTTGTGGCGCTTGACCGTCCCCTGGAAGCCCTTGCCCTTGGAGATCCCAGAGATCTTCACGCGCGCACCAACCTCGAAAGCGTCGACAGTGACTGTCTCGCCGAGCGTCAGCTCACCGGCCTCGTCGCGGAACTCGACCAGCGTGCGCATGGGCGGCGCATCGACCTTCTTCAGGTGTCCAAGCTCGGGCTTGGACAGATGCTTCTCCTTGGTCTGGCCGAACGCTAGCTGCACTGCCTCGTAGCCGTCACGCTCAGGCGTGCGGATAGCTGTCACTGGACACGGACCGGCCTCCAAAACGGTTACGCGCGCGACGCTTCCGTCTTCTTGGAAGACCTGGGTCATACCGAGCTTCTTGGCGAGGATGGCGGACATGGAAATAATGGTGTTGTTTCTGTGTAGTGGTCGAGGCCGTCGGTGTTCAGGTGGCGAGACGGATCTCGATGTCAACGCCCGCCGGCAGGTGGTCGAGGCGCTGTAGCGAGTCAACGGTCTTTGGCGTCGGCTGGTGGATGTCGATCAGCCGCTTGTGCGTGCGGATCTCGAAGTGCTCACGCGAGTCCTTGTCCTTGAACGGTGAGCGGATCACGCAGTACACGTTCTTCTCGGTGGGCAGGGGCACGGGACCAGAGACGCTCGCACCGGTGCGAGTTGCTGTCTCAACGATCTCCTTCGCCGCCGACTCGATGGCCGAGGTGTCATATGCCTTCAGTCGGATTCGGATCTTGTTCTGGTTGGCCGCTGCCATGGTGTCTCTCTTAATGCTCTGATCGCGTGTCTGTGGTCTTGGGTGTCTCTGTCTGCGTTCGCTGCGGTGCATCTCCGGCGGGAATGACTCCCGCCGAAACCCCTCCTGGACGGCAACGCAGGGCGGGTCTGTTCACCCGCCCCGTCGCCGCCACACCCTTGAGGTGGGGATGAATTAGTCGTATCGGACTGCCAATATGCGCGTCGCCATCCGACGTGTTCGAATGGCGCGCGTGTGCTACTCGATGATCTCGCTGACCACGCCCGAACCGACCGTGCGACCACCCTCTCGGATGGCGAAACGCAGGCCCTGGTCCATGGCGATCGGCTGGATCAGCTCGATCTCCATCTGGACGTTGTCTCCAGGCATGACCATCTCGACGCCGTCGGGCAGCTTTGCCACACCGGTAACGTCGGTCGTGCGGAAGTAGAACTGAGGCCGGTAGCCCGTGAAGAACGGGGTGTGACGACCACCCTCCTCCTTCTTGAGCACGTACACCTCTGCCTTGTACTTGGTGTGCGGGGTGATCGATCCGGGCTTGCACAGCACCTGGCCGCGCTCGATCTCCTCACGCTTGGTTCCACGCAGAAGGCACCCCACGTTGTCGCCTGCGCGACCCTCATCGAGGATCTTGCGGAACATCTCTACGCCTGTGACCACCGTCGAGGTCGAGTCATGCACTCCGACGATTTCCACTGTCTCACCAGTTTTGACGATGCCCTGCTCGACACGGCCCGTGGCGACGGTGCCACGCCCGGTGATCGAGAAGACGTCCTCGACCGGCATCAGGAACGGCTTGTCGAGCTCACGCACTGGTTCGGGGATGTAGGAGTCCAGCGCCGCGGCGAGCTCGAGGATCTTCTCCTTGTAGGGCTCCTCGCCTTCGAGCGCCTTGAGTGCGGAGCCAATGATGAACGGGATGTCATCGCCGGGGAAGTCGTACTCGGAGAGCAGCTCGCGAACCTCAACCTCGACCAGTTCCAGCAGCTCCTCGTCGTCGACCATGTCAGCCTTGTTGAGGAACACGACGATGTAGGGAACGCCGACCTGGCGGGCGAGAAGGATGTGCTCGCGCGTCTGCGGCATGGGACCGTCGGCTGCGGACACAACCAGGATCGCACCGTCCATCTGGGCGGCACCGGTGATCATGTTCTTGACGTAGTCGGCGTGACCGGGACAGTCCACGTGCGCGTAGTGACGGTTCTCCGTCTGGTACTCGACGTGGGAGGTGGCGATCGTGATCCCGCGTTCCTTCTCCTCGGGCGCGTTGTCGATCTCCGCGAAGGTACGGGCTTCCGCGCCTCCGTGCTCGGCTAGCACAGTCGTTATGGCAGCCGTCAGCGTCGTCTTGCCATGGTCGATGTGACCGATGGTCCCGACATTGACGTGCGGCTTGTCGCGCTCGAACTTCTCCTTCGCCACTTTGAATTCGCTCCTGTATCGACTTGTATGCCCGCCCCTGTGGAGGCGAACCTCAGAAATCTATCTAAATGCGGTGGTGCATGACTGCTCGGTGCTCATGCCTCGGAATGTGTGGGTCTCTCCAGCCTCGTCCGAGGCGCCTAGGCCGGAACCGGTTCGCCAGTCCGCGCTTCGACGATCTTCTCGGCGATGTTCGGCGGAACCTCTTCGTAGTTCTCGAATTGCATTGTGTAGTTGGCGCGCCCCTGCGTGTTGGAGCGCAGATCAGTCGCATAGCCGAACATCTCGCTCAGCGGGACCTTCGCGGTCACCGCAAGCGCGTTGCCGCGGCGCTCCTGACCTTCTACACGACCGCGCCGGCGAGACAGGTCGCCGATGACATCGCCGAGGAAATCCTCGGGGGTAACGACCTCGACGGCGAAGATCGGCTCAAGCAGCACAGGCTTAGCCCGCTTGGCTGCCTCTTTGAAAGCGAGTGAGCCGGCGACTTTGAAGGCTATTTCGGAAGAGTCAACGTCGTGGTACTTGCCGTCGACGAGCGTCACGCGCATGTCTACCATCGGGTAGCCGGCCTTGACGCCGTTGTCGAGCGCCTCTTCGATCCCCTTCTTGACGGCGGGGATGTATTCGGAGGGGATGTTTCCGCCCTTGATCTTGTTGATGAACTCAAATCCCACGCCTGGGGCTGGCTCGAGGTCGATGAACACGACACCGAACTGGCCGGAGCCACCGGTCTGGCGGACGAACTTGCCTTCGATCTTCTCGACGCTGCCGCGGACCGTCTCGCGATAGGACACCTGCGGCCGTCCAACATTCGCCTCGACGCCGAACTCCCGCTTCATACGGTCGACGAGCACCTCGAGGTGCAACTCGCCCATGCCCGAGATCTCGGTCTGGCCGGTCTCCTCGTTGGTACGCACCTGGAAGGTGGGGTCCTCCTCGGCCAGACGCCCGAGCGCGACCGACATCTTCTCCTGATCGACCTTGGTCTTCGGCTCGACCGCAACCTTGATTACAGGCTCCGGGAAGATGATGTTCTCGAGGTGGATTGGGTGGTCGGGAATCGCAAGCGTGTCGCCGGTGATGACCTGCTTGATGCCTACAGCGGCGGCGATGTCACCTGCGAAGACCTCGGTGACCTCCTCGCGCTCGTTGGCGTGCATCATCAGGATGCGCCCGATCCGCTCGGTGCGGCCGCTACCGACGTTCAGAACCTTCGCGCCGGCCTCGAGGTGACCCGAGTACACGCGGAAGTAGGTGAGCTTGCCCACATACGGATCGGCGGCGATCTTGAAGGCAAGCGCCGCGAACGGCTCGGAGTCATCAGCATGGCGCACGACCTGACGCTCCTCCTCCTCACCTTTGATCAGTTCGGTGCCGACCACTGGTGGCACATCGAGCGGCGAAGGAAGGTAGTCGATGACCGCGTCCAACAGAGGCTGTACGCCCTTGTTCTTGAACGAAGAGCCACACAGCACCGGCGTCAGCTTGGTCGAAAGCGTAGCCTTGCGAATCGCGTTCTTGAGGACGTCCTCGGGCACGTCGGCCTCCTCGAGCAGGAGCTCGAGTAGCGCGTCGTCGTAGTGGGAAACCTCCTCGAGCAGGTGTTCGCGCGCACCCTGGGCCGCTTCTGCGAGGTCCTCAGGAATGTCGATTTCGTCCTGTTCCTTACCGAGGTCGTCTTTGTAGACGATCGCTTTCATCGCCACCAGGTCGATGACACCGAGAAAGTCGCCCTCAGCTCCGATCGGCAGCTGGATCGGCACCGGGTGCGCGCCGAGACGGTCGATCATCGTCTGCACGCCTTTGTCGAAGTCGGCGCCGATGCGGTCCATCTTGTTGATGTAGGCGATGCGCGGCACGTGGTACTTGTCCGCCTGGCGCCAGACCGTCTCTGACTGGGGCTCGACGCCGGCGACAGAGTCGAACAGCGCGATCGCGCCGTCGAGCACACGCAGCGAGCGCTCGACCTCGACGGTGAAGTCGACGTGGCCGGGGGTATCAATGATGTTGATGCGGTGGTCCTTCCACTGCGCAGTGGTGGCAGCGGAGGTGATGGTGATACCGCGCTCCTGCTCCTGTTCCATCCAGTCCATCACCGCGGCGCCCTCGTGCACCTCGCCGATCTTGTACGTGCGACCGGTGTAGTAGAGGATGCGCTCGGTCGTCGTCGTCTTACCGGCGTCGATGTGAGCCATGATCCCGATGTTGCGGGTGTTTTGGAGGGAAAACTTACGTGGCATGTGTGATGGTCTCTGGTAGTTGCTGAGGATCGCTGCGGGCAAAAAAATAGGCCCCTCGGGCCCACGCACGCTACTGGTCTTATCTGGACCGGTTCGCGTTCGTTATCTGCTCGAGGTCACCATCTTGATTGCCGCGTGCGCGAATCGCAGATGCATAGCCTGCGTCCACTCCACGCGTTTTCGACTATAGCAGAGCGATTCCTGCTCCAAAGCACGGATCTGAAGCGAGTAGAGGGCTAGTTGGAGGCCGGCGGGGAGCTCTCGCAGACGGGGTCCGTCGGCGCGTCCTCGACCATCGCGGCGAGGCGTTCGAGCACGCGCGTGGCCGCGCGCAACTCGGTGGTGTCCACGCCCGCGAGCGCCTGCCCCCAGCGACTCTGCCAGGCCTTGCGCTTGGCGTCGATCTTGCTTTTGCCCTGAGGAGTGAGCCGCGAGACGACGACGCGGCGGTCGGTCTCCGAGCGGACCCGCTCGACATGGCCCTGCTCGGCCAGGTGGTCGAGCATCTGCGTGACGGTTGCAGGGGTCAGCCGGGCGGCCGTAGCGAGCTCTCCCGCAGGCAGCTCGCCGCGCTCGGAAAGCTCGATCAGCAGCTCGAACTGGGCGTGGCTGAGCTCGTTGGCGCCCAGGTGCGTGTCGCGCCCGCGCAGGCGGTTGAAGCTTCTGAAGACACGGCGGAAGGCAACCCCCAACTCGGTCAGCTCGGGGCTGGGCTCGACCTTCGGCGTGTCTGTGGGGGCGCTGGCCATGGTCTCAAGCTCGCTAGACGCCGAGTGGCTCCGCAGCCGCCTCCGCGTTAGCCGCCGCGCGGTCCAACTTCGCGCGCGGATTCTCGGCCCGCAGCAGCACCAGACAGGGGATCAAGGAGGCAACGCACACGCCCACCGACCACCAGAACGCGGTGCCATATGCCCCTGCCAGCCCGGCGACCGTGTGTGCGTGCTCGGTTGCGCGCTGCAGCACCACGGCGAGCACCGCCACGCCAATCGCGCCGCCGATCCGTTGCACAACGTTCAGCTGTGGGGTCGCGTCGGACAGCTGATCGGAACGCAGGGAAGCGAACGCGGCGGTCATGGCCGGCATGAACGAGAAGCCGATGCCGACACCACGCAGCACGAGCACGAAGGAGAGGTAGACGATCGAGGTGTGCGCGCCGATAAACGCGAGCGGGATCGTGGACAGCGACAGGAGCGACACGCCTGCCAGCGCCACGCGTCCGCCGCCAAAGCGGTCGCTAAAGCGCCCGGCGAGGGGCATAACGAGCAGCATTCCGAGCCCCTGCGGGCCGGTGAGCAGTCCCGTCACGATCACGCTCTCGTGGCGAACCTGCTGGTAGTAGTAGGGCACTAGGATCATCGCCCCGAAGAGCGCCGCACCGAGGCCGAAGGTGGTCAGAGAGGCGGCGCCAAAGACGCGATTGGCATACAGCCGGACGTCAAGCAGGGGCCGCTCGACGCGCAAAGCGTGCAAGCAGAAGAAAACCGCGAGCACGATGCCCGCGACGATCGGCCAGACGACCTGCGGGGCGCCGAGACTGGTGCCTGCGGTGCCGAGCTCGCTGAGGCCGTAAACAAGGGCGCTAGAGGCGCCCGACATCAGCACGAGGCCGAGGGCGTCCAGACGTCCCGCATGGCCGGAGTCGGTGTGCGGCAGCATGCGCCAGGCCAGGGCGAACGCGATCACTCCGATGGGAACGTTGACGAGGAAGATCCAAGACCAGTGCAGGTACTCGAGGATCGCACCGCCGATAACGGGGCCGAGGATCGGGCCCATCATCGCCGGCATCGCCACGATGCCCATCACGCGACCCATGCGCTTGGGCCCGGCAACCTGAGCCATGATCAGCTGGCCCACGGGCATGATCATGCCGCCGCCGAAGCCCTGCAGGACGCGGAAGATGACGAGCGTGGTAGTCGACGCGGCGACCGCGCACAGCGCAGAGCCGGCGGTGAAAAGGACCAGCGACACCAAGTACACGCGCTTTGCCCCATAGCGCCTGGAAGCCCAGCCGGTCAGCGGGATGACGGCCGCCAGCGACAGGAGATAGCCCGTGACCACCCATTGGATCTGCGAGATGGTGCTGTGCAGATCGTGGCTGAGCGTGCGCAGCGCCACGTTGACGATCGTGGTGTCGAGGATCGACATGATCATCCCGAGGATCACCACGCCGGCGACCTTCCACACGTAAGGCTCGATGCGGTCGCCCGCCTCCGGGTTGAACCCCGGCTCAGTTGCCATCAGGCGCCCACTGGCTCGATCGCGCTGGCCTCGCCGGCGGCCATCGCCTCGCCCGCGTGCCGCGGGCGCTCGGCACGCAGCAGCCACAGACATGGAAGCAGCGAGAGCACGGCGATCCCGAGCCCCCACCAGTAGGTCGTGTCGAAGGCGCCGGCGAGACGGACAGGCGAATGTCCCGCATGTACGGAGGCACGCTGCAGCACGACCGCCAGCACCGCCACACCGATCGCACTGCCAATCCGCATCAGCACGTTGATCTGCGGTGTTGCATCGGAGAGCTGGTCGGGACGCATGGACGCAAAGGCGGCGGTCATCGCGGGCATGAACGACATACCGATGCTGACTCCGCGCACGACCAGAATGAGCGAGAGCAGCACGATCGAGGTGTGCGCACCAATAAACGCGAGCGGGAGTGTGCTGAGCGCGAGCACTGACACGCCGACGATCGCAATGCGCCCACCACCGAAGCGCTCGGTGAGGCGGCCTGCGATCGGCATCGCGATCAGCGCTCCGATCCCTTGTGGGCCGTTGAGCAGGCCGGTGTTGATCACGTCCTCGCCACGTACGTTTTGGTAGTAGAGCGGCACGAGGATCATCGCGCCGAACAGCGCTGCGCCGAGACCAAAGGTGGTGAAGGACGCACCGGCGAAGACTTTGTTTTTGTACAGCCTGATGTCGAGCAGCGGGCGCTCGACGCGTAGTGCGTGGAAGCAGAAGGCAAGCGTCAGCACCGCGCCGACAACGATTGGGATGAGCACCTTCGCTGAGCCTGCGGCCGCGCCGGCGCCGAGTTCGCTTACGCCGAAGATGAACGCTGCGGCACCGGTCGGCAGTAGCGCCAACCCGAGCCAGTCGATTCGTCCGGCCTCGCCGGAGTCGGTGCTCGGCAGCATTCGCCAGCCAAGCACCATCGCAATGACGCCGATGGGAGCGTTGACGAAGAAGATCCACGACCAGTGCAGGTTCTGCAGGATCAGCCCACCGACGACCGGGCCGAGGATTGGCGCGAGCATCGCGGGCATCGACACGATGCCCATCACGCGCCCCATTCGCTGCGGACCAGCCACCTGAGCCATGATCAGCTGGGCAACCGGCATGATCATGCCGCCGCCGAGACCCTGTAGGACCCTGAATGCGACTAGCTCCACAAGCGAGTTGGATAGCCCACACGCGACCGAGCCGAGCGTGAAGAGGATGAGCGAGGCGAGATATACCCTCTTCGCGCCGAAACGTCTGGACATCCAGCCGGTCAGCGGGATCGCCACGGCAAGCGCCAGCAGATAGCCGGTCACGACCCACTGCACCTGCGCGATCGGCTTGTGCAGGTCATGCACAAGCGTATTCAGGGCAACGTTGACGATCGTGGTGTCGAGGATCGACATGATCATCCCCAGGATCACCACGCCGGAGATCACCCACACATGGCGCTCGATCTTCAGCGACCCGTGGGGATCATGCCCGTGAGTCGCGTCAACTGATGCTTGTCTGGCGGCGGAAGACATTCGGTACCGAAAGATTAGGAACCTAATCTTTAGTCTTCAACCTTTCTGTGTCCAATCGCACAGAGAATCATCGGCAACGGGCGGGCATCGGAGACCGGAGAATCCACGGTGCTACTCGCCACGGTGCGGTGCCAGCACAAATTCTAGGAACCTCCTCCCGATATCCTCGTCCAGCGATGCCCGACGACGATGACGATCTGAAGATCGTGGCGAGCGCCAACCACATGGAGGCAGACATCATCATGGGACGCCTGTCCGATGCTGGCATCCGTTGCATGCCCAGCGCCGGCCTGGCTGGTTATGGTCGAGGCATGCCTCAAACCCCTGACGTATACGTCAACGCCAAAGATCTGGAGCGCGCCCGAGCGGTACTCAAGGAAGATGAAGGCGGCTTTGACGAAGACGAACTAGCCCGCCTCAGCGAAGAAGCGGGCAAGGAAACCAAAGTCGACCCCTGAGCAGCGGCTCAGACACTGAATCCGGGCCAACTCCCAGCAGGACTAGAGGATTCGTGCCGGGACACCGACGGCAGTTGCACCCGCGGGTACGTCGTGCACAACGACTGCGCCGGCACCGATACGCGCGCCGTCCCCGATGTGGATCGCGCCGAGCGCGACAGCGTTGGCACCGAACTGAACGTCGTCGCCGATGGTTGGTGCCTCACCGGGGACGTTTCGCTGACCGATGGTCACACCCTGAATCAGACGGCAGCGGCTGCCGATGACTGAATCGGGGTGGATCACTACTCCATAGGCGTGATCGAGCGTGAGGCCGGGCCCCACACGTGTTCGCACGGGCAGGTCTACGGTGAACAGCCATTCGACGACCAGCTTGTAAAGGACCAGCACGGGCAGCGCAAAGAGCTTAAGCCACGAGCGCTGCGCACTGGCCGCTTGCGCGAACCGGAAGAGCATGACGATCACCAACGAGCGCCCGTCGTCACGATTTGCGCGCCAGTCGGCACGCAGGGTGCCGGCAAAGGACTGTCCATCGAATGGTGGCAGTCCGGCCATATGCGCTGCCACCTTAGCGAGTAGCCGCCTGGCCATCGCCGGCCGCTTATTTGCCCACAGGCTGTCAAGACAGCGCTGTCGTTGAGCTCGCTTTGGGCGAGCAGCCCGCGACCCATCCGACACCCGGAAGGGTGTCTCATAAAAACAACTCCAGCCCGCCCAGCTAGACGTCTAAGCGTGTAGCGGCCCGAGGACCAAGCGAGACAAGGACGCAGTGAGCGAAGTGTGCTCCGCACACGAGCGATCGAGGACGCAGTATCGCGCCGGTCCTCGGGCCGCTACCAGCGGTAGTGGGCGAAGGCCTTGTTTGCCTGCGCCATGCGGTAAATGTCGTCCTTGCGCTTGTATGCGCCGCCCTGTTGGGACTGCGCGTCCATGAGCTCGTTTGCGAGGCGCTGGGCCATGGTCTTCTCGCGACGCTGGCGGGCGAACTCGACTAGCCAGCGAACGGCTAGCGTGCGTGCGCGCCTAGAGGCAACCTCGACTGGCACCTGGTAGGTGGCGCCACCGACGCGGCGCGATTTGACCTCGAGCGTTGGCGTGAGCGCTTTGATGGAAGCCTCGAGCGTCTCCACGGGATCTTTGTCGCTGCGCTCGCCCAGCAGTGCGAGCGCGTCGTAGACGATCCGCTCGGCGGTGGACTTCTTGCCATCCAGCATGACCTTGTTGATGACTTGCTGGACCAGCTTGGAGCGGTGTATGGGGTCCGCCTCAACGGGGCGGATCTGGGCGGCTGCTCTACGTGGCATGACTTATTTTTTCTTCACGCCGTACTGCGAGCGCGCCTTTTTGCGGTCGCTCACGCCGGCGGCGTCGAGTGTGCCGCGGACGACCTTGTAGCGAACGCCAGGCAGATCCTTGACGCGGCCGCCGCGTACGAGCACTACGGAGTGCTCTTGAAGGTTGTGTCCCTCTCCGGGGATGTAGGCGGTTACCTCGATCGATCCGGAGATGCGCACACGCGCGACCTTGCGCAGGGCGGAGTTAGGCTTCTTCGGGGTGGTCGTGTACACACGGGTGCATACCCCGCGGCGCTGTGGCGCAGCAGTCTTCTTCTTGCGCCCCTTGCCGGACTTGAGTCCTGGAGTGGCGACCTTCTTCTTGGGGACGACGCGTCCCTTGCGCACTAGTTGC
>JBEKAM010000116.1:0-11521 GCA_050015915.1 Solirubrobacteraceae bacterium
GACACACAGGCGCGCCTTCAGCGAGCCGGGGACGTAATAGACGCCCGCATGGATCACGCCTGAGTTGTGCCCGGTCTGATGGGTGCCGATCTCGCGCTCGCGCTCGAGCACGCAAACCGAAGCCTGCGGGTTGCGCCTGATCAGCTCGCGGGCGACCGCCAAGCCGACGATGCCGCCGCCCACCACCGCGAGGTCGCAGCGCTCGGGTGCCTGTGCGTGCTGTGGGATGGGGCTCGACACTGCGCTCAGGCTACCTTGCCACTCAGGCGTGACTATCTTGCGAGCGCGCCGGCGCTACTTTGTCGCGGTTGCTACGACACCGGGGCTGCCAGGGCGGTGGCAGCGGCGGCGTTGACAAGACCCGCGCCATACAGGCGTTCGTCTCCTCCCCCGCCGAGTTTCGTCGCCGTGTCCTCCAGGCGCGCGGTGAGCTGCGCTGTCGTGGGGTGCGGGCCGAGTACGCCGCTGGCGATGATTAGCGCCGCCGTGGCGGCCACATGGGGAGTGGCCATCGAGGTGCCTTCATAGCCCGGGGGGATCCCGAACTTGGTGAACGAGCTGCCGGTGAACGTCACCTGGAAGATGTCGCGTCCGGAGGGGAGTTCGGGGTGGCAGTTGGGGTCGCCCGGGAAGTTGCCGTCGGCTCCGCCTCCGGGTGCCACGAGCGTCAGCTCGGTGCCGTAGTTGGAGTAGTCGGCCAGGCAGCCGTGTTCGGTGGTGGCGCCCACCGCGATCACGTTGGGCGCGCGCGCGGGATAGTCGACAGAGCGTGCCCCCTCGTTGCCCGCGGCGGCGACGACAAGCACGTTGTGGCGGTGGGCGTAGCGGAGCGCTTGCATCAGCTCTGGGATGTCAGCGGCGGTCACCCCGGGGGAGAACTCGAGGCTGAGGTTGATGATCTGAGCGTGGTGCTTGACGGCGAACATCACGCCTTCGGCGATCGTGGAAGCTTCGCCTTCGCCTGCCCCGTCGAGTACACGCACCGGCATGATGTGGGCGGCGAACGCAAGGCCGGTGAGCCCGTATTGGTTGTTGGTGGCCTCGGCGATGGTGGAGGCGACGAACGTGCCGTGGCCGTTGCGGTCGTTGGCGTACGGGTCTTTGGCGACGAAGTCATAGCCTTTGACGAACGTGTAGCGACTGAGGTCGGGAGAGCGGCGGAAGGGGCCGCGGTTGGCGTAGGCGACGCCCGTGTCGAGCACAGCGACCGTCACCCCGACGCCCCCAGGCTTCCCGTCGGCAGCTACGTTGGCCCACGCTTCGGGGGCGTTCACGCCGAACTGCCCAACGAAGTTCCACTGCAGTTCCTGCCACCCGCCTGGCGTGTGGCTGGTGCCTTCGTCGTTGGGGATGATGCCGCCGGCGGCGTGGGCGGTGTAGTCGGGTACTGCCCATTGCACGCCGTGCTCGCCGCGGATATGGCGAAGCGCTGTTGCGACGCTCTCCCCGGGGGGCAGGCGCAGAACGTGTGCGTTGGTGCTTTCCGCGGCCGCTGCGCCGCTGGCCTGTGAGCTGCTCGCGACGGCGGTGGCACTACCGTTGCCCCCAGGGGCTGGTGTGGGTGCGTAGCCGACGACGATCTCGTTTGGCACGTAAGCGGCTTGAGGAGCACCGTTGGCTTGTGCTGCAACTGCACCGACGCCGCCTGGCACGACGCTCAGCGCAAGGACGATGAGGACCCGGCGCGCGAAGCGGGGGAGGGGTGGGCGGCCGGTGCGGGAGAGCATGGAAGTTTGGGTAATGATGATGTGCCCGAGACGAGCGCGGCGCGGGAGCCACTGTCGCAGACTCCGGCGGGCGATAACGATGAGCGAGCGCTTCTTCCCACGCGACGACTACTTCATGCGTCTGGCCCTGCGCGAGGCCGATCGTGCGTTGGAACACGAGGACGTGCCGATTGGCGCGGTGCTGGTGCGCGATGGCGAGGTGGTGGCGTCGGCGCACAACGAGCGCGAGCTGCGCCAGGACCCCACGGCGCACGCGGAGATCATCGTCCTGCGCGAGGCGGCCCAGGCCGCGGGCACTTGGCGGCTGCTCGACACGGTGCTGTACGTGACGCTCGAGCCGTGCGCGATGTGCGCAGGGGCGATTGTGTTGGCGCGGGTGCCGCGGGTGGTGTTCGGGGCGAGTGATCCGAAGGCTGGGGCTTGCGGGAGCGTGCTCGATGTCTTGGGCGAGGCGCGATTGAATCATCGGCCGGATGTGGCTGGGGGCCTGCTTGCGGAGGAGTGCGGGGGGCTGCTCAGCGCTTTCTTTGCTTCGCGGCGGTGAGGCTGGGCGAGAGGTGAGCGTGCGTGCGACGGGTATGCGCAGGCACGTCTGGATCATCTACGGATGAAAGTCAAGTCCTCCGGGCGTGTTGCATGGGATCGTGCAATGGTTTGTGTTGGGTGTCGGTGACGACGAGCTAAAGCGCAGGTGTTTGGGCTGTGGCCTGCCGCGCTGCTTGGGGCTTTGACGGCCTTGAAGGTGCGCGCCCACGTGTCGCGCCGCCGCCCGTTTTGCTGGTCCGGTCGCCTTCCAGTCGGCGATGAGTCGTCGGTAGGCTGCCTCGGCGTGCTCTATGAGCTGGCGCTCGGCTGCTTTCTCGGCTGCGTTCGCGGAGATTCTCTGGGCGCCGTGTCGCGTTGGGAGCGAGGCGGCGCCGGCGTTGAGCTCGAGGCGGCGCAGCTTTGAGCGCACGAGCGAAGGCCTGGCGAAGGCGTAGTCCTCACCCTTGGTGAGTAGCTGCCAGGAAAGGCAGGCGAGCTTGCGGGCTACCGCGACGGCTGCGACCTGTGCTCCCTTGCGTGCCCGGATACGCTCGCCGAATGCGTGCAGTGGGCCGGGCTGGCGGATCGTTACCCATGCAGCCTCGACCAGCACCGGGCGTGCTTGGGCGTTACCGCGCTCTGAGATCCGCCCGTGACGGGCTGGCTCATCACCGGACTGGCGGACCTTGGGGTCCAGGCCGAGGTACGCGACGAGCTGGCGCGGCGAGCCGAAGCGGGAGATATCGCCGATCGCAGCCATAAGCGCGGCGGCCACACCCGCGCTTACCCCGGGGATGCTCATCAATCGTCTGGCGTCCTCGGAGGAGACTGCCCACTCAGAGAGCTTGCGGTCGATCTGAGCGACCTCGACGTCCAGGAAATCGATCTGGCGCAGACACCCCGAGACCGTCTCTGCCTCCTCGACTCCTAGCTGCTGCTCGCCCAGCCATGCGCGCCCCTTCTTGCCGAAGAGGTCTGAGAAAGGCGAGCGGCCGAGCAGGCAGCGTGCGAGCGTCGCATGGATCTCGTTCTTAGCGCGGGTGCGCTGACGCACCAACGCCGCGCGGCGGGCGACCCGGCGACGCAGCACCTGGGTCTCCCCATCGGGGACCCACACCGGCGCAAGCATCCCGGCCGCGGTGCGGCGTGATGATGCGGGCGATCTCCATCGCTACCTCGTCAGTGGGGCCCAGGCTCCCCGCGAACAGCTCAAGCGCGTCACGATCGCTCGCGACACGCCCAGCCGAACGCGTCTTGCCGTGCTCGCGGATCGCGACCTCGCAGAAGCCCTGGTGCACATCGAGTCCTATATGACGCATCTACGCTCCTCCTATCTCCTTGGGTCGACATCGACGGAGCAGACACAGGGCAAACGACAACTACGGATTCGCGCTCGCAGCGCAACCGGACAAGTCGCAGGGCGGCCAACTAGCCTTCCGGCTCGCAGCCCATAGACGAATCGCGGCCTGCCCACTCATCTGCTCCAAGGGGCCCCCGTCCCGATCAACCAAAGCTACGGCCGAAGCCGGACGAAGCCCCCGAAAGCAGTTTCATGCCGGTAGCCTTTGGGTCGTCCCCCTGGAGGGGTGGCAGAGCGGTTGAATGCGGCGGTCTCGAAAACCGTTGTGCGCCTGATTGGCGTACCGAGAGTTCGAATCTCTCCCCCTCCGTTTTTGGCCTGTATGAGGTCGTTGCTCGAACTTCTGTCGGCGCTAGGCGCATCTATCTGGCCCGCACCTGGGCTTTCTGTGGCGATATCCTGTAGCTGATGTCTGAGCAGCTTGATCTGACGATCGTTTATGAGCCCGGCGAGGAAGGCTGGATCATTGCGTCGATCCCCGAGGTGGCTGGTGTGTTCAGCCAGGGTCGCACGCGGGATGAGGCACGCACGAACGTCATTGACGCGCTGCGGCTGATGCTCTCGCCGGAGCCCAGTGACGCTGGTGATCGGCGTGAGCGTGAGGCGCTGCATTTGACGATCGCTGCATGAAGCGACGCGATCTGGAGCGTCATCTCGGCGCTCACGGCTGTCGCCAATTGGATGAGGGCGGGAACCATGCTCGATGGGTCGCCAGTTTCACGAAGATCGAACACCCAATACCAGAAGGCCCAATACCAGAAGGCGGCTCAGATGGCCTTTCTGCTTTGGCTGCGGCTCTACGTATCAGCTCAACTTCGTTCGTGATGGTTGCTACAAGGTCTTGGGCTAGAAGCTGCTGGTAGGGCTCAGTTAGCTCAGCTCGGACAATCCTGACGATCGTCTGCTGTTGCTCGTCGTCCCATTCGGGCCTAACAAAGAGCTTCACAAAGAAGGCTTGGTTGTAGCCTCGCTTTGGTTTGTTCGTCGGCGATGGTGTAGACGGCTGCCATGTCTTCGGCCAGCTCTAGGGCCATCCTGAGCATGTCGGCATCCAGTTGGAGGCGTTGCTCTGTCTCGGCTGGCGACTGCTCAGCGGCTGTGCTTAGCTGCCGCCAAGAAGGCTATCGAGTCGTCGGTCGACTTCCATCTCGATGTGCAGCTGCCCAAAGAATGTCGGGTGCCCGTCCTGTGCATTCCAGACGCCGTCGAGCCCAATTGGGTACAGCCACGGGTGATGCGAGCACAGCTCATGCCCTTTCAACGCACCGTACACGTTGATAAACTGCGCCCCCGCCTCGCCCGCCGCCTCCGCCACGCTGTTGTCAAGCTCCTGATTCAACTTCAGCAGCCCCACGCGCTTCTGATCTGTCAACCAATTGCAGCCATTGACTTCCTTCTGTCGGTTCGGAAGCAGCTGCGGATAGTCCACAACTACGAGCGTCGCCGAAGGCGCCGCCTCTTTCACGGCTTCATAGTCGGACACGAGCAGGCTACTCTCGGCAGCAATACGGTGCGCCACCTTGCCAAGGAGTCCGTCCTTCACGCAGTTGTAGACGTAGTACGCGTAACACTCCTTTAGCACTTCACTGAACCCAACGTCGTTACCTCCCATCGTGAGCGTAACGACGGTCGGCGCGGGTTCGACGGCTGAAAGTTCGGCTAGCTGGGTTGCCGCCAATGTACCGGAGGTCGCGCCAGAGCATGCCAGGAGTGTCACTTCTTCTATCTTTGAGTCGAGCTTGCCTAGTAGTCGCGGCCACGCATCGGCAGAGCGGTGACAACCCAACGGCTCGGCGTCGTAGTCGCCCGCACCCTCGCCAGACGAGTATGAATCGCCGAGCGCAGCCAACGTCGTTTTCTTAACGGGCGGTGGCTCTATGGGCCCTTCGCCTCCATCCGACGATGGTCCCGGCGTCGAGGTCGTGTTTCCAGAGGGCACTTCGGGCGGCTCGTAGAGGACCGCCGCGAACTTTGGCAACCATTCAGTCAGCGATTTACCCGATTCCTCGATGGTCGATTCGGCGCAAGGAGAGTCTGCAAGACCGATCAGATAGCTTGGGTCAACGGCCTCATTCGCGAATCGGTAAAAATCAGTGGGCGTCAAATTAGCGACGGTGCCGCCGTAGATGCGGGCGACCGCTTCCGCCGCGTCCTGTGGCGTGGCGAAGTAGTCGTCTGGCCAATGGCCGAGTTCCGCTTCATAGGCCGTCTGGGCACACTTGGGCGGCGATGCACTGAACCACTCGCCGAGAAACCATGGATCGGCGGTTGACTGCGGCGCGCCCGTCGCGTCGGCCGCCGAAACGACATGGCTCGCCAGCACTGCGAGGCAAACAGCGAGGACGCCTATCGTCGCGATGAGTCCGGGTACCAGCCGAGGTCTGAGCATTCCTGGATGCTAACCGACGTGCTCTACTGGGATCGCTGAGTCAGGATGCCACCTTGACGGCGAGAACGGTCCCGTCGTCACCGGAGCCCACATCATCGCCAAAGCCACCCAGCAACAAGAAACACTCAAGAGACACTGTACTAGCCATGTCGTCGCCCAACGCCGATTGTGCAACCTATTAGCGTCACTGCCATCGTGGGTCCAGCCGTTTACGCATCTGGTATGAGTGGCGGCAGATCGTCGAGCTCCTCGTCTGGCTCTTCTGCATCTAAAAGATCAATCCTGTCAGGTCGCGACTGGTTTGCAAAGGGCTCAAGATTGCGCTTTGCGAGCATATCGGCCTTAGCTGCCAACGTCGTGGATAGCTCATGATCCAACTTCGCAGCACGCACAAGCTCCTCTTTTCTTCGACGGCTCACGCGGGGGCCAAACGTGGCCACTCTTTCAGCCAGAAGTATCAAGCTCAGCCCCAGCACAGGTACGGTCTCAGCTGGTACCTCTAGGACCACCGCGAGAGGGGAGCGCATTTCAATGGAGATCACCTTGAGCTTGTGCGCCCTGATCTGTCCGGCCAGCGCCTCACTGGGCCTGGGCGAGATCGCGTCGTTGAGCAGGTCAACGTCGTTTAGATATTCTCGAAGCTGCACACACGCTTCAGCGACTTCTCGCACAGAGCGCGGCACACCGTACTTCGCAAAGTATGTAGCTCTGAGCAACAGCGCGGAAGTCGTGATTGTCGGCACTTCGATGTCGCTCATAGTCGCGCGGCATCATACACGTTGGAGGCTTCCCGCAACGCGGCTAAGTAAGACCGTTGGCAGCAAGAGCTATTAGAGGAAAGGGAGTCGAACGCCGGTCCTCAACATGCCGCACGAACGCAAGGGATACAACGTAACATCGTGGCGACTCTAGTCGTACACTGCCGCTTGTACGACGCAAACTCCGGAGCGCGCCGTGGCTTGTCTCGCGGGTAATACGTGGATGGATATGTCCACGGGATACTGGAGAATGCCCAGCTATTCGATACTGGTCACATGGGATGTAGCTATTTCCGGCATCGCCGCTCCAGGCCGAATGGCATCCGCTGCACCCTCGGGCTTTGGTGCGCTCGTTGCGACTTGTGGAACGGCCACATTGGGTCGGACATCGGCCACGAGACTGTGGCTGTCGGGCAGAGTGCGAGCGGCTGCTGACGACAAGTCCGCAACGGGTTGAACGGGGTCTTCATCGAGATGGCATCCGAAGCCACCAAGGCGGATCAGCAGTGCTCTCGCCAAGGTGGTGTTCCTTTCGATCTGGGCGCGCGGAAGCGATTGGGTCAACGCAATCAACTCGGGGGTAGAGGCCGCAGCCGAGATGTGGTCTTGGTATGTGCTCGACCACGCCCCGAGAGGCCGTTCTTGCGTTTCGGTTTGGCTGCCATTGGCGTAAGGGCGTAGAGGGCTGACCAGAGAACGGACGCGTCTTGGATGTCAGCTTGGGCTAGGAACAGAAGGGCATCTCTAGCCTTCGTCGGGCTCGGCGCGCGCTCAAATTTAGGCCGGAACTCCGCCACATCGTGGACCCACTTCCCCTGTTGGGTGTTGGCGAGCGTGCAGATAGCGGCATATTCAGCGGCGCCCGAGGGTGGGGACGAGGGGAGTGTCAGTAATGCGGCGACGGCCGAGATGGCGACTAAGAGTCATTTGAGCCAGGGTGACGTCTCGTCGTCGTGCTTGCCCGGCGCGCTTCTCGAGCCTTCTTGCGACATCGTCGTACTTCCCCCCAAGGGCTGGATCTCGCTGCTCAATTACGACCAGCGCCCGACCACCTATTGTCATCGCCGGATCGAAGCCTATCGCAAGCTGTGTCAGCCTGCACTCAATAAAACCTACAGCTGCGCCGGGCATGACTTGGTGGTGTGAAAATGCGCGTTTATCGCCCTCGACAACACTGAGACAGGAGCGGAAAGTTGACGAACAGCAAGAGTGAGTACATACACATTGACAACCAACGTGGATGGGGCAACCGGCTGGCCGCCGAGATCGACACAACCCCGCTCGCGATAACCTTCAATAGCGGTGGCAGTCCAACGGTAGGCGTAATGGTGACCGTGGTCTGGCGCGAATTCCCGCGTTCTAGCTAGTTCGCCTGCATCGCCGATCAACGGCTCGGTGTAGACCGAATCACCCAGTCCCGGTTCGTCGTGAGATCGATGTGACGGATGACGATTTGTGCTGCGACGCGCCAGTTTCCGCCTCGATCAGCGGTTTTTGCGTCAGCGTAAACACGCGCCTCACAGCCATAAACAGCACCGGCATCAGGTGCAGGGCAAGCGCGAGCCCGAGCGCCGTAAATACAACGAGCGGCGTTTTGGACACGACAGCCCGAGGCCGGTTTAGGTAAGACTAATCCGAGAACGCCGTGAAGTGTATTCGTGGCGATTAAGTTTGCTAGCTGTGCTCCGGCGCTGCTATTCGATTGGATTAGAAGATGTTTGCCACTAGCGGTGAACGTTGGTTTCCCCGAAGGTTTTTGAATTCCGGTGCCCTCCAGGGCTATCAGCGTAGCGAGCCCCGGAACGAGCGTCCAGCGGTGTCTCCCACCATAAAGGACGAGCGCGATTTCTTTGCCATCGGCGCTCATGGATCCACTTGTAGGCGGGCCCTGGCTTGGCTCACCGCCACCCAGCCCGCCGATGAAGTTCCCGCGCAACCCGTTCGCCACTAACTACGGCCCCCTCCAAGAACCCCTGGTACCGCATCGCGGTGTGCTCACCGGCGAAGTGAATCCGCCCTTCAGTGGCAGCCGCGAGTTCCCCATAGTTAGCGGCTTGGCCGATCTTGTAATAGGAGTAGGCCCCGAGCACCCAAGGATCCAACGCCCAGTGATCCTCATAAGCGCGCCCAGCGTACGCGGCGCTCGTACCTGGGTACACAGGCTCGATTTCACCAAGGAACCAATTGAGGTCGACGGCCGGGGCGCTTCCATGCGCCGCTCCGGTCAGCTGGCTCCTACCCACATAGCCACCAGGGAAGCCGAGCAGGAGCGCAGGGCTGGCGTCCGGGCCAAGGGGAACAGAGTCATCCCACGCGCAGCAAAAGCGATCCCATTCGCCGTATGCGGCGCCCGCGAACCCGAGTGCTGGCCAGGTCTTGCGCTGCAGTTCCACGTGGATCTTCGCGTTCGAGCCCATTCCCAGCGTCTGAATGACCGTCTGCTTGGTCGCCGACAGGTTCGACTGCGAGAGGTCGACGTTGCGCAGCGTGCTGAACGGCAGCGCCAGAACCACAAGGTCGGCGGTTACATCCACCGCTCCGCTCGTGGTGTCGAACGTGAGTGTGATCGTCCGGCTGGAGTTTTCGCGCACCGCCACGAGCTCGTAGCCCTGCTGAAGCGCACCTTCGGGAAGCTCAGCAAGCATCCCCGAGACGAGCTGGTCGTTGCCGCCGGCGACGTGGAACTTTTCATCGTCGCCGGGGAGCAGCTCGAGGTGCGAGCTGGGACTGTGGGCGGTCAGTTCGATCAGGTTCAGCGCAGACTGTTCTTCGGGGTCGCCGCCGTTCTCGGTAACGGTGTTTGCAAGCAGTAGCTTGCCAAGGCGGCTGCCAGCCCCGAGCTCGGTGCTTTCCAGCCATTCCGGCACAGACATCGAATCCAGCCGAGTTTCTCCCGCTGGCGACTGCCGTTCTGTGCTGGCGGCGCGAAACGCTTCATAGCCGACGCTCACCCAATCCGCGTTGGCCTGTACCTGCGTGTAGTAGGCACCATCGATCCAATGGGCTTCCTTACCGGTGGGCAGATCGCCGCCGTTGACCACCTCCTCCTGAAGGCCAAGATTGGCGGCGAGCCGACGGACAGCCCGATGATTGGTGTCGATGAACGCACCGCCGTGCTCTGTGATCAGCCCGTTGGTGAAGAAGTCCCGCAGCGTCCAGCAGCGCCCGCCTGCGCGTTCGGGGTTGGCCTCGTACACGGTCGCCGCGATCGGCCCGCTCGGATATCCGTTCCACAGCTCGTGTGCGCAACGCAGGCCGGCGAGCCCTGCGCCGACGATTGCGATCCGCGGTGCGCTCCCGGGTAGCGCCTTCGCTGCGTGTCGCAGTGGGCTCGTAGCCCACGCCGCGCTCGCCAGCACGCCGGCACCGCCCATGACGAAGCTCCGGCGCGTTACCTCGTCGCCTCCTGCTCCGCCGCTCCCCGCAGCTCCCGCACACCCACATCCTAAGTCCGTACACGCTCCAAAGCTAGGCTTCGCTTCACCGCCCGCTAGGGTCAAACCCACGCAAATCCTCCCGGAGGCAACCTCACGTCATGACTAGTAGAGACGCAGTGATCTGCCAACCCCTGCGCACCCCCGTGGGGCGCTTCGGCGGCGTGTTCCGCGACGTGAGTGCGGCGGCACTCGCCTCGACGGTGATCCGCGAGCTCATCGCGCGCACAGGGCTGCGCGGGGAGGACGTTGATGACGTGATCATGGGCCAGTGCTACGCCAGCGGCGAGGCGCCCGCGATCGGCCGTGTCGCGGCGCTCGACGCAGGGTTGGGAGTGGACGTACCAGGCCTGCAGATCGACAGGCGCTGCGGCTCGGGCTTGCAGGCGGTGATCTACGGCTGCATGCAAGTACAGACGGGCGCCGCTGAGCTCGTGCTGGCGGGCGGCGCGGACAGCATGAGCCAGGCGGAGTTCTATTCCACGAGGCCGCGTTGGGGCGTGAAGAGCGGCGCGATCCGGCTGGAGGATCGCCTGGAACGCGCGCGTGTGAACGCAGGCGGCGTCAACCACCCCGTGCCTGGCGGCATGCTCGAGACTGCCGAGAACGTCCGCCGCCAGTACTCGATCCCGCGGGACAAGCAGGACGAGATCGCGCTGCGCTCACACCAGCTCGCGGTTGCTGCCCAGCGGAACGGTGCGTTCGCGGAGGAGATCGTGCCGGTGGCGGTTCCTGGCCGGGGCGGCGACACGCCGGTGGAGCTCGACGAGCACCCCCGCGCGGACACCACCCTGGAGGCGCTCGGCAAACTACGGGCGATCATGGGCAAGGACGATCCTGACGCGACGGTCACGGCTGGCAACAGCAGTGGCCAGAACGACGGCGCTGCGATCTGTGTGGTCACTCACCCGGACAAGGCGAAGGAGCTTGGACTGCAGCCGCTCGCGCGTCTGCGCTCGTGGGCGGTGGCGGGCGTGCCGCCGGAGACGATGGGCATCGGCCCGATACCCTCCACTGCGCTCGCGCTCGAGCGCGCGGGCTTGACGCTGAAGGATCTCGACCTGATCGAGCTCAACGAGGCGTTCGCGTCACAGGTGCTTGCGGTGCTCGGCGAGTGGGATCTTCACGATGGTCTCGAGCGGGTGAACGTCAACGGGTCTGGCATCTCGCTCGGTCACCCCGTCGGCGCCACCGGCGCCAGGATCCTTGCCACGCTCCTGCGTGAGATGCAGCGGCGCGGCGCGCGACTCGGCCTTGAGACGATGTGTATAGGCGGCGGTCAAGGCCTAGCTGCGATCTTCGAGAGCGTGGACGCATAGATCTGCCCT
>JBEKAM010000117.1:0-11470 GCA_050015915.1 Solirubrobacteraceae bacterium
GCCGCACAGCTGATCAGCGGCGGTGTGAACACCCGCATCGTCGGGCCACTGGCGGTGGTCGCTGGCGTGATCACCGAGCTGATAGTCGTCGCTGACTATCCAGGGCAACTGCCGTGGCTCGAGCCGCTGCTGATCGTGGTGGGCGCGCTTGTCGTGATCACGCTTGCCGCGTTCAGCTCACGAACGGTGCGCATAACCGCCGTGGGCGTCGCTGTGGCGGCGCTGCTCGCTGCACCGTCTGTGTGGGCATTCGACACGCTCGGCCACGCCACCAGCGGCACGTTCCCCACCTCGGCGGAGACCGTCGGCTTCGGCGGTCCCGGTGGTGGTCGTGGTGGCTTCGGTGGAACCGGCCGCGGCGGCTTCGGTCCGGCCGGTGCTTCAGGGCGATTCGGCAGTGGCACGGCGCGCCCCGGCGCGGGCGGCACGAACGCTGGCGCTGTGCAGCTGTTCGGCGCCGGCCAGACGGGCGCTCCGCCCACCGGCGCCGGTGGTATTCCGGGCCCGGCTGGCTCTGCGGCGGGTGTTCCCGGTGCGACGACAGGCGCCGGTGGAGGACTGCCGGGCGGCGGCTTCGCGGGGAGCGCGGCGCGCGGCGCCGGCCCCGGCGCGGCTGGTGGTTTCGGCGGTGCCAGTCAGCTGACGAGTGCGCTCTCGTACATCACCGCACATGGCGGTGGCACGCTGGCGGTGTCCAGCCAGTCGACAGCTGCGACGGCGATCATCGACGGTCACACGAACGTGGCGGGCATTGGCGGCTTCTCCGGCCGAGAGAGCGATCCAAGCGTGTCGTGGCTGGCGCAGGAGGTACGCGACGGCAAAATTCGCTGGGTCCTCGACGAACAGAGCAGCGGCTTCGGCGGCAATACGCCAGGCGAAACTCGCGTGGGCTCGAAACCGGCGATGGCTGCGGTGGCGAAGGCTTGTCAGGCCGTGACGCTCTCGACCAGCGCGAGCGGTGGCACCATCGGGGGCACCGCCAAGACCGGCACCGGCTCATCCACGGCGGTGAGTTCGGGCACGTTGTACGACTGCCAGGGCGACGCGGCTGCGCTGGCGGCCCTTGGCACGCAACAATCCCAATCGTGAAGGTCCTGGTCGTCGACGATGACCGCGCGGTGCGTGAAGCGCTGCGCCGTACTTTGACGCTCGCGGGCTACGAGGTGGAGGTGGCGGAGGACGGCGAGCGGGCGCTCGAGCAGATCGTGCAGTCGGTGCCCGACGCGGTGGTGCTCGATGTTGGCCTGCCGGGGATCGATGGCCTGGAGGTGTGTCGACGCGTGCGGCGTCTGGGCAATCGGGTGCCGATCCTGATCCTGACGGCGCGCGCCGAAGTGAACGATCGCATTGACGGGCTGGACGTGGGTGCTGACGACTACATGATCAAGCCGTTCGATGTGGGCGAGCTGAAGGCGCGGCTGCGTGCGTTGCTGCGCCGGGCAAAACCAAAGTCGGATGCTGACGCGGCAGGAGGGCTGTCGTTCGAGGAGCTGCGCTTGGACCCCGGTCGTCACGGCGCGCAGGTGGGGGAGAACTTCGTGGAGCTGACGCGCACGGAGTATCAGCTGCTGGAGCTGCTACTGCTCAACCCGCGAATGGTGCTCTCGCACAGCGTCATCTACGACCGCGTGTGGGGCTATGACTTCGGTCCCACGTCCAATGCGCTACGCGTGTATGTGGGCTACCTGCGTCGCAAGCTGGAGGAGGCGGGAGCGCGCAACCTGATTCATACGGTACGCGGCGTCGGCTACGCGCTGCGCGAGCCGTGAGCCCTGGCAAGCGAAGACGCGTGGGCTGAGGATGACGCTGCGCACGCGGATAGCGGCGGTGGCGAGCGTGTCGGTGGCGCTGGCTGTGCTGGCGGCGGCGATCGGCCTGTATGTGGCGGTGCGCGCGGATCTGCTTGGCGAAATCGACAAAGACCTGCGCTCGCGCGCGCAAGTGCTGGTCGGTCCCGTCGCCGCGGGTCCGACGACGGGCACGGGCGGTCCTGCGGCGAACCCGGGTGGGTCGCCGGGTGGCTACCCGAATGGCGGAGAAGGCTCCTACCCGCAGGCCGGCGGCCCGCCCACGGGATCAGCGAATGGTGACTACGACGATCGCGGCAGCCATGGAGGCTTTCCCGGCCGCGTCGAGCCGGCGCCGTTTGGGGCGGCGTCAGGCTATGTGCAGTTCATCTCTGCACAGGGCCAGATCTTCGTGCCGGGCGGCCAGGGTACGGCGCCGACGCGGATCGCGTTGAGTGTCCAGGACAGGAAGATCGCGGCGCAGGGCAGCGGCTCGAGCCTCACCGATAGGACCGTCAAGGCAACGAAACTGCGGGTGCTGACGCTCGGCACGGGCGCCGCGGGAGCTGTGCTGGTGGCGCAGCCACTGACTGAGGTGGAACACGAGCTGGGCCACCTGCTGCTGATCCTGGCGCTGATCGGACTGGGCGGTGTGGTGCTGGCGGCGCTACTGGGCACACTGGTGGCGCGCACGGCGCTTGCGCCGATCTCGCGCTTCACGCAGCGGACGGAGTCGCTGACGGGCAACCTCGACCTGTCGCGCCGTCTGGAGGTTGAGGGCCGCGACGAGCTGGCGCGGCTGGCGGAGAGCTTCAACGGCACACTGGATGCGCTCGAGCGCTCGGTGCAGGCACAGCGCCACCTGATCGCGGACGCAAGTCACGAGCTACGTACGCCGATCTCCTCGCTGCGCGCGAACATCCAGATCCTCGGTGAGGCGGACAGGTTGGCACCGGCCGAGCAAGAGAGTCTGCGAGCGGACATCGTGGCGGAGCTCGACGAGCTGACGGCGCTGGTGGGTGACGTGGTCGAGCTTGCCCGCGGCGCGTCTGGCGATGGCCCATCAGAAGACGTACGTCTCGACGAGGTGGTTCAGGGTACGGTGGCCAGCGCGCGCCGGCGTGGCGAGATGAGCTTCGAGCTGAGCCTGGAGCCGACAATGGTGCTCGGGCAGGCGGACCGGATTGGCCGGGCGGTTTCCAACCTGATCGACAACGCACGCAAGTGGAGCCCTCCTGGCGGTGTGGTGGAGGTGGCGCTAAAGGACGGTGTGCTGAGCGTGCGCGACCACGGCCCCGGCTTCCAAGAGGCAGATCTGCCGTTCGTGTTTGACCGCTTCTACCGCGCAGATGATGCGCGCAAGCTCCCCGGCTCAGGCCTGGGCCTCGCGATCGTGCGCCAGGCGGCGGAGGCGTGCGGTGGCATTGCGGAAGCCGAGAACGCCCCAGGGGGCGGGGCGCTTTTGCGCGTGAGCTTCGGTGTGCCGGTGCCGTTCGCACCAGGGGCGCGGTCGGGCAGCTGAACGGAGTATCGTCGTGGGGGCCCCGGGACGGGCATCACGTGGCCCGAGCGACAGGGTCCACGAGACCGTTCAGAACGAACTGTCTCCAATATGCAACCCACTCGAGGCTACTGGCGGCTGGCTATGGAAGGACATTTGTGTAAGGCGTCTAATACAACTGCGGAGAAGCCGCAACTTTGGGGTTCTCGGGGAGTCAATGAGGGTAGATCGCTAGAGGGTTCGGTTCTAACGGGAGGTTGGTATGAGGTTGCACGCTCGGGTTTGGTTCTTGGCATTGCTTACGGGCGTGCTCGTGTCGCTGGTCGCGTCCGCTGGGGCGCAGGCAGCTGCAGAAGTGCCGATGGTCGAAAAGCTCGTGGCCATCAACTGCACGGTCCAGACATGCGGACAGGAAGAAGTCGAACCCGGGTTCTTCGAGCCCAAGGCCAAAATCGAACCCGCCGAAGCCGAAGCGGAAGGCTTCACCCAAGCGGGTGGCCGCGTGCCCTATGGGGTCACCGATTTCAAGGTCTTGACTATCCCTGGCGGCAAATACTCGACCGGCACGGTGGTGCCGACGAGCTTGGTCACGCACATCCGCACGGATGTCGCCTCCGGGCTGGCGACCAACCCGTTCGCGGTCGAACGATGCACGCTCGCGGAATTCGGAGACGAAACGATCCCTGGCACAGGGTTCTTCACCGAACCAACGGGTAAGTGCGACGAAAGCGAAATCGGCGAAAACGACGTAATCGTGTATGCCGGCAACCCCGGCGAAGGCGGAGCCGGCGATCTGCCGCTCTCAGGCGAGGTCTACGACCTGATACCGGGCAAAGAAGAACGTATGGCCAACGGCGCCAAACTCGCCTCCGACTACGGTGTGGCGCTCGAACTGCCGACGTTCCTAACCAAAGCGCTTCTAACGAAAGGGTTCGCCGAACATCCGCTACCCGAAGCGGAGTTCCCTGGCAAAACCAAAGCCGAAAAAGAAGCCGAAAAAGAAGCAACGGAAGAAGCCCTTGAGAAAAAACAGTGGTACGCCCACACCCTGATCAAAGGCAACGTCGAATGGGGCAAAGAAGCGCGGGGTACGAACAAGGGCGACTACCACGACTACTTCGAAATCGAAGTCTCGACGGCACTGCCGCTGATCAGGTCGCGGCTCGTGTTCGAAGGCACCGCGGGCAAAGGTGACTTCATCACGAACGCCACCAGCTGTCCGGGAGACAACACCACCAAGCTTCAGATCACGGACAAATCGGGCACGACGGTTCCGAAGGAATTCACGACGCCGATCGGGTTGAAAGGCTGCGAAAGCCTGGTCTTCAAACCCACGTTTGCGCTGAGCTCCGAAACGACCGGCAGCGATCAGCCCAACGGAATCACTGCGGAAGCCTCCGACACCAACGAAGCGGAAGGCAACAACCCCGAAAAGGCCGCTCCGTCCCAGGTCAAGACGGCATCGATCACGTTGCCCGCAGGCATGACGCTCAACCCGTCCGCCGCCGCTGGACTTGAAGACTGCACGCCCGCTGAGGCGAGGACCGAAAGCGAAGAATTCGGCGTGGCCTGCCCGTCGAGCTCACAGGTCGGGACGGTCAGCCTCAACGTGCCGACGCTTCCCGATGGCTCATTGACTGGCAACGTGTACCTGGGTGGCCCGGAATCCGGTCCGATCACCGGCCCCCCGTACACCGTCTACGTAGTCGCCAACTCCGTGCAATACGGCATCTCGGTCCGCCTCAAAGCGGAAGTCATACCGAACGAAACGACCGGGCAGCTCACCACGGTCTTCCCGAATCCGCCTGAACAACCGTTCACCAACCTGGCGATGCACTTCAACAGGGGCATGCTCACCTCAATAGCCAACCCGCTGATCTGCGGTACCCCTGAAGGCTCGGCGACCTTCACGCCCGTGGCATCGGGCACGCCGACGGCGACGGACCCGTTCGGCGTCTCGGTCACGGGTTGTGCGGCATCGCTGCCGTTCGCGCTCAGCCAGAGCACTGAAAGCGACACGGCAACCGGTGGCGCGCACACCGCGTACACATTCAACCTGGCGCGCGCCGAAGGCCAGCAGTATCTGGAAAAGATCAAGACGACGCTGCCCGCGGGGCTCGTCGGCGAGATCCCCGCGATCACCCTCTGTGGCGAACCGGGTGCCTCCAAAGGCGAATGCCCGACGGCCAGCAAGATCGGCACGGCGACCGTGACGGCGGGCTCGGGCAACTTCCCGTACTCGTTCTCCGGGCCGGTGTACATGACGGGCCCGTACAACGGCGCGCCGTTCGGTCTGTCGATCAACGTGCCTGCCGTCGCTGGCCCGTTCAACCTCGGACCGGTAGTCACCCGCTCGACGATCAACATCAACCAGACGACTGCGCGGGTCACGGCGGAAACCACGCTGCCGACGATCGTCAAGGGTATTCCGCTGCGTATGCGCTCGCTCAGCGTCAACGTCAACAAACAGGGCTTCCTGCTCAATCCGACCAACTGCTCGGCGGAGGCAACGGAAACGAGCCTCACCTCGACGTTTGGGGCGGTCCAGTCAGGGCTCTCGAGTCCATTCCAGGCCGAAGGCTGCGGCTCGCTTGCCTTCAAGCCGGCGTTCGCTGCATCCACAAGTGGGAAACATTCGAAAACAAACGGCGCGAGCCTCGTGACGACGATCACGCAGGCAGCTGGCCAAGCGAACATCAAATCGGTGCTCGTGACGCTGCCGAAAGCGCTGCCGTCGCGTCTGACCACGTTGCAGAAAGCGTGTCTGGCAAAGACGTTTGAAGAAAACCCGCTCAGCTGCGCGAAAGTCTCTCCGGGATCGGAAGTGGGCACCGCCACGGCGCTCACGCCGACGCTGCCGGTAGTCATGAAAGGCCCGGCGTTCCTCGTCTCGCATGGAGGCGAAGAATTCCCCGCGCTTGAGCTCGTGCTGGAAGGCGACGGCGTGCGGATCATCGTCGAAGGCAAGACCGACATCAAAAAAGGCATCACCACGACGGACTTCGAGACGGCCCCAGACGTGCCGGTTTCGAGCATCACTGTCAACCTGCCGACGGGTCCGCACTCGGCCCTGACCACAGAACAGATCAACACGAACCTTTGTACCGCGAAGCTCGTGATGCCGACGGTGATCACCGGCCAGAACGGCAAGCAGGTCAAACAGAACACGGTCATCGCACCGACCGGCTGTGGCGTGCAGATCGTCGGCCACAAGGTCGTCGGCAACACGCTCTATCTGACGGTCAGGACCTACACCGCAGGTCGCGTCAGCGGCAGCGGCAGGGGTCTGTCGACCGCCTACCGCACGCTGGGCAGCGCGAGTAAAGCCACGACGCTGAAGATCCCGCTCTCGCGTGCGGGACGCAGTAAAGGCCGCCCGTTCAGTGTGAAGGTCCGCGTTGGCTTCGTGCCCAAGGCAAAGGGCGCACACTCGTCCGCGACTGTGACGGTGAAGTTCCGCCGCTAAGGCCCGCCCGGCCGACTCTGAGCCCGCCACTAGGGGCTCAGAGTCCGACCGGGGCTGGCCACGGCTGCTCTCCCGTCGCGCTTGCAGCCCAGGAGCCGACGCGCATGGCGTACATTGTCGGCATGGATGTCGTTTCGGGTACGGATACCTCTCAAGCGTCTGCCGGGGTCGATCGTCTCCTCGCCGGCATCCGCCATCTGACTGCGCTCGCCGACGAAGCAGGCGACGCTGAGTCGATGTTCCGCGCACTCGCCGGGGAGCTGCTAGTGGTTCCCGGCGCCGACGAGATCCACGTCCACCATCTCGTGGAGGGCGAGGACGAGCAGGAGCTAGTCGTCGTTTACATGTTCGAGGGCACCGGACGGCTGAGCTATCTGCTGCCGCGGCGCGAGCGTCCGCCGGGCGTAAGCTGGGTGGCCAACACGCGGCGGAGCTTCCTCGCCGCCGATCCGGAGGAGCTCACAGCGAGCATCCCGCGCCTGGCGGCGACGGGACCGGTGAGCTGCGCGCTGCTACTACCGCTCGTCGAGCGGGGAGAGGTCGAGGCGGTGGTGGTGCTCGTGCGCAGGGGCGATTCCGAGCCGCTCGTTGCATCAACGGTGGAGCTGGCGGTGGCGCTCGTCGATCAGGCAGCCACCGCGCTTGCGCTAACGCGGGCTCGTGCTGAGGCTGGCACCGACGCGGTCACCGGCTGCATGAACCACCGTGCGATGCGCAGGCGCCTTGACGAGGAGATCGGGCGGGCTACCCGCACGGGTGGGCCGCTGTCGTGCCTGTTGATCGACCTCGACGATTTCAAGCTTGTTAACGATCGCTTCGGTCACCAAGCGGGCGACGCGATGCTGCGAGCCGTGGTCCACGCGCTCGTGGGGGAGTTCCGCGCGTTCGATCGCGTGGCGCGCTACGGCGGCGATGAGTTCGTCGTAATCCTGCCCAACGCGGAGCTGGAAAGCGCCGCTGCCGCGGCCAACCGCGCGCTCGAGCGGTTGCGGGCGATCCCCGCTCACGACGGCGTTGGCCCGGGCGTCTCAGCGTCGATCGGCGTGTGCCAGTGGCAGGCTCCGATGAGTACAGACCAGCTGCTGGAAGCCTGTGATGCGGGGCTGCTGCGCTCCAAGCGCCAAGGCAAGGGGCGCGTGACGCGCGCCGCTGACTACGCCCGCTGAGGCCCTCGCAGCCCGCCGTCAGCCCGGTGCCGATGCTGCGCGACGCGGGCTCGGGGCGAGGACTCTGCGAGACTGGCGGTGGGGGGCGGGAGGGTTCCGGTACAACCGCGGATTGCACGGGAGATGACCATGTCGGAGAACAGCTTTGATGCCAAGGACACGCTCGCGGTGGGCGACCGCAGCTATGAGATCTTCCGCCTCGATGCCCTGCAGCAGCGATTCGACGTCGCGCGCCTGCCGTTCTCGCTAAAGGTGCTGCTCGAGAACCTGCTGCGCACCGAGGGCTCCGGCTCAGTGAATGCTGCGGACATCGAAGCGCTAGCTGGTTGGGATGCGAAGGCGAAGCCAAGCAAGGAGATCGCGTTCACGCCAGCGCGTGTGCTCATGCAGGACCTCACAGGGGTCCCCGCGGTCGTTGATCTTGCAGCGATGCGCGAGGCGATGGCGAGCATGGGCGGCGATGCGGCCAAGATCAACCCGCTGGCTCCCGCCGAGCTCGTGATCGATCACTCTGTGCAGGTCGACGCGTTTGGCACGCGCGACTCCTTCCGCTTCAACGCCGAGCGCGAGTTCGAGCGAAACCAGGAGCGCTACGTGTTCCTGCGCTGGGGACAGGGAGCGTTCGACGACTTCGCGGTCGTACCGCCGGACACGGGGATCGTCCACCAGGTCAACCTCGAGTACCTCGCGCGCGTGGTCTTCCCCAACGACAAGACCGGCCAGGCTTACCCAGACACGCTCGTGGGTACCGACTCGCACACGACGATGGTCAACGGCCTTGGCGTGCTCGGCTGGGGTGTCGGCGGGATCGAGGCCGAGGCGGCGATGCTCGGTCAGGCGATGTCGATGCTGATCCCCCAGGTACTCGGCTTTCGCCTGCACGGGCAGCTGCCCGAGGGCGCCACCGCCACCGACCTCGTGCTGACGGTCACCGAGATGTTGCGCGAGCGTGGCGTGGTAAGCAAGTTCGTCGAGTTCTACGGCGCTGGTCTGGTTGGCCTGCCGATCGCCGACCGCGCCACGATCGGCAACATGTCGCCCGAGTTTGGCTCCACCTGCGCGATCTTCCCGATCGATGCCGAGACGATCACCTATCTCGAACTATCCGGGCGTGCCCCCGAGCAGATCGCGCTCGTGGAGGCATACGCCAAGGAGCAGGGCCTGTGGCACGATGAGAACTCGGAAGAGCCCACGTTCTCCGACACAATTGAGCTCGACCTCGCCACCGTCGAGCCAAGCATCGCCGGCCCCAAGCGCCCCCAGGATCGGATCGCGCTCAGCGACGCGCAGACTTCCTTCCGCGATGCGCTCGGTGGCTACGTCGAGCACTACGACGCGCGCGATGAGGCCGACGCGGAGAGCTTCCCCGCGAGCGACCCGCCTGCCAACGGCAACGACCACCCGCGCCCGGCCGACGGTGGCCCGAGCTACGTGGAAGGTGGCGATAGTGGGGCTGTCACGGTGCGCTCCGCGAGCGCGGCGCGCTGCACGCTTGCCGACGGCACCGAGGTGGAGCTCGACCATGGTCACGTGGTGATCGCCGCGATCACCAGCTGCACCAACACCTCCAACCCGTCGGTGATGATCGGTGCGGGAATCCTTGCGCGTAACGCTCTAGCCCGCGGTTTGCGCTCAAAGCCTTGGGTCAAGACCTCGCTCGCCCCCGGCTCGAAGGTGGTCACCGAGTACCTCGACCGCGCTGGTCTCACCGAGCCGCTGGAGCAGCTCGGCTTCAACCTCGTCGGCTATGGCTGCACGACCTGCATCGGCAACTCAGGCCCGCTGCCCGAGGAGGTCTCTCAAGTGGTCAATGAGGCCGATCTAGCGGTCGTATCGGTGCTCTCGGGCAACCGCAATTTCGAGGGGCGTATCAACCCCGACGTGAAGATGAACTACCTCGCTTCGCCACCGCTGTGTGTCGCTTATGCGCTCGCCGGCACGATGAATATCGACATCGTCGATGATCCGCTCGGCCAGGACGAGCAGGGCCAGGACGTGTATCTCAAGGACATCTGGCCCTCTGCGCATGAGATCGCCGAGACGATCGGCGAGGCCGTGCGGGCGGACATGTTTCGCAAGAGCTACGGCGAGGTGTTCACCGGCGATGAGAACTGGAACGGCCTGCCGGTACCGGAGGGCGAGCGTTTCGCGTGGGATCCCGACTCGACCTACGTGCGCCTGCCGCCTTACTTCGACGGCATGCCCGCAGAGCCCGAGCCGGTACGCGACATCGCAAGCGCACGCGCGCTCGCGCTGCTCGGAGACAGCGTCACCACCGACCACATCTCGCCCGCCGGCTCGATCAAGCGCGACGGGCCGGCCGGGGTGTATCTGCAGCAGCAGGGCGTGGAGCCGCGCGACTTCAACTCATATGGTGCGCGTCGTGGCAACCACGAGGTGATGATGCGCGGCACGTTCGCGAACATCCGCCTGCGCAATCTGCTCGGCCGTGACTTGCCTGGAGTTGAGCCCCTCCCGGAGGGCGGCAACACGTACTACCTCGGCGATGGCTCCAACGAGCAGATGTCGATCTACGACGCTGCGATGCGCTACATCGAGGCGGGTATCGACTTGGTGGTGCTCGCGGGCAAGGAGTACGGCACCGGCTCATCACGTGACTGGGCGGCCAAGGGCACGAAGCTGCTTGGTGTCCGCGCGGTGATTGCGCAGAGCTTCGAGCGCATCCATCGCTCCAACCTGATCGGCATGGGTGTGCTGCCGCTGCAATTCCCCGACGGCGAGAGTGCCGCCTCGGTGGGGTTGACCGGCGAGGAGACGTTCTCGATCACGGGCCTGGCGGAGGCGATGGCCAACGGCGGTTCGCCGCCCGGCACGGTGCGTGTGACGGCCGAGCGGGAGGGAGCCGATCCGTTGCAGTTCGACGCGACCGTGCGGATCGACACGCCGCGGGAGGCCGACTACTTCCGCCACGGCGGCATCCTCCAGTACGTCTTGCGTACGCTGCTGGCGGAGGCAGCGTGAGCCCGGCCGCGCGCAGGGCGCCGAGGCGGCCCGCCAAAGCGAAACAGGCCAAAGCGGCCGCTGGCTTTACGCCGGTGCTGCGCGATCTGCTTACGGCGCGTGGCCCCTCTGGCTATGAGACTGCCCCAGCCAGCGTGTGGCGCGAGGCAGCTAGCGGCTTTGCGCAGGTCAGCACCGACGTAGTCGGCACGCCGCACGCGCTCGTGGTGCCCAGGCGAGGATTTCAGAAAGACGCACGGCGGCTGCTGGTGATGGGACACATCGATGAGATCGGTTTGATCGTCACGCACATCGACGACGACGGCTATTTGTGGTTTCGCGAAGTCGGTGGCTGGGACGCCCAGATCCTGGTCGGCCAGCGGGTTGTGCTCGACACGCGTGGCGGAACCGTACCCGGCGTGATCGGCAAGAAGCCCATCCATCTGCTGCGAGACGAGGAGCGAAAGAAGGTCGCTGAGATACGCGATTTGCACATCGACATCGGTGCCAGTAACGGCGAGGAGGCGCGCAAGCTGGTGCGCATTGGCGACGTGGCCGTGATCGACGCCGAGCCGCTTGAGCTGCCCAA
>JBEKAM010000118.1:0-11461 GCA_050015915.1 Solirubrobacteraceae bacterium
CCCGCGAAGTCGAGTACATCGAGTTCGAGCTCGGAGACCACGTCGTATATCCCCATCATGGCGCGGGGAAGGTCCTCAAGAAGGAGGAGATGGAGATCCTCGGCGAACGCCGCGAGTATCTGACCATCAAGATCCTCCACAACGACATGACCGTGCGTGTTCCTACCGAGAACGCGGCCCTCGCGGGCCTTCGCAGGGTCATCGATGAGGAAACCGTCAAGAAGGTCCTCGACGTCCTGCGCGACGACGTCTCGGAGATGCCCAAGAACTGGAACCGCCGGTTCAAGCACAACCGCGACAAGATCAAGACGGGCGACATCTACGAGCTGGCCGAGGTCGTGCGCAACCTCTCCCTGCGTGAGAACGAGAAGGGCCTCTCGACCGGCGAGAAGCAGATGTTCACGCGCACCAAGAAGATCCTCGCCTCCGAGCTGATGTACGCGCTCGACAAGGACGAGGACGAGGCCGAGAGCTACCTCGACGAGCTGCTTTCAGACTCGGCCGACCATCAGATGGCGGCTGCAGGAGCCAAGTAGCGAGGCTTTCGCGCACGCGGCACAGCAGTTGCCGCGTGCGCGAGCGCCCCAGACGATGATCGTCGCATTGATCGTGGCCGCCGGCAGCGGCGAGCGCCTGGGCGCGGGCCGACCCAAGGCACTCGTCGAGCTGGCCGGCCGTCCGCTGGTTCAGTGGAGCATCGACGCGTTGGCAGGCGTAAGCGCGATCGAGCAGGTGGTCGTCGCGATGCCACCCGGCATGTCTGCGGCGCCCAGCCTGGCGCCAGCCGACGGCGTGCTGTTCGTCGACGGCGGAGCATCGCGCTCGCAGTCGGTGGGCATGGCGCTTGCTGGCGCTCAAGAGCACGCTGGAGAAGCGGATCTCGTGCTGGTCCACGACGCCGCACGTCCAATGGTGACCGCCGCCTTGGCCGAGACGGTGATCGCTGCCCTGGAGCAAGACAGTGACGCCCACGCCGCGATCGCAGCGATGCCAGTGACGGACACCGTCAAGCGAGTGGACTCTGCCGGCGCTGTGCACGAGACGCTCGATCGCAGCGAGCTGTGGGCGGTGCAGACGCCGCAGGTGTTCCGCCGCGCGGATCTCGAGCGGGCGCTTGAAGTCGGTGAGGATGAGCTCGCGCGGGCTACCGATGACGCGTGGCTGATCGAGCGTGGGGGAGGCAAGGTGATCGTGGTCAAAGCCAGCGACGAGAACCTCAAGGTGACGACCCCTCTGGATCTTCGCCTCGCTGAGCTGCTGTTGGCCGAACGCCGCTCGTTCACATCCGCGCAGCGGAAGTCCTCGTGAATCCTGCTTGAATCGCAGCCGATGCTCACCGACTACCACCTCCACCTGCGACCAGACGGCGGCAACTCCACCGTCGCCGAGTACCACACGTCCGCGAATTTCGAGCGCTACCGTGCTGCCGCCGAAGAGCGCGGCATTGCCGAGCTGGGCGCCTCAGAACACGTGTATCGCTTCGTGCAGGCGCTCGACGTCTGGCGCCATCCCTTCTGGGAAAACTTCGCCCACGACGACATCGACGAGTACTGCGGGTTCGTGCGCGAGCACACTGACCTGCGCCTCGGGATCGAGGCGGACTTCGTCCCCGGCGCTGAGGATCGCATGGCCAACCTGCTCGACGCGCGCGACTTCGACTACGTCGTCGGCTCGGTGCATTTCATACGCTACGGGGCTGTCGACATGGACGAATACAGCGTGTGGAACTCGCGCGGTGCCAGCGTGGAGGAGGTGTGGAAGCGCTACTTCCAGGCGATCGGCGACGCTGCGCGCAGCGGCCTGTTCGACATTGCCGCGCACCCCGATCTCGTGAAGTACTGGGGCGATGCGGCGCGGACGCCTGCGGGGGACCTCAGGCGCTACTACGAGCCAGCAGTTGAAGGCATCGCCGAAGCAGGCATCGCCGTGGAGGTATCCACAGCGGGGCTGAGAAAGCCAGCCGGTGAGCTGTATCCCGCACGCGCCTTCCTCGAGATGTGCGTCGATGCAGGTGTGCCCGTGGCGCTCTCCAGCGACGCCCACCGACCCGAGGACGTGGGCGCCGGCTATGACCGGGCTCTGGAGGAGCTGGATGCTGTGGGTGTGCGCGAGCTATGCGTGTTCGAGGGCCGTCAGCGGCGCCTTGAGCCGATCGGCGCCAGCGACCGCGCGAGCGAGTCTCCCACCGCGTCCAGCGACGCCGGCGCGCGATGAGCCTCGTCGGGATCGGCTTTGACTCCCATCGCCTTGCCGCCGGGCGCAAGCTCGTGATCGGCGGCGTGGAGATCCCATACGAGCTTGGTCTCGACGGTCACTCGGACTCCGACGTGCTCGCCCACGCGGTGATCGACGCGCTGCTAGGCGCCGCCGGCATAGGCGACATTGGCGAGCACTTCCCCGACACCGACGAGCGCTGGCGCGACGCCGACTCGATGCAACTGCTCGCAAGCGTTGTTGAGCGAGTGCATGCCGACGGGTTTGAGGTGGTGAACGTCGATTGCACCGTTGTCATGGAGGCGCCAAAGCTGTTGCCTTACAAGGCAGCGATACGGGAGCGGCTCGCCGCGGTACTCGGGATCGAGCTTGCGCGCGCGAACGTCAAGGCAAGCACCGGCGAGGGCATGGGGTTCGTCGGCCGCGGCGAGGGCGTTGCGACGCTTGCGGTCGCCGGGCTGCGGCGGTTGATTGACTGATGTTTCCGAGCCGGTGGGCTGGTGCGGCTAGGCGTCTGGCCGACCGGAGACCTGCCAGCGTTCGATCGCCGAGCCGAGCTGTAGGCTATGAACAGGCTTCGCGAGGAAGTCGTTCATCCCGGCCATCAGGCAACGCTCACGGTTGTCGCCCGCAATCAGGCCGGTCATCGCAATGATCGGGACGTGGAGATCGCGCTCAGCCGCGCGAATGCGGCGCGTCGCCTCCCAGCCATCGAGTTGCGGCATCTCGCAGTCCATCAGGATCGCCGCATAGGACTTGTTTACAGCCATTCGCCACGCGCGTAGGCCATCGGGCGCGACTTCGGCCCTGAGCCCACGTCTCGCGAGCAGCGCTACGACGATCTCGCAGCTGATATCGCTGTCGTCGGCGACGAGCACGAGCGGGCCCATGTCGGAAGGGAGCCAGTTGGGTGGAAGCAGGTTGCCAACTTTTGCCACTATATTGATGTAATTCGACAAATTGGGATATAACCTTAACCTGGCGGCGAGGCAATCGACGACTGAAAGGCGCTCGCCCATTCCACGGCACGGACCCAAGCAGCTATCGTCGGCGCTTGGGTCCGCGCCCTTGGGGGTAGCTTGTGGATAGAACGGCTACAGGTACACCGCCGACCGATTGAGGAGGGGCACCACGGTCAACAGGTCAAGGGAGCGAGTGACTGAAGCACGAGGGCTGTGCGTGAGTCTGCTGGTGTGCATCGTCGCAGCGGGTTGCGGCCAGGCTGGCACGCACCGGGAGACGGTGCTTACAGACAATGCTCGCGCTACGAGCACGACCTCCGCCGCGGTCGCCGCTCGCGCCGCAAGCGAGCTGCTGGGCATGGTCGTGCTGCCCCCCGGATCGACTGCTGTCGCACGGGCTCCCTCGATCGCGGCAGCGCTACTCGATCAGCCCGGGCCAGACGCGAGGCTGGCACGAGTCGCCGATCGTCACCGCCTATGGATCTCGCGCGAGCGCCCTCTCGAGCTGCTCGAGTTCGTCGCCGGGCACGCCCCCTCCGGAACGCGCATCGCCGGCTCCGGCGACAGCCAGCGGCGGGGGCGGACCTTCTACTGGTGGGAGGATCTCGACGTTCTGCCCCGAGCGGGCAGCCCGGGGTCCCAGCAGCTCGTCGTCGCTGTCGCGTCCGCGGGCTCGGGGCGCTTCGCACTGCGTGCGGACGCGCGCGTGGCCTGGCACCTGCGCCGCCCCGCGAGCACGTTGCTGGGGGGCACCGTCAGGGACGTGGTCATAGCCGTCGAGCGAGCCTCGGCAGGTCCAGGTCAGCGAAGGAGTCCGCGCGTCGTCCAGTCGCTCGTGCTCAGCAGCCCGTCCGCTGTACGAGCCCTGGTGACAGCTGTCAATGGGTTGCCGCTCGCCGAACCAAACGGCCCGCTCTCGAGCTGCCCTGCGCTGGGGGGCGAGAGCTTCCTGTTGCTGAGCTTCCGTGGAAGCAATCGTGAGCGCTCGGTTGCCGACGTGCGAGTGGGTCCCTTGGGCTGCGGCGCACCGGTAGTGTCGCTGTCGATCCCGTCCTCGCCCCCCGTGGCGCTCGGGGGCGGCCAAGACCTCGTCAAAACGGTGGAGCTGACCGTCGGTGTGCCGCTGCAGGGCTTGCGCGCCGGCTCGTGAGCTGTAACGCAACAACGTGTCCGTGCACCAAGACGACCGTAGCATGCGTGTTTGACCATCGTAATGGTTTCGCGATGCTGATATTGGGTAAATACTGAGTGCGCTTCCGTAGGCCACCCTGCCGGGCGGTCAGCGCGCATCGCTCCATTGGAGAAGCGCAATTGAGGAGGCGGGAAGCGTGGGCATCTACAAGTGGCTCCACCCGAGAGGGTCTGGTGCATGGACACGGCGGCCAACCGCGACTGCGGGTACTGGCCCGATTGGTACAGCTCATGTCGCCGCGGCGGTGCTTGGCTTGCTTATGGTGGGCTGCTGTGTAATTGCGCCGTTGGCTACGGCTAGAGCCACCTGTCCGACCGGAAGCGACCCATACAAGGCATCGCACGCTGTTCTGCAGGCGTGCGGCACGCGCACATTGCCTGAGCGATCGGCCACGAGGTTGCCGTATGGTGGCACGCAGTACAACTACGAAGAACCGGACGGGCGGACGATGTCGCTGACAGCTCCACCAGCCACGTTCGACTCGGCCAAGGCATCACTGGCAGAACTGGAAGCCTTCGGCGTTCCTGCCGAGCCACCGACAAGCTCGCCCGAATACGTGAAATGGAAGGCGATGGTCGCCAAAGGCATACACTTCGTATCGGCGCCCGCCGCGCTGGAGGAGGTGCCGGATACGCCCACTCCATCAGGGCCGGGTGAAGCTGGCGAAAGTGCGCTTGACAGCTCGGGAGCGCTGCCGTCGATGGCTGACGCCAGTTCCGGACAGCACATCTGGTCAGGCTACTTCAACTGGAATGGGAAAGGAGCCTACGTCCACTCCACAGCGTACTTTATCGAGCCCTCTGAACACAGTCCATCATGTGAAAAACCGGGCTCCTTCGTATGGGATGGAATCGGCGGGTGGTACAACGAACATCTTGGCCAGGATGGCACTGCCCAGGGAGCGACGGGTATCGGGACGCATCAGGCGTGGTGGGAGGTCCTGCCAGAAGAACCGCAAGAAGGCGTAAAGGCCGTCGTGCCCAAGCTGTATGCGACTCCCGGAGCGTGGTTCGAGGCGGACACGCAGTACAAGGGCAATGACGAATACACATTCTATCTGTATAACTTCGCCAATGGGGACGCTGCTCATGCCGTAGGGCATGGTTCACCGGACGCCAATGTCTCGGACTTCATCGTCGAGCGCCCCATGGGAGATAATCTCTTCAACTTCAGCAGCGTTGCGTTTCAAGGGTTCACTAACGGCAAAGCGTTCGGTGACTACCCGACGCAGCGCCTCACGCTCTACAACGAAGCAGGTGAACGCAATGCGTCGCCCAGCGGTATCTCGAGCAAGTACGCGTTTACCGACAAGTACGAAGGCTGCAAGGGTGATGAAACCGGAGGCAGTGGAGGCGGCGAAGCGGAAGGCGAAGTGCCGAGCGTGACTACCGGCGGCGCTTCGGGTGTGACGGAAGCGGCCGCTACCCTGACGGGCACTGTAAACCCCAGGAACTTCGCGACGGAATACCACTTCGAATACGGCACCGAAGCAGAAAACTTCAGTGCTTCGACAGGCGCAGGAAATGCCGGTAGTGGCTCTAGCTCGGTCCCCGTGAGCGCCTCCATCTCAGGCCTCCAACCGGGTACGACCTATCACTACAGGCTGATTGCGAATAGCGCAACGGGTACGAGCGTCGGCGGTGAAGCTGTGTTCACGACGTCCGGCTCACCGCCACCGCCGCCGCCGGCTGTGACGACCGAAGGCGCTAGCGGGATCGGTGTGCATGTGGCAACGCTGGAAGCCAGTATCAACCCCAATGGCGTTGATACGCATTACTTCTTCGAATACGGCACCAGCAAGACGCTGCTCGATAGCGATGCGCCGGCGCAGCCCGGCAACGATGCTGGAGCTGGCAGCTCGCCCGCCAAAGTGGCAGTCAAGTTGAGCGGACTCACGGGCTACACCACGTACTACTACAGAATTGTCGCCAGTAGCTCCAGCGGGACGAGCTATGGCGAAGAACACGAAGTCAAGACGAAGTCGGCGTGGGCGTTGCAAAGCACGCCTGAAGTCGAGAACGCTAGTAACATGAGCGGCGTGTCGTGCTCCTCGGCGGAAGCGTGCACCGCGGTCGGCTGGTACTCCCCACCGGCGAAAAAAGGGCAGGCCATCGACACGCTCGCCGAGCGATGGAACGGGACTGCCTGGGCGGTGCAGACGACACCGAGCGACGAAAGCGCGGAACAGAGCGAACTGAAGGCAGTCTCGTGCCCTTCAGAAAAAGCTTGTGTTGCGGTCGGGTCGTATCACGTAAAAGCTGCCGACAGCCAATTCGGCGTGTTCGCGGAGAGCTGGAACGGAAAAGCATGGACCTACGAAAAGCTGCCGCTTCCGGCAGGCGCGACCGAAGGGGCAAAAGAAATAAGCCAGATCTATGGCGTGTCGTGCTCGTCCGCTACGGCGTGCACCGCTGTCGGCGACTACAAGGCTGAAAAAGCTCTGTTTGCGTTGGTTGAGAGCTGGAACGGGAAAACATGGACAGCTGAACGTACGCCCGTGCCCTCAGGCGAGGAGACGGTGGCGTCCGAATATCTGACGGGGATATCGTGCCCAGTCGCGAAAGACTGCATCGCGACCGGCGCCTACCAGCGGGAAGAAAGCATCGCCAATGGTGGAGGGTCCTTCTCGGTGGCGCTGGCTGAGCAGTGGAATGGAAAAGCGTGGACGCTCGCCCCAAATCCGTTCAGCAGCGAGTTCAGCTCGAGCTTCGGGAATGTGGCATGTGTGTCCTCGAGCTCGTGCACGGTAATCGGCGGGTACAGCGAATCGAAGGAACAAGCCATCGATGGTACGGGCGTGAGCGCATCCGAGCGATGGAACGGCACGTCTTGGGAAGACCAGCAGCCGATCCCGAGGCCACTGGGGACCGAGATCTCGATGCCCGGCCTGTCGTGCTACGGGACGACCTGCGCGATCGTGGGGGCCTATCGCCCGGCTGGAGATGAAGGCGAAGTGACGATGAACGCCGGGCTCGCGCTCTGGTTCAACGGGACGGCCTGGGAATTGGAGCCGCCACCGCTACCCACTGGTTCGACCAATGAAGCCCTGCATGGAGTGTCTTGCACCTCGCTCTATGTATGCACGGCAGTCGGCCAGTACAACAGCAGCAGTAAGTACTTCACGCTTGCTGAGCGCTCCCAGTTCAATCAGGAATAGCGCTACCGATCGTCCGGAGCCTGCGAGTCGGGGAAGCGCCTCGAGTTCGCAGGCTGCGTGCTCGCACGATTCATCGGCACCACGCGCCTACGCCTGAGTGACGCGTTAGGATCGCGCGGCGATGCGCGAGATCCTCATCCACGATACGCGAAGCGGAGAACTAATGCCGCTGCGCCCCCGCGATCCCGGAAAGGCAGGCATCTACGCCTGCGGCCCGACCGTGTACAGCCGCATTCACATCGGTAACGCCCGTCCGTTTGTGGTCTTCAGCCTGCTCAAGCGCTTCTTGGAGCACGAGGGCTATGCGACAACGCTCGTGATCAACGTCACCGACGTCAACGACAAGATCTACGACGCCGCACGCCCTCTCGGCCGATCGAGCGCCGAGCTGGCAGAGGAGATGACAGCGCACTATCGCGCCGACACCGACGGCCTGAGCCTGGGCCGCCCCGATCACGAGCCGCTGGCGTCGGAGACGATCGGCCCGATCGTCGAGTACATCCAGACGCTGATCGTCCATGAGCACGCATATGCGGTCGACGGCGACGTGTACTTCCGCGTGCGCTCAGACCCCGACTACGGCACGCTCTCACACCGCCAGCTCGAGAACATGGACCAGGGTGAAGACGCGGCAGCTGATCCCTTGACCGAGCGCAAGGAGGATCCGCTCGACTTCGCGCTGTGGAAGGCGCACAAGCCGGGCGAGGACACCTGCTGGCAGGCGCCTTGGGGCACGGGCCGGCCGGGCTGGCATATCGAGTGCTCGGCGATGGCCGAGGAGTTCCTGGGTGTTGGCTTCGACATCCACGGTGGTGGCTCTGACCTGGTGTTCCCCCACCACGAGAACGAGGCGGCGCAAACCAGAGCCGCCCGCAGCGAAGAGCTTGCGAGACTTTGGATGCACAACGGCATGATCCAGTTCACCGGCGAGAAGATGGCCAAGTCTGTGGGCAACATCGCGCTGCTGCACGAGGTGCTCGGGCAATACGGCGCTGAGGCGGTGGTCATGTATCTCGTCTCTGGGCATTACCGCCAGCCGCTCGCGTTCTCCGAGGCTGCGCTCGAGCAGGCCCAGGCGAACGTCAAGCGCATCCGCGAGGCAGGGCGGCGGCTGTCAGACGGCGACTCGCCTGAAGCCCTGGCGGGTCTGCGCGATCGGTTCTTCGATGCGCTTGCGCGCGACTTCAACACCGCTGAGGCGCTCGCGGTGCTCAATGAGTGGATCGGTGTAGCCACGAGCGGTGCGGGCGACGCCCCGGGTGACTCCCACCTGCGCGAGATGCTCACCGTCCTCGGGCTCGACTCCTTGCTCGCAGCGGATGCGCAGGCGCCCGAGCATGTGCAGGAGCTCGCCGAGCAACGCGAGCAAGCTCGCCGTGACCGCGACTTCGCGGCTGCCGATCGTCTGCGTGACGAGATCGCTGCGCAGGGCTGGGAGGTCCGCGACGGACCGAACGGCTTTGAGCTGATCCCGCTGTGATCCTTTACGGTCGCAATCCCATCAGGGAGGCGTTGCGGGGGCGGCGGGCGAGCAGCGTGGGGGAGGTGTGGGCGACGGGCGGCGCCGCGCGTGAGCCATGGCTCGCCGGCGTCAAGGTCCGGACCGTCGCGTCCGAGGAGATCGAGCGTCGCTGTGGCTCGAGCGCTCACCAGGGCCTCTGTGCTGAGGCAGGGCCGTATCACTACGCCAGCGCCGACGAGTTCCTCGCGGGCGAGACCCCTCTGCTTGTAGCGCTCGATCAGATTCAGGACCCTCAGAACCTCGGCTCGATCTGCCGCACAGCCGAGTGCGCGGGCGCTGCCGGTGTAGTCATCCCCGAGCGCCGCGCCGCAGAGGTCACGCCCGCCGTGTGCAAGGCCTCCGCCGGGGCTGTCGAGCATCTGCCGGTCGCGCGGGTTCGCAACCTCGCCGACTTCCTTGCAGACGCGCGCAAGGCTGGCTGCTGGTGTTACGGCGCGAGCGCTGACAGTCTGCCGGGGGAGATCGCGCCCGTGGCATACGACACGCTCGACTACAGCGGCTCAGGTGTCGTCCTGGTGCTCGGCAGCGAGGGTAGTGGCCTACGGCCAAGGGTGGCCAAGGCGTGCGATCAGCTGATCTCGCTGCCGCTGCTGGGGAGGATCGAGTCGCTCGGGGTCAGTGCTGCCGCGGCGGTGGCTTTGTACGAGATCTTGCAGAGTCGTCAAGGGGGCCCTTGACAAGGTTCCATAACTGTGCAAGGCTGCGCCGACATAACGCTGAACCTAAGGTTGAGAAAAGCTTAGGTAAAGCGATCTTTTATAGGTTGGCGCCAGGGGAGGAGTGCGCCACTGAGCACGTTTTCGGGTCCACCATGGAGGTGTCCCGTAAGAAAGGATTGCTCGTGGCTAGAATCTCCCATAACCCTAACTCTGAACCTAAGGTCGAGGATTCGTTCCTGATCGCGCTTGCGAAGCAGGGGGACCGCAATGCCTATGAGCGCCTAGTGAGGCGCTACCACGGCTTTGTACGACTGAAGGCATCCTCTTACTTCCTCGCAGGTGGTGACTCCGAAGACCTAATTCAGGAGGGTCTCGTCGGCCTGTACAAGGCGATTCGCGACTTCCGCACGGACCGCGAGTCGAGCTTCCGCAACTTCGCTGAGCTCTGCATCACGCGGCAGATCATCACTGCTGTGAAGACGGCCACGCGCAATAAGCACACGCCGTTGAACCAGTACGTGTCGTTCTCCTCGACGCCAGCAGGCGCTGGCGATGACGTGCCAACGCTCGATCAGATGCTGCCCGGGCCGACCGTGCAGGACCCGGTCAACCAGGTGATCTCCTCGGAGGAGCTGCGCTCGCTCGTGGGGTGCCTGTCGACGGCGCTATCCGAGCTCGAGAGCCGCGTGCTCTCGCTCTACCTCGACGGCTACTCCTACGAGCAGGTCGGTGGCAGGCTCGCCTGCGACACCAAGACCGTCGACAACGCGCTGCAGAGAGTCAAGCGCAAGGTCGGCGCGCACCTGCAGTCACGCGCCGTCGCCGCCTGAGGATCGCTTAACGACCACGGCGCCACTGTGGCCACCCGTCATCGGGGCAGCCACAGGGCGCGTGGAGGCGTCCCCTGGACTAGACCTGGCCTTCGGGAGGCAGCGTGGTGTTACCCGGCGCCTCGGGTGGCAGTACTGCAGCCGACGACGCGGGTTTGATCTGGATCGTGAACGTCTGGCTTATGCCACCGCCGTTCTGCGGGTCGCCAGGGATGCGCAGCCGGAAGACGCTTGTGCCGGCTTCGTACACGGTGTGTTCGATCAAGAAGACAGAACCCGACTGGATCGTCGAGACCTGTTCGACGTGGAAGGCCGTGCCGAGGGCATTCTCTCGTTCGAGGTAGATCACGTGTTCGGCCCTTTCAGGGCTGACGCTGCCCGAGAACTTCAATGTCTGGCCGACTTCCACCGACATCCCGGGGGGAAAGACCGCCGCCGTGATCACGTTCCGCACAGCCTCATACAGCAAGGCCGAGGTGCGGCCATTGGCCGCCTTGACCTCATAGAACGTGTTGTCGATCGGCGACTGGGCAGGGAATTCATAGCCGCCCGTTCCATTGGTCTTGACCTCAGCGACCGGCGCGAAGCCAACCTGGTGGATCGTTCGCGCCAGCAACGTCACGAGGGTGTTAGGTGCCCCCGCTGCCACGCCGCTGATCGTCACCGGCTGGCCGAAGGTGATCGGATCGGCCGAGCTGTTGATCGTCAGTGACGCGTTCTGCGCCTGTGAGATCTCGTATGTCAGGGGGTTGGACGGGCTCGCGGCGTTGCGGAGCTGCGAGCGCAGAAGCACCCGGATGTTCGCATCACCAGGGACGAGGAACCGGTGGGTGATCGAGAAGACTCCCACCGACGAGCTCGGGCCGGCGGTCACGACCCCAGAGCCGATGCGATGCCATTCGTTGCCCGTCAATGCATCCTGGCG
>JBEKAM010000119.1:0-11434 GCA_050015915.1 Solirubrobacteraceae bacterium
CGCGTCGAGGAAGTTCGCGGGGGAGCCGCCGGCCCGGGCAACGACGTCGAGCGTTGACATGACCAGCCCGGCGCCGTTGCCGAGGATGCCGATGTCGCCGTCGAGCTTGACGTACTGGACACCCTCTTCCTTGGCGCGGCGCTCGATCGGGTCTTCGTTCTCGCTGTCTGAGAGCCCCTGGTTCTCAGGGTGGCGGTAGAGGGCGTTACCGTCCAGCGACACCTTCGAGTCGAGCGCCTTGACCTCGCGCTCGGGTGTGACGATCAGCGGGTTGATCTCCGCGAGCGTCGCGTCCTCGTCGAGCCACACCTCATACAGCGCCACGAGCGCGTCGGCCACACCCTCGATCACGTCCTCGTCGGCGCCGCCGACGGTGGCGATCTGCACGGCTTCGGCACGCGAGAGACCCTTCAGCGGGTCGACGTGGTGGCGGATCAGCTTCCCGGGCGTCTTCTCGGCGACCTCTTCGATATCCACGCCGCCCTCCGTGCTGAACATCACCAGCGGCTGCTTGGCGGAGCGGTCGAGCAGCACCGACGCGTAGTACTCGGAGGCGATGTCCGAGGCGTGCTCGATCCAGACTTTGCGGACGATATGGCCCTTGATGTCCATGCCGAGGATGTTGCCCGCGTGCTCGCGCAGCTCACCCTCGTCGGCGGCGAGCTTGACGCCGCCGGCCTTGCCGCGGCCGCCGATCAGCACCTGTGCCTTGACGACGACCGGGTAGCCCACCTCTGCCGCCGCGGCGACGGCATCCTCGACGGTGGTAACCGGCTGTCCCGAGGAGACGCGCAATCCGTGGCGGGCAAACAGCTGCTTGCCCTGGTACTCCAAGAGGTCCATTAGCGGCGCGGGACTCTAACGCAAGACGGGCGATTGCGTGCAGCAGGCCCCGTTCAGGGGGAGCGCACCGCGCCGAGGAGGCCCGGCACGGCATAATGCCGCCCGATGGCCATCCCCAAAAACGTCACATTCGTCACATTCGACGTCTACGGCACGCTGATCGACTGGGAGAGCGGGATCTACGACGCCTTCGCCAAGGAGGCCGCCCGCGACGGCGTGGAGATCGATCGGGCCGTGCTGCTGTCGATGTTCCACGAGATCTCCCGCGAAATCGAGGGTGGCTCCTACGAGCTCTACGCCGAGGTCCTGCGGCGCACGGCGATCGAGATCGCCAAACGCCTGGACTGGGCGCTGGAGCCCTCGCGCTCCGGCTTCCTGCCCGACTCCGTGCAGCGCTGGATGCCATTCAAGGAGACCGCCGTGCAGCTGCAGAAGCTGTCCAAGAAATACCAGCTGGGGCTGCTCTCGAACATCGACGACAAGCTCCTGGGGCAGACTCGCCGCCACATCGCCACCGACTTCGACCTCGTCGTGACGGCCCAGCAGGTGCGCTCCTACAAGCCGGAGCTGCCCCACTTCACCGAGTGCGCACGGCGCATGGGCGGCAAGCGCGGCTGGGTGCACGTCGCCGCCAGCCACTACCACGACGTGGTGCCGTGTGTAAAACAGCGCGTGCCCGTGATCTGGGTCAACCGCAACAAGGAGACCCTCGACTCCTCCCAGAAGAAGCCCACGGCCGAGGTCACCAACCTCAAAGAGGCCGCCAAGCTGCTCGGCGTGACGTAGCTTCACGTCGTCGTGATCCTGTAGCTGTCTAGCTACAGGATTGTGTAGGATGCTGCGCTCGGCATGGACTCCTACGACGTTGAGAGAGAACAGCTGCTGGCGCAATTTGGGAGCAATGTGCGCCGTGCTCGCATGGAGCTTTCGAGCCGCCACGGCTCGCGTCGTGGGCTATCTCAGGAAGCGCTCTCGGAGCGCGCCGGACTGCATCGCACCGAGATCGCGAAAATCGAGCTCGGCCATACCGAGCCGCGGCTGAGCACTCTTCTGATTCTCGCCGAGGTGTTCGGCATCTCGCTTGACGACCTCGCAGAGGGTCTGCAGGCACCGCGCCGGCGCAGACCAGCTCCACAGGCGAGGCCCAGGAAGTGACCGCACGGGAGCTTTTGTTGCTGCGCCATCGAACCCACACCTCAGTCCAGGAGCGCCGGGCCGAGCGCGAGCTGTTCTTCTGGACGGCCTTCACCGTCATCAAGCTGATCGTTTTCGCTGTCCTTGCCGCATACGTAGTCGTCTCATTGATCACAGGCGAGTGGCCGCTCCGTGATCTGCTCCTCAGATCTCTTTCAAGCGGATAGGTTGCGATGCGGGCCATCTCTCTTCATCAAGACGTGATCGTCGTGACCAGCGCGCTGCTGCGGGTTAACTGCGTGATCGTTCGCGGAGGGGAGAGCGAGGCGCTCGGCGAGACGTTCATGATCGACTCGCCGGTGCTCCCGGACGAGCTCGATGCGCTGCCTGCGCTGCTCGAGCAGGCACAGTTTCCCCAGCCCAGCGGCCTATTGGCTACACATGGCGACTGGGACCACCTGCTGGGGCCGCTGGCGTTTCCCGAGGTGCCGCTGGGCTGCGCGGAGAGCACAGCCGAGCGTCTGGGCGCGTCGCCGGGCGAAGCTCAGCGGGAGCTGCGCAGGTTCGACGAAGAGCTGATGATCGAGCGACCGCGCCCGCTCGCGCTGGGCTCGTTGCAGGCATTGCCCGTGCCCGGGCGCTGTGAGATCGGTGACCGCGAGGTCGAGCTACACCCGGCCGACGGCCACACACGCGACGGCATGGCCGTTTGGGTGCCGTGGGCAAGCGTGCTGGTCGCGGGGGACTACCTGTCCAGTATCGAGATCCCCGCTCTCAACGCAGGGGACACTGTCGAGGCGTATCTGGCGACGCTCGAGCGTTTGCGCCTACTCGTGCGGGCGGCCGATAATGTCGTGCCAGGCCACGGGCCGGTGATGGACGGTGCGGGGGCGCTTTCAGTCCTCGAAGAGGACAGTCGCTATCTGCAGCAGTTGCGCGAACGTGGCGCCGACGCTGAGCTGCCAAGCGATCGACGCTCGCGCCAGCAGCGCGCGCTTCACGCGGAGAACGTCGCGGCGATGGTAGAGCGCTAATCAGGACGAGACGCCAACGCCAACACAGCGTTGGCGTCTCGCCATCAACACGTGACTATTCTTCCGATTCTTCTACCAATTCGGAGTTGGCGAGTTCGACTTTGCCGTTGAGGATCGCCGTGTTGTTGCCTGCTGCGGACGGTATCCCGAGTTTCGAGTTGATCAGCCCGTCGAGAAGGCCGAACAGGCCACAGCCCGTCGCTCCAGCCGCCGAGAACGAGTTGTCGACCAACTTGACGCCGCTGAGGACGGCAATGCCACCTTTTTCCTTCGTCGATTTCGTGCCAGGGTTGCCCGAGATCGGCGTATTCGGCGATGGCGGGCTCGTCGTGCCCGTCGTCAGGTTCAGCATGATCGGGTCCGAGTTGGAGCCGATATAGCATTTGCTGCCGAATAGGGCGTTTTCGAGTTTGACCTTGATTGGCAGGGTCAGAGCAGTGCCCTCTCCGAGCTGCTCCGCCGCAGTGTTGAACACGACCGAGCTCGCCGGCGCCGCCAGTTCCGTTACCGCAGTGACGCCGAGGAAGCCTTCTTCGAAGACTTTTTCACACGCTTTTCGCAGTTCCTTTTCCCAATACCCTTCGCCTTTGATTTCGTAGCACTTCACGCCGAGCAGGCCGCCTGGAACCCTTTGTACCGTTTTTGTCAGCGTTTCACCATTGAGGGCAGGGGCCAGCTGTTTGACAAACGGTTCTACTTCTTCGAGCAGCCCGCCCTGTAGAACCTGGGTATTGACGATCGGCACCGTTTGTTTGCCTATCGTGATTTCACCGCTTTCCGTCGGCGAGTAGACACAGCCGTCGACGCCAGCTGCTTGCGTCGGGCACTGCGCAAACACGGCGTATCCGCCAGTGGGCGTTGCCAGAGCTGCTGGAGTTCCCACGATTGCCAGGGACGCGACGACGGCCGCGCCCATAAGAGCCTTTCTCACTAGATCCTCCCTTTCTCCTTGCTGAAGTTTCGTCTCGCAATGACGCTTCAGTCAAAGACACTAGCCATTACATAAAGGCGTCCGATAGGACTGTCTCCAACTCGTCGAATGATCGATAGAGTTGGATATAGTGGATGAGGTCTACGGAAGGCAATCGGCCGTTGCCCGACCGGTAACCGCGTCGCGAGTGGTGCGGCAGACGGTACGTCAGCGCTTGGTCGTCAGCTGCCGTCAGCGCTCTTGATCGTGGCGATCGGCGCGCCCGCCTGAATCGGGGCGCCCTCGCTGATCGGCAGATCGACGATCGTGCCCGCCTTGTGGGCGGTGATCTCGTTCTCCATCTTCATCGCCTCGATGATGCACAGCAGCTGGCCCGCCTGGACGGTGTCGCCCTGTTTAACGAGCACCTTCCACATGTTGCCCTGTAGCGGCGAAGGGAGGGTGTCCGGTCCCCCACCGCTGGAGGACTTGCGCTCGCCGCGCTTGGGCGCCTTGCGTGCTGCGGCTGCGCCGCCGCCGCCATTTGCGCCCACGCCACCGGCGAACGGAGCGCCAATCACCCGCACGTCAAAGCGCTTGCCGGAGACCTCTACCGCATAGGTCTGCTCGACCTTCTCCTCCTCGCCGTCCTCGGCAGGCGGCATTGGCGGCGGGAAGGCGAGCGTCTTCAGCCACTTCTTGTCCTCCAGGAGGTCCTTGCAGGTCTCGCCTTTGGCCCACTGGTCGGTCGCGAGCAGCGCCTTGTGGAAGGGGATCAGCGTCTTCAGCTCGCCGATCTCGTATTCGTCCAATGCGCGCAGCATACGGGCAGTGGCCTGCTCGCGGTCGGCGTCCCACACGATCAGCTTCGCCACCATCGGGTCATACATGGGCGAGACTTCGCCGCCTTCGCGCACGCCCGAGTCAACGCGCACGCCCGGGCCGGTCGGCTCGCGGTAGACACCGATCTTGCCTGGCGCGGGGGCGAAGTTCTTGGAGGCATCCTCGGCGTTGATGCGGCACTCGATCGCGTGCCCACGCAGCTCGACGTCCTCCTGCGCATATGCGAGTTCCTCGCCGGCAGCAGCTTTGATGCCCTCCTTGACGATGTCGATACCGGTGGTCATCTCCGTCACGCAGTGCTCCACCTGAACGCGCGTGTTCATCTCGAGGAAGAAGTACTCAGGCTCGCCGCCGCCCTCGCCTACCGAGAAGAGCCCCTCGATCGTGCCCGCGCCGACGTAGTCGACCGCCTTTGCCGCGTTCACGCCGATCTGGCCGATGCGCTCGCGCATCTGCGAGTCGACCACCCACGCGGGGGCGGGGGACTCCTCGATCACCTTCTGGTGGCGGCGCTGGATCGAGCAGTCGCGCTCGCCCAGATGGATGACGTTGCCGTGGCGGTCCGCAAGCACCTGCACCTCAACGTGGCGCGGGTCGTGCAGATAGCGCTCCAGATAGACGGTGGGGTCGGAGAAGAACTTCTCGCCTTCGCGGCTTGAGCCCTCGAACGCGCCCTCCAGCTCATCCTCGGTGAGCGCGACGCGAAAGCCCTTGCCGCCGCCACCACCGGCGGCCTTGACGGCAACGGGGAAGCCGACCTCCCCCTTGGCGATGCGCAGCGCGTCGGCGACCGTCTCCACGGGCTTCGTGGTGCCCGGCACGATCGGCACGCCGGCGGCCTGCATCAGCTCGCGCGCGCGCGTCTTCGACCCCATCGCCTCGATCGCGCTTGCGGGCGGGCCGATGAAGACTATCCCCGCGTCCTCGCATGCCTGCGCAAAGGGCGCGTTCTCCGCGAGGAAGCCGTAGCCCGGATGGATCGCCTCGGCGCCCGCGCGCCTGGCCGCGTCGAGGATCTTCTCCACGCTCAGGTAGTTCTCCGCGGCGGGGCCGTCGCCGAGGTTGTAGACCTCGCCCGCGCGCGTCACGTGGGGCGCGTCGCGGTCGAGCTCCGAGTACACGGCGACGCTCGCCACGCCCAGCTCATCGAGCGCGCGGATGATGCGGACGGCGATCTCGCCGCGGTTGGCTATGAGGACCTTTGAGAACATCGACCGCGGAAGCTTATTCAGATCGGGGCCGGTAGCGATATCCAGGCGCTGTCGCAGCCCGGCGGAGCGCGTCGATCAACCGTGCCACAACCCATTCAATGGGACGGCCGCGAGGCGGTCGCCGAACGGGAGGGTGTCAGAGCCCGCATATGGCACGGCCCCACCCTTGAAGCGGGCGCCAAGCTTGTCACGCAGGTAGCGGAGCCCAGCGAAGTCCCTGTCGCTCATGAACTGCTCGTGTACGCCGTGAAGACGAAGCGTAGCTGTGATACCGGACAAATTATGAATTCGTGGTCCGGCAGATTATGAATTGACGTCAGGCAGATTATGAATTGATGCGTGCTCGTATTTAGACGTCGACCTTGAAGTTCTTGCTGACGGTAGGCCCGTTGCCTGCGGCGTCGTGTGCGACGGCTTGCAGCTCGTAGGTTCCTGCCGGCAGCTTTTTGCCCTTGATGCGTCCGCTGAAGTGCAGGCTGTTGGCGCCTGCCTTGTCGGTGTGGGTGAACGTGCCAACCTTCGTGAGCAGCGTGCAGCGCTTGCCGTGCTTGTTCTTCGGCGATGGCTTTTGGCAGGATTTTCCGTGCTTGCGGCCGGTGGACTCGCGGAGCACCGTGAACGTGGTGGTCGCCACCTGGCTGTCGCGGTAGCTGATCTTCGTGCCGTATTTCTTCTTGCTTGCCGTCACGGCGGACACCGTGGCGCCTGACGGGGCTGGGAAGAACGCGCTGGGGGACAGCGTCAGGCTGGTCAGGATGCCAGCGAGTGGCTTGGCCGCCGGGGTTGGTTTTGTGGTGGGAGTTTGGGTCACGACGGGCGTGGACGGGCACGCCGTCCCGAGTCCTGGCAGCTCCAGCGCCCCCTTGTCCTGCAGCAGCTTGCACGCGACGCTTTCGTATCGAGGGTTGCCTTCGAGATCCGTCGTCGACGGCGTCAGGCCGAATGGCAGCGTGATCGCGCTCACCGGCACGCTGTCGATTGCGGTCGACGAGGGCTTCAACTTGTAGTTGACGAGCGATTCGGCGAACAGCGATTCGAATTCGCCGCTCGAGTTAGTGTTGCCGGCGGTGCCGCTTGCGCAGCCGATTTCGCCCGTTTCCGTGAGCTGGTTCGGCGTCTGGACCTGGCTCGGGATCGCTGAGTACGTGCAGCTCACGATCGCTTTGTCGTTGAGCGCGGCCGTGGCCACCTGCGACTCCGTGAATACCGAGCCCTCGATCACCACGCTCGCTGTGCTGGCAGATTTGCCGGTTGCTTTGGCATCGACGCCCACCACACCTGGGGCTTCCAAGCTGATCCCCGGCACGCCGCCAACCGTCGAGCCGGCGATCGTTATCGTCCGCGTTCCCGAGTTGCTTTCGAAGGCGACGCCGGCGGTGCCGCCGAGGACCTCCGAGGAGTCGATCGTGACGTTGCCACCGATCGCGCTCAAGGCAGCGGGAATCGCTTTGCGCGCGGACTGAATGACGCTGCGCTGGATGAGCAGGCCGCGGGCTGGTTCGCCGGTTGACCGGTACCCCAGCGCGAGAGCTTTGGACGACGGGCTCGTCGCCAGATGGCTGTCGGTCAACGTTACTTCGCCGCCGTAGATTTCCATCGCGGGCCCGCTCCACGTACCCGTCACTTCCAAGTGCGAGAAGGATGATCTCTGGCCTTCGTCGTGGACGCCTTCCAGTTTCGAGGTGGGATCGAGCATTTCCACATCCAGTCCTTCCACCGTCACCGGCGTAGCTTCGAAGAACACGCCGATCCCGGCGCCTCCCTGCTTGACGGTTGTGTTCTGGATCGTCGCCTGGCTATCCCCTTCAACGTAGATTCCGTGCTGCGACGGTTTCGAGGAGCCTTCGTTGACGATGGTGGAGTTGTCGACCATGAGCGTTGCGCCTTCGCTGTCGATGCCCGACGATTCCGAGCCGATGCCACCTTCGCCGTTGAAGATCTTCGTGGCGCTCACTATCAGCGGCGCATCTTCGGCGATGACCGCGACACCCGAGGCGGATTCCAGGGTCACGTGGTCGCCTTCGAGGGTCAGTGAGCCCCCGATTGCTTGAATCCCGCTGTTGACCGATTCGGCGACGATCGTGTCGTTCAGCAGTCGCACGTTCGCGTTCGTGCTGCGGATTGCCGAGAACACGGATTCCGCCTTGACCTCCACGTTCGAGAGTGTCACGGAGCCGGCGTTGGGTTCCACTTCCATCGCGTAGCTGCCGCTATCGATGATCCTCACTCCTGGTTCTTCGCCGTTGATCGTCAAGCCGCTGTCGGCCGAGCTTGTGAGATGGATCTCTTCTTTGAAGGGATGCAGTTCATTTTCTTCCGGGGAGACCTCGACCGTGTTGGGGCCTTTCGCGCCTTCGGATTTTTTGATCGCGGCGTTGATCGTCAGACACGGGTCTTCTTCTTCGTGTTCGCCGATCCTGCCTCCCGGGTAGATGCCGCATTTGGAGCTCGGGGTGCCATTGCGCTGGTTGACATAGAAGGTTTGCGCCGAGGCCACGCTTGCACATACCGTCGCGAATACGCTCGCAATCGCGCACGCGCAAATGAGCCGTCGAAACACTGTCATGCCCAACCCCCCCGTCGTTGCGTATGTTGCACCGGATAGTTGCCCCGGCGACCCTTATGGTTGCGCGAGCATACCTATGGGTACGGCGGCATCCAGGGGCTATCCAAGCAGCTGATCCGGGGCTTGGTCGTGTCGGCGTGCGCTCGGCGGCGCCGGGCCGGGACTCAGGCAGCCGCGCCGACGATCATCCCCGCACCGACGGTCCCATTGCTTGACTCGTCGATCAGGATGAAACTGCCAGTACGGCGATTGCTCGTGTAGGGGTCGAATACCAGCGGCACGCTCGTGCGCAGACGCACGCGGCCGATGTCGTTCAGCCCCAGCTCCTGCGGTGCAGGGGTGCGCTCGAGCGTGTGCACGTCCACTAGGTCCTCAATCGCGTCGATCACAGCCGTGGCGCTGCGCGAGGTCTGCTTCAGCAGATAGCGCGCCCCCGGCCTGAGCAGCTCCTCGCTCATCCAGCAGATATCCGCCTCGAGCTCCCGCGCCACCACCGGCGCCTCATCCGGGTGGCAGATCATCTCCCCGCGCGACACGTCCAGCTCGTCCTCCAGACGCAGCGTCAGCGACATCGGCGCCATCGCCTCCAACAGCTCGCCGTCGAAGGTGTCGATTGCCGCGATTCGTGTACGCCCACCGGCCGGCAGCACCGCCACCTCATCGCCCAAGCGCAGCGCGCCGCTCGCCAGCTGGCCCGAGTAGCCGCGGTAATCCTCGCCTGTGCCGTTCGCCGGCCGGATCACCCACTGCACCGGGAAGCGCGCCGGGCGATCGTCCGGGTGGTCATATGCCACCTCCACCTGCTCCAGCAGATCGAGCAGCACCGGCCCGTCATACCAGTCCATGTGCTCCGAGCGCTCGACCACGTTGTCGCCGTTCAACGCTGACATCGGGATATACGAGGTCTCTGTTCGCCGCGGGTTCTTGCCGCCCCGAAGCTTGCGCGCGAACTCCTCGAACTCCTCCGCCAGCTCCTCGTAGCGCGCCTGCGAGTAGTCCACCAAATCCATCTTGTTGATCGCCACCACCATCTGCGGGATGCCCAGCAGCGCGCTGATGAATGCATGGCGCTTGGACTGCTCGAGCACGCCCCTACGCGCGTCGATCAACACCACCGACACGTCCGCGGTCGAGGCGCCCGTGACCATGTTGCGCGTGTATTGGCGGTGGCCAGGGCAGTCCGCGATGATGAATCGCCGCTTTGCCGTCGCGAAGTAGCGGTACGCCACGTCGATCGTGATCCCCTGCTCGCGCTCCGCCCGCAGCCCGTCCGTCAAAAGCGCCAAATCCAGCGTGCCCTCGCCGCCACGGCGCTCCGAGGCCTGTGCCACGTGCTCCAGCTGATCTTCGAACACCTGCTTGGAGTCGTACAGCAGCCGCCCGATCAGCGTGCTCTTGCCGTCGTCGACTGAGCCCGCTGTGGTGAAGCGCAGCAGGTCGAGGGTCACTAGAAGTAACCGGCCTTCTTACGGTCCTCCATCGCTGCCTCCGACACACGGTCATCCGCGCGTGTCTCTCCGCGCTCGGTGATGCGGGTCGCCGCGATCTCAAGGACCACTTGCTCCAACGTCGCCGCATGAGAGCGCACGCCGCCAGTGCAGGTCATGTCGCCGACCGTGCGGTAGCGGACCGTCTCCGTGAAGATCTCCTCGCCGTCCATCAGCTCCGTGCCCTCACGCCACGCGTACAGCATGTCGTCGCGCTCGAACACCTTGCGCTCGTGCGCGAAATAGATCGAAGGCACCTCCAGCTGCTCCTGGTCGATGTACTCCCATACGTCGAGCTCAGTCCAGTTCGACAGCGGGAACACACGTACGTTCTCGCCCTTTTTGATGCGCCCGTTGTACAGGTTCCACAGCTCCGGACGCTGGTTCTTCGGGTCCCACTGGCCGAAGTCATCGCGGAAGGAGAACACCCGCTCCTTCGCCCGCGCCCGCTCCTCGTCACGGCGCGCGCCGCCGAATGCCGCGTCGAAGCCGTGCTCTGCGATCGCGTCGAGCAGCGTCACCGTCTGCAGTTTGTTACGCGACGCCCGCGGGCCCGTCTCCTCGACCACGCGGCCCTGGTCGATCGAGTCCTGCACGCTCGCCACGATCAGTCGCTCGCCCAGTTCCGCCACCCGGCGGTCGCGGTACTCGATTACCTCTGGGAAGTTGTGCTCCGTGTCTACATGCATCAGTGGGAACGGGAACGGCGCCGGACGGAATGCCTTCTCCGCCAAGCGCAGCAGCACGATCGAGTCCTTGCCACCGCTGAACAGCAGCACCGGTTTCTCGAATTCCGCCGCCACCTCACGCATCACGTGGATCGCCTCTGACTCCAGTGCGCGCAGGTGGCTCAGCTGGGGGCGGGTGGCCACGCTCACGGCTCGACTACCTCTACATGCAACCCACACTCTGTCTTGTCTGTGCCCGCCCAGCGGCCCTCACGGCCCGAGCCCGGCTGGGTGCATGGGGCGCAGCCGATTGACTCGTAGCCCTGGTCGTGCAGTGGGTTGTATGGCAGGTCGCGCTCGTGGATCCGGCGCCACAGGTCTTTGTCCGTCCAGTGCGCGAGCGGGTTGTACTTCCACAGGTTGCGTTTCGCGTCGCGCTCGATCAGTTGCGTGTGCGCCCGCGTTGGGCCCTGCTCGCGACGGATACCAGTGATCCAGCCCTCAGCGCCCGCCAGCGACGCTTCCAGTGCCGCCACCTTCGCCACCGAGCAGCAGTGCTCAGGGCCGCTCCACGGATTGTCATGGTTGCTCGCGTCCTGCACCTCGATCTTCACGCCAAAGCGCTGCTCAAAAGCTCGCCAAGTCTCCAGCGTCTCCGGAAACAGCACACCCGTGTCAATCGTCACGATGCGCACCGCATCGGCCGGGTGGGCAGGGTTCATTTCCTCATTGAGCCGC
>JBEKAM010000120.1:0-11430 GCA_050015915.1 Solirubrobacteraceae bacterium
TGGCGCCGCCGAGCGGGATCGATGAGCTGGTCGATGCACTCGACGAGCACCGCGCGGGCTTGGACGTCGGCGAGCGTCGCGTGCGAGCCCGCCGGGCCGGCGCGCTGAACGACTTCCTTGTGGAGCATGGCGAACGGGGAATGCGCGTGCTCGGCGGCCGCCGCGCCGCGGAGGCGCTGCTCGCCGAGCAGGACGCCAGCGCGGATGTTCCAGCGCTGGTGTCAGTGCTGGAACAGCGCATGGGATGAGGCGCAACCTGCTGTACATGTTCGGCGCGTTCGTGCTCGCAAGCGCGCTCGCGGGAGCGCTTGGCGCGGTCAACCTGGGCACGGCGCTGGCGTTTGGGCAGATGGCATTTGCGGCCACCACTGTGTACGTGATCCTCAGGCGCTGAGAGTGCGAATCCAGCGGACGTTCATCGACTGGTTTGGGGGATTTGGAGTGTGGCGATCCGGTACATGTCGGGGATCGTGTGCGCCTTGGGGACATCGAGCCGGCGGGCGGCCTGTGTGGTTGACTCATCGCCCAGGAGGGTGAGGTTGCGTGCAGCGAAGAATGCTGGTGCGTGGATGGGATCGAGGCCGGTCTGGAATGGCTCGCCGGCGTCGTGCACGGCTGTCAACCAGGCTCCAGCGTGTGGGCTTGTGCTGTTGAGGTAACGCTTGTCGACGTAGGTGAGCAGGATTTGACTGCCCGGTGCGCACACTTCGACGAGCACCGCGAGCGTCAGGTCGATCGCTTGGGGTGTGAGGTAGCTGAACACACCCTCCCAGAGAACACAGGTTCGCTGGCTCTGGTCCAGCCCCGCGTCGATCAGCGCAGGCTGCAGGGCGTCGCTCTCGAAGTCGAGTGGTACGTAGCGCATGCGGCCGGGCACGTGGCGGAGGGCGCCACGCTTGCTGGCCTGCGTGACGGGGTGGTCGACCTCGAAGACGGTGCCGGCGGCGACTGCCGGGAGCCTGGTCGCGCGTGTGTCATAGCCGGCGCCCAGCAGCACGAGCTGGGTACAGCCGGCCTGCATGGCGCCCGTTACGAAGTCGTCGATCACGCGCGTTCTCACCACGCCCGACAGGCGCGGACCGGGCCAACGATGGTCGATCAGCCCGACGATCACTGAGTGCGCCGGCGGGAACCTTGCAGCGAACGTGACAGCGCGCAGGGTCGGACGCAGGAAGGACGCGGCAGCGCGATCCTCAAACAGGCGCTCGCCCTCGGGTCGTGCAGACTCGAGGGCGCGGAACAGAGCCATGTATTCCGCCGTGCGTGAAGGTGCGCCGGACTTCATTGGGCGGCCACCAGACGAGCGAGCAGCTCCAGAGCACCGTCGAACTCCTCGTCAACATCGATGCCCTCAAAGCGGCCGGTCGCCTCCGAGAGCGCAAACCCCATGACCACGGTGCTGAGCAGCCGCTCCATTCTCTCCGCCGCTTTGCTCTCGAGCCCGGCATCGCGCAGTGCGCGCAGCGCCGCCTCCCGGGCATGAGTCGCCTCCTCACCGACGGCGCGACGCCTGAGCAACAGGCCGAACAGCTCGGGCCGACGATGCGCTAGAGCTCGAACCTCGCGCGCGAGCCGGCGCAGGCGCTCATCCCAGGGCAACGACTCCTCGGGTATCTCCAGCTCTCCGAGAAGGAGCGCGACGAGCCCATCCAGCAGATCGTCCTTGTTCGTGACATGCCGATACAGGGCCATCGTCGAGACACCCAGCTCTCGCCCCAGCAGCCGCATGGACAGCCGTTCAAGGCCCTCGCGCTCAGCCACCGTCAGTGCTGCCTCGAGTACGCGCTCGCGCTTCAACGGCCCCGATGTGTACACCGTACGCATCGCGCGGAAAGCTACCAGATGGCCATGCGGAGTGACTGAGCGGCCTCACGCACGATCCTCCTTCACGGGCCCGCCCAATACGAACCCCTAGATCACGCCAAATACACAAACTTCCGGACAGACCCACCTCCTGGGGGGAGACCGGGGCGTTTCGTCCTTCTAGAAAATGGTCGGGGTGATAGGTTCATGTTGGCGTTCCAATGAGGTTTTTGGGCGCCTTGCAAACGTCCTGCAAACGCCGGGCCGGACTCGCACCGGCAAGCGACGACGAGCACATGTCAGATCACGATCTCATCGACCTCCAACTCTGAGCGCACTCAGTTTTTCTGTGTACGTGACGCTGACCGCGAGACGCGGAGATCGTTCGATGCGCAAAGCTGTGGCCTCTCTGTTCCTGTCCCTCGCCGGTACAACCGAGCAGCCGGAGGACTTCGTGGCCGACGTGGATGACGCCACGGAGGCGAACCTGAGGGGGGTCTCACGATGACCATCGTCATCACTGCCTTTGAGCGGTCGCCCGATGGCGGCAAGGGCCTGGCGCGCGATACGCGCGTTCGCTGGGCGCTTGAGGAGGTGGGCCAGCCCTACGGGGTTCGCCTCCTCTCGTTCCGCGCGAAGAAGGAACCCGCGCATCTGCGCCTTCATCCTTTCGGCCTGATTCCGACCTATGAGGAAGGCGATCTTGTCCTGTTCGAGACAGGTGCGATCGTCTTGCATATCGCCCAGCAGCATGCGGGACTGTTCCCGGACGATGCCGATGCGCGGGCGCGGGCAATCATGTGGATGTTCGCCGCGCTCAACACCGTCGAGCCGGCGATCCTCGAACTCGTGACCGCCAGGTTCGTGGAGGGTGAGGAGCCATGGGCCGAGGAGCGCCTGCCCCTAGTCAGAGACCGCATTCGCGATCGACTGGCCCAGCTTTCTGCGCGCCTGGGCGATGCCGACTGGCTTGACGGGGACTTCACCGCGGGCGACCTCATGATGGTGTCGGTGCTGCTGAGGCTTAGAGCTTCTGGCCTTCTGGACGAGTTTCCGGCCCTGGCCGGCTATGTTGCCCGCGGCGAGACGCGGCCTGCATACGAACGGGCTTTCGCAGCCCAACGGGCGATCAACGGCGGTCATTCGCAGGCTGGGTGACGATGTTCTGCATTGGGTCGTCGTCCCGGGACTTGGCGGCTGCGGACATCTCGGTGCACAACCGGAGGATTCAGCGTCCTGTATGGCCAGATACGCTCGGGTCGAATGCACCACTCGCTTCGCTTTCTGGTGAAGTCGACTCGTCCATCTGCGCCAGCCGCTCGATCGCCGCGCCGAGGTGGGTGAGATATCGCTTGACTGCCGTTTGCACATAGGGCTCGGCCGCGTGGTCGGGAAGTGTGCGCAGCAGGTTGAGCCGGCTCTGCGCCACCCACTCCGAGAGGTCGGGCTCGCCCAACCACCGTTCCGCCGCTATCCACGTGCACCTCATCTGACGCGGCCAGTCCTCGGTGCTGCTCGGGTAGGGGTTTGGTGGGCATAGCCAGTTCTTCTCAGCGTCGTCATCCCGGTGGGCCTCGACGAAGCCAATAAGAGCCGCGTTGAAGCAGGGCGATAGGAGCCGCACTTGCTGGAGCACGATCCGAGCAGGCTGGAAGATCGGCGTGGCGGGTGCGTTGCTCAGGCCGACCGCCGTGCAGTCCACGTGTAGGACGTCGGGACCTGTCTCGGTCTCGCCGCGCTCGAGCACGATACGGTCGGCCTCGATCCGTCGCACGCGGCCGAGCCTGACGACGTCCTCGATCTGCCGCAGGGCCTCGAGCTCACGGGCGCTGAGCATCGTGCCGCGGTACATCGTGGCCGGCCACGATGGGTCGATGCGTACCAGGCGCCCCGAGTCCTCGAGCCGCTCGAAGAGCTCCTCGATGGCCGCCGCCTGCGCGCCGGCCTCGGCATCGAGCGAGAGCCCCTCCATGATCGCGCCGACCTGCTCCAGCGGCTGGAAGTGGCGGCGGTCGTAGAACCACGCGTCGCGGGGTCGGATCCAGCGGATCCGATCTGGCTGCACGTCATTCTCCAGTAGCCAGGTGCACGCGTCCGCGGCCGTCTTGCCGGACCCCAGCACTGTGTAGGAGCAGTCCGGTTGCGCGGCTGCCGGCAGGTCGTTGATCGGCACGAGCCGTGCATCGGCCGCCACCTCAAACGGGGCGGTGTGGGTTGCGGGGATCGACCCTTCCAGGTATCGAGCATCCACCACCTTGTGACGTACCGCCACAGCGTGGAGCACTCCGGTGCCCAAGTCCCTGACCTGCTCACCGTCGCTGCCGGAGCCCAGGTGCTCGTGGCGGGTGAGTATGCGGACCCGGCCGTTCTGTGTCAGCCGCCGGGCAGCCTCGTCGAAGTACTCGAAGATCTCCGCGCCAGTCGCCCGCTCGTAGTACCCCGCATTCTCGCCGACCTGGTCGATGCGGTCCTCGCCGAGCGCGAGCGAGTTCACGCCGTAGTAAGCAGACGGCGTGTGTAGGCGTACGAAAGGATAGGCGTCCGCCCAGTGACCCCCCGGGGCCTCGCGACGATCGATCAGCGTCACCTCGACATCGGCCTCAGCCGCGAGCGCATCGGCGAAGGCGAGACCGCTTGCCCCTGCCCCTATGACCAGATAGTCGGTATCGATGAGCATCAGAGCACCTCGGCGATCATCGCGGCCGCGCGCGCGGCCCCGTCGGAGGCGACTGGCCGGTACTCGACGTTGCGGCCGAGCTCGGCCGCGATCGCCGCTGCGATTGCATCTGGTGGCGAGTCGTCGAACTCCATCCGGCGTCCGGCGCCGTAGCGACACAGACGGTGGTGGACGTGGAAGCTCTGCTCGAAGTGATGCTTGAGGGGGAAGTAGATGAACGGGCGCTGGTTGGCGGTCAGCTCCATCGCGGTCGTCAACCCGCCCTGGACGACCGCGAGGTCGCAGGCGGCGAGGTGCCGGTAGAGGTCGCGCACGTAGGCGCGAACCTCGAGCCCGTCGCATGTTGGTAGCGAAGCCGGGTCGATTCGCGGTCCAGCGACTGCGATCATCCGCAGCTCCGGGACCAGACGCTTGGCCTCCGGGAAGCTCGCGATCACCCGGTGCAGGAGATCCGCGCCGACGCCCGAGCCCCCGACGGTCACGATGCACACGCGCTCGTCAGGGCGGTAGCCGAGCTCGGCTCGCAGCGCCTCGCGGTCGCCGAACGCCGCCGGGTCAAAGCCGGTGACGTAGCCCGCAAAGTCGTAGTGCTCCTCGGTCCAGTCGCGGATCACGGGCAGCTCGGGGCCGAAGCGCTCGGGGACGATGTCGTCGGGCTCGCCGACGAACACGGCGCGGTCGCGCACGCGCGGGTAGCGTGCGATCTGCTCGATCATCTCGGCGTTGTAGTCAGAGGTCAGGAACGCCTCGCGCGCGCCGCCATCGGTCATCGGCAGCCACCCGATGAAGTCCGTCAGCCACACGTACGCGGCGCTCTTGAGCTCCGGGTTCTCGTGTAGGAAGTAGTCGAGCTCCCACGCCTCGTCGCCGATCCATACGTCGTACTGCTCTGCCGCAACAAGGTCGTGGAAGACCATGAAATTCGCCAACAGGATCTCGTCCATCCGCCGCCACGCCTGGAAACAGTGCAGGTCGTGCTCGGCCGACTCCGACTCCATATGGCCGGACTCGTTGGCGAGCTCCGTGCTTGCGGGATGGATCCGCTCGCCGTGACCCTCGAGCACCGTGGTCACCGGATGCTGCGCCAGCCAGTCGATCTCGAGGTCGGGGTGGAGCTTGCGCAGCTCGTCGGCGATCGCGATGTCTCGCTGCGCGTGGCCAAGGCCGATCGGCGAACAGACATAGAGCGCGCGTCGCCGACGCGCACGTGCGCGCCTCCAAGCGGACGTGGCATCCCGGCGGCCGTCGACGAACTCGCGCAGCAGCAGGTTGACCTTCACCGGGTCGCGCGCCGAGGGGATATGGCCGGAGTGCTGCAGCGTCACCAGCTTGCCCCCTGTCGCCTCGGCGAGCGCGGCGCCCTGTGCATGCGGGCGCACCAGGTCCTCGTCGCCGTGGATCACGAGCGTCGGGCAGCGCACGCGCGAGCAGATGTCCCTGAAGCTCTCCGTGCTGCAACGCAGGCCGATCCCACGGGTGGTGTCAGCGAGCGTCGCGGGATCGGTCTCGAGCGCCCAGCCGATGCAGTCCTCGATCTGCTTGGTCGAGTGCGGCTCGTTGAAGCACTTGGCGAAGAAGAACTCAAGGAACCCGAGATAGTCGCGCTGCCAGTAGTAGCTGTTGTACTTCGCCCACCCCTCGTCGGTCTCGAGCGGCTCGTCGAACGGCACCTCGCGCTCCGGATGACCGGGCGCGAGACCGACCGCGGGGCCGATGTAGGCGACGCTGTCGACTCGCCCGGGATGCTCAGCGGCGAGGATCGTCGCCCACAGCGCCCCACATGAGAGCGCCACGAGCGCCGCGCGCTCGGTGCCAGTCGCGTCCATCACTGCGAGCGCGTCCGCGGCAAACTCATCGGGAACATACGCGTCCCCGCCCACCGGCCGGTCCGAACGGCCGTTGCCGCGCCCGTCAAATGTCACGACCCGGAAGTGACGCGAGAGGTAGGGGATCTGCGCCTTCCAGAAGCGCGAGTGGATGATCGACCACGTCGGCAGCAGCAAGAGCGCCTGATCACCCGACCCGTACACCTCGTAGTACAGACGCACGCCGTCGCGCTCGGCATAGCCGGTCTCGTCCGGATAGCGAGCGCGCGTCTGCTCCCGGGGCAGGGCGCCCGCGAGCTCCGCGGGCGCCGCCGTCTCCTCAGGAGTAATGCTCACGGGCGCGCCTCGAAGACGAGGTTGAACGGCGTCTCGGCCACCCGGCGAAAGCGGCTGAGGCCCCCCGTCTTGACAACGTCGCCGATCCGCGCCTCGCCCGCCTGCGCGCCCAGCGCGAGACCGACCTCCTGCGAGAGCGACGCGGGCGTGCACAACAGCGTCGAGAACCCGTAGTACGCGCGCCCCACCGGGTTGAGGTTCTCCTCGACGCGATCGCCCGCATGGGGCTCGACGATCATCCAAGTTCCGTCGCCCTTAATCGTCGAGCGCACATGGCGCGCGGCCCCCACCGGATCACCCATGTCATGCAGGCAGTCGAACATCGTCACCAGGTCATAGCCGCTGCCAGTGTACGCCGCCGCCGGCGCGACCTGGAAACTGACACGGTCGGCGACGCCGGCCTCCTCCGCCCGTTCCCGCGCCGTCGCGATCGAGCCCTCGTGGTAGTCGGAGCCAACGAACGTTGAGCTCGGGAACGCCTTTGCCATCAGGATCGTCGAGGCGCCGTGGCCGCAGCCGACGTCGGCGACGAGTGCGCCCCGGTCTAGCTTCTCGACGACTCCATCGAGGGCGGGCAGCCACTCGGCCACGAGGTGGGCGTTATATCCGGGCCGGAAAAACCGCTCGCAACCCTCATGCACGTCGTGGACGTGCTCGTGCCAGCCGAGCCCGTCGCCGCCGCGCGCCTTCTCCATGATCTTCGGCGAATCGATCACCGATCCGAGCGCAATCTGGAAGAAGCCCGGCAGGTAGGCGGGGCTCGATTCGTCCGTCAGCGCGACGCTCTGCTCGGGCGGTAGCGAATAGAGGCCGCTGTCGGGGTCGTAGCCGACGAAGCCCCCGGCCGCCTGCGCGTTCAGCCACTCCCGCACGTAGCGCTCGGCGGTGCCCGTGCGTTCGGCGAGCTCCGCTGGCGACAAGCCGCCTGTGCCGGCGAGCGCGCGGTAGAGGCCGAGCTTGTCGCCCATCACGACCAGGGCCGCGTTCAGCGTCGCGCCGACCTCCTCGACCGCGCGAAACACAAACTGCATCAGCTTCTCGCCGTCGACCGCGACGGCTTCGGTTGTAGTGCTCATCAGAGACCTCCTGGCTAGTTGACTCGCGGATGACCGTACGCCGGCCGTGTCGCGACTCGCTTCCGGGGGGCACCTAGTCTTTGCCAGCGTGACACCAGGTGCGAGAATCGGCCCATGCTGGTGGGGCGCAAGCGTGAGCAAGGTGCCGTCGAGCTTGCGCTCGAGCTTGCGCGATCGGGCGAGAGCGCGACGCTCGCGCTCCTCGGTGAGCCGGGCATAGGCAAGAGCGCGCTGCTCGAGCACGCTGCCGGCCAAGCCGGCGGGATGCGGCTGCTGCGCGCGCGCGGGGTCGAGTCAGAGGCGCAGATCCCATTCGCATCGCTGCTCGAGCTCCTGCGGCCCGCGCTTGGCATGCTCGAGGGCATACCGCAGCCGCAGGCGCTCGCGCTCGAGGGCGCACTGGCGCTAAGGCCGGCGCGGGCGCGAGACCGCTTCGCGGTCGGCGCTGCAACGCTCAGCCTGCTCGCCGTTTACGCCGACCAGGGCCCGGTCGCGGTGCTGATCGACGACGCGCACTGGCTAGATCGCGCCAGCGCAGAGGCGCTGCTTTTCGCCGTTCGACGGCTGGTGGCCGATCCGATCGCCGTTCTGCTCGCGGTGCGCGATGGCGAGCCCTCGTTGCTTGACGGCGCCGACCTGCCAACCGTGCAGATCGAAGGACTCAGCCGCGACGAGACCGCGTCATTGCTTTCCACACTCGCGCCCAAGACGGCAGCGCAGCTACACGAGGCGACCGCCGGCAATCCGCTCGGCCTGCTCGAGCTTGCCCGCGACGTGGATGAGTTCGCGCTCGCCCCGGGTGGGGCCCCGCTGCTCGTCTCGGCACGGATCTCACGTGCCTTCCTGCGACGGACTGGCAACCTCGATGAGCGCGAGCGCCAGGCGCTGCTGCTCGCGGCGACCAGCGACAGCGGCGACCTCGCCGTACTAGAGCGCGCCGCCAAGCGCCTGAACATCGAGCTTGCAGCGCTGGCCGCCGTAGAGCGAACTGGCCTCATCACCGTGGGTGCCGGTTCGGTCGAGTTTCGCCATCCGCTGGCGCGCTCGGCGATCTACGCCGACGCGCTACCCGAGGCAAGGCGCGCCGCGCACAGGGCGCTTGCCTCCGCCCTGCCCGATCGCGACGGCGACCGCCGCGCGTGGCATCTGGCCGCCGCGGCCATGGGTGTCGATGAGCAGGCATCCGCCGCGCTCGAGCAGGCCGGGAAGCGCGCCCGCGACCGAAGCGCCTACTCGAGCGCCGCCCTCGCGTTTGAGCGCGCCGGAAGGCTGACCGCCGATCGCAGCCGTCGCGGGCGGCTGGTGTTCGCCGCGGCGCAGGAGAGCTGGCACGCGGGTTTCGCTCGTCGCGCCGTCACATTGCTCGACGAGGCCCGCGCATCCACCGGCAACGACGCGAGCTCGCTAGACATCGACGAGCTGGCCGGCCACATCGCGACCCGACAGGGCCCTGTGATGCGAGGTCACGCGATCCTCACGTCGGCGGCCGAGCACGCTGACCCCGAGCGTGCGGTCGCCATGCTCGCCGAGGCCACCGCCGCCTGCTTCTATGCCGGCGATCCCGCCGAGATGCTGGCTGTTGCCGAGCGGGCTTGGAATCTTCTTGCGGACTGCGCTTCGGCACGTGCGCGCTTCCTGGCCTCGATCGCGATCGGCATGGCACGCGTCGCAGGCGGCGACGCGGCCGCGGGCTCGGAGACGATCCAGGAAGCCGTCGCCCTCGCCAATCGCTCGCCCGAGCTGCTCGCGGATTTGCGGCTGCTCCCGTGGCTCGCGATTGCGCCAATCTTCCTGCGCGAGGCGAGCACCGGACGCGCGCTGCTGGACCACGCGCTCGAGGGCGCTCGAATGCGCTCGGCGATCGGGGCACTGCCGCTCGTCCTCAGCCTGATCGCCCTCGACCATGCCACTACCGACCGTTGGGCGGTGGCGGAGGCCACATACCTGGAGGCAATCGGTCTCGCCCGGGAGATGGGGCAACGGACAGACCTCGTATTCGCGCTCTCGGGGCTCGCGCGGCTGCAGGCTCGCCGGGGCCGCGACGCGGAGTGCCGTGCCAACGTCGCAGAGGTACTCGAACTCTGTGTGCACGTTGGCACACGGCTACACGAGGTGTGGGCGATCGAGGCGCTCGGCATGCTCGCGCTGGGCCTGGGCGAAACCGAGCGAGCGGTCGAGCATCTGGAGCACCAACGACGACTCGTGGATGAGCTTGGGATCACAGACCCCGACATCTCGCCAGCGCCCGAGCTGATCGACGCCGCCACCAGACAGGGCCATCATGTCGAGGCACGCCGCTTGGCTGACGAGTTCAGCGCCGCGGCCGAATCGAAGGGACAGCCGTGGTCGCTTGCGCGCGCTCTTCGGGTGCGTGGCCTGGTCGCCGAGGACGCGTCATTCCCGCCGCTGTTCGAGGAAGCCCTCGCGCAACACGCTGGCACGCCCGATGCGTTCGAGACCGCGCGCACGCGGCTCGCGTACGGAGAACGCCTGCGACGAGCGCGCAACCGCAAGCTGGCCCGCGAGCAGCTACGAGGCGCGCTCGCGACGTTCGAGCTGTTGGACGCACGCCCATGGATCGACCGCGCTCGCGCGGAGCTTGCGGCAACTGGCGAGCGGCTCCGGCGCCGTGACCCAAGCACGATCGATGAGCTGACACCGCAGGAGCTCCAGATTGCCCTGCTGCTGGCCGGCGGGAAGACGACCCGCGAGGCCGCGGCGGCGATGTTCCTTTCTCCGAAGACGATCGAGTACCACCTCCGCCACGTCTATCTGAAGCTCGACATCCACTCGCGCGAGGAGCTGGCGGTGGCGCTGAGCGCGCGAGCACCGGTCCCAGCAGGCGATCGAGACGGATCAGTCCCAATCTCGTCCGGTCTCGATTCAGGGAGCGCGCAAGCCATTGAGCAGGCGAGTGATTTCGGGCTCGATCCGGGCTAGCGCTTAAGGCCGACGGCCGCGTTGGACGACAAGCCACGCTCTCCCAAGCGGCTCCCGGCTTGGGTCCCATATGCTCAAGGGCGTGGGAACCGGGTGCTTCATTTCGACTGGACGCTCACTGGAGTCAGCGATCGAGCGAGTCAAGCTCGCAGAGTCGCTCGGCTACGAGTCGGTGTATGTGACCCACATCGCCGGGCGCGAGTCGCTGACGGTGGTGACGGCTTACGCGCTTGCGACGAGCCGCATCCGTGTGGGCACGGGCGTGGTGCCGATCTACACGCGCACGCCGGCGACGATGGCGCAGACGGCGGCGACGATCGACGACCTCTCGGGCGGGCGCCTGACGCTCGGTCTGGGTGTATCGCACCGGCCGGTGGTGGAGGGCTGGCACGGGCAGACGATCGACCGCCCGGTGACGGAGATGCGCGAATACGTGTCGATCGTGCGGGCGATCCTCTGCGGCGAGGACCCGCCGGCCGGCGAGAAGTGGCAGACGGGCTTTCACCTGTTCGGCGTGGATCACTGCCCGAAGCTCCCGATATATGTGGCGGCACTCTCCCCGGCGATGCTGCGCCTGGCCGGCGAGGTCGCGGACGGCGTGATCCTGTGGCTGTGCAACCCGAGCTATATCCGTGATGTGGTGATCCCGGAGGTGCGCGCGGGGCGCGAACGCGCGGGGCGCACGCTGGAGGGCTTTGACGTCGTGGCGGCGGTGCCGGCGGCGCTGAGCGAGGATCGCGAGAGCGCCTACCGCGCGATGCGCAAAGACCTG